>DASXKQ010000016.1:0-4014 GCA_036496745.1 Polyangiaceae bacterium
AGACGCAGGTGAGGTGACCTGGTCGGAGGAGAGCGTAGCGCTGCGCGAACTCGCAAAGCAGCTGCAGCGCCTGGCCGATGGCGTCGACGACCTTGCAGAACGAGCAGAGGAAGGCGCGTTTCGATGATCTGCCCACACTTCCCCATGACGTGCCCGCCGGGCCACTGCCCCGCCGAGCACGAGCCGAAGGCCACGCGCTTTCCGAAGCACAGAGGGCACCCGACGAAGTGCGAGTGTGAGCTCTGCCTGAACCCCACCGATCGCACCCCGAAGCCGCCGCCGGCGGCGGTCGATCCCGTGCGCGCGCGCTTCGCGTGGCTGGCAGGTGAAGCGTGACGAAGCCGCCGTTCCGCTACATCGGCGACGACGGTCTGCTCCCGATTGATCCACCGGTTCGAGTGGTGCGGCGTGCGCTGCTCCCGTTCGAGTGGTGCGGCCCGTACTTTCGCGGCAGTACACAAGTGCCGTTCAAGCCTGACGGGCTCGCGCTGTGGGGCGCCGAGCTCGCGCGCGCCAGTGTGCAAGTGATCCGCAACGGCAACACGATCGAGGGCATAACCGCGATCGGACCGTTGCCCGCGCAATTCTTCTCACTGCTGCCGGGGCAGGGCTTCCAGCAACTGCACGAGATGATCGAGCGCGACGAAGCGCCGCACGGTTGGGCGGAGTTCTCGACCATGATCCCCGGCGTCGACATGTGGATCGAGGTCGTGCGCGACGGCAAACCGATCGGGCCGGCTGACGGCGTAGAGCTCGCCATGTGGGGAAGGTCGTTCCGATGATCCGACGCTGGCGTTGGAACGCGGGCGCGTTTCCGTGGGGCCTCGCGCTCAGCGCGGGTCCGCCGCATCGGGTGATCCGTTGCTCGCACGTTGTCGCGAATGACGTTGCCGCGTGGTGGCGCCGATGAACCTCCGAGCGCGCCCTATCTTGCTAGCGATGCAGACGATCAATTGCCTCACGGTCTGCACGGCCTTGATCCTTGCCGCCGCTCAGCGTGACTGGACGTGGTTCCTCACAGCCATCGCCGGCGCGTGGTCCTTTGACGTAATACGGGGGGCACTGTGAGCCGAGCCAAGCGGAAACGCATCGCCGCCATGAAGCGCAAGCAGACCGACTGCAACGCTAGGCGCGCGGTCAAGGCGCTCACCTCCCCGCCGATGGTCACGCTGATCGCGCGCTTTGCGTACGAGTCGACGCAGCGCTTCCTAGCGAAGGTGGCCAAGACGTGAGCCTGCCGAGCTCGCGCCGAGCTCGGAACCCCGCCGCAACTGAGACAGCAATTCAGCCACGTGGCCGGAGTGCGCGCGAAGTGGCAACCCATCACCGGGAAAACGTTGCCATTGCGCTCTCGTCCGGCGCCGAAGGCGCGGCTTCCGTTCATACCGACGGCGTAACTCGACCGGCGGAGCCGGCGAGTCGCCGTCGGAGATCGCATAACTCAACCGACCAACAATTACAGCCACTTGCAAGCTCGACCGAACGCACGGCCAACACCACGGACCCCTCGGGAACCTGCGAAGCGGCCCGTTGCGCTCGCCGTCCGGCCGTTTCGTCCGTCCTGAGCCGGCGCGTCTGGTGCCGCTTCCATTGGCGACGGGTGCGCGTATGACCCTGCCCTCAAACCGAGCTCGCCGCCGCGCCGTCATGAAACAGGTGCGAGCAGACGAAGCGGCCATGGTAGCCCGCGGCGATCTTCGTCACGCGGAGCGCAGTGGTCATCGCATCTCGAACCGCGCCGAGCGGCGCGCGTACATCGCCGATGGCGGCGTGGAAAAGTGGGGCGAGATTGCGGCATCGGCCGCGCCCGATCTCCCAACCGAAAGCTTCGCCTGTCCCGGGTGCGGGCTCTGGGTCTCCGTGCGCCATGACGGCACAGAGATCACTCACGCAGAGCCCCCCTGCGCGCGTTGGTTGCAGGTCAACACGCTCGCCGATGCCACCGATCTGATGCGCGAGGCGCGTGTTCAGGCCGGTGTGCACGGCATGCTCGGCGGCGCGATCGGTTTGCGACACTTCTCCGGAGACGACGCCGATCGCCTCGTTACTCCGGACGAAACGAGGAAGGTCATCAAGTACACCTTGGCCGAGCTTGTCGCGAGCGGCGTTCCGCGTGGCGAGTGGCGCTCTGAAGATGTCTCAGCGATGCAAGATATCAAAGAGCGGTGCTTGCTCGCCGCTCGCGACTGGACGTGTCCACCGGGCGCCGCGACCACTCCGAACAACTGCGAAGTGGTCGCTATGAACGTTGCGCGCTTCCTACTGGCCATCACGCGGATCTGGGAGCTCCACGGCTTCAGCGACGATAAAGACGCCTGGGACATTGTCGCCGATGTGATCGAGGAGCTCAGCCCCGCGTTTGCTAAAGCGCGAGACGTCACCGGCCATTGGCTCGCCTACGTCGGAACGATCCTCGACGATCGCAACTTCTTGCGTCTATGGATCCAGAGTTCGTTCGCGCGGCTCGAGGTCGGCCATCAACTCGCCGCGGCGCTCTGTTGCACCGACGTCCCGCCGGAGCTCGACGTGCACGCGCCGTGGGCGGCGTGGTCGCTGATCTTGCCGGATGGCCTGCTCGAGCACTGGCAGATCGCCCGCGCCTGGTGCCTTGGCCCCGAGTGGATCGCGAGCGTGCTCAAGAACGGCCAGATCCAAGCGCCTGTGGATGGCGTAGTCGGCGACATGGTGCGCAGCCTGATCCGCGGCGCGTGCCTCGCGATCTCGGACCCCGAGCAACACAGGAAGCCCGGCACTCAGAAGCAAGCCGCCAAGCACGGAACGCAGCGCCACTCCGGCGAACCGAACTTCACTGAGGCGCGCTTTCTGCTTTCTGCCCCTGTCTCGATTGACCTACGCGAGCACGTGGCCGCGGCGAGTTCGGGCCGCACGCACAGCCGCCCGAAAGTTCAGTTTCTAGTTCGCGGTCACTGGCGCGAGCAAGTGCACGGCGCGAAGCGCGCGCTACGTAAGCGCATCTGGATCCAACCCTTCTGGAAGGGTCCCGAAGACGCGCGGATCTTGTTGCGCTCGCACGCGCTCGACAAGGAACCGACCCAATGACCCGCCGCTACACAGTCGGCGGATCGATCCCGAACTTCGGGCCGCCGTTCGCGGTGCTCGACAACGCGCAATGCTGCGCGATCGCTCTCTGCTGGACAAACGAGCAAGCGCAACGGATCTGCGACGCCCTGAACGGCACGCTCCCCAATTGCACGTGTGACACGGATCCGTGTTGCCCCGAGCACGGGAGGCGAGCGCGTTGAGCCTCTCCGCCTCCTTCGCACGCTCGAAGCGTCGTCCGGCTGCCGCGGCGACGCCGGCGGACGCCGTGCGTCCGAAGCGCCTCCGGCTCGAGCCCCGCGAGCAATGGCTCGCCGATCTCAAGCAGTGCACGGCGCTCGTGCGCGAGCAGAAAGCGCGTGATCTCGAAGCCCGCTCTCGAGCGGTTGGCCTCGAGAAACGCCGCGCCTGGCGCGAAGCAAAAAACGTCTGGCGTGAAGAACGCACCGACCGCACCGTCGACCGCGGCGACCGCGTGCACCGCGCGGGGCTCGAGCAGGCCGATACGCTCCGCGTCTACAACGATCCGCGAGCGCGCGGCGGCAAGGGTGACAGCTACGTGGATCGCGACTGGGCGAGCCTCGCCGATCTCTCCGAGCGCATGTGCGGCGCGCCCGAGCTCGGGAGCCGGTGGCATCTGTCGCGCGCCGAAGGCCGGCGCGAGCTCTTCGAGCGCGTCGACCGTTGCGGCACGGACGGCGGCCACCAGATAACGCTCGTGTGTAAGGGCTGCAAAACGCCGATCGACATTGAGGTCGGCTGTAACTCGCACTGGTTCTGTCCGAGCTGCCGCGCTCGCACCGCGGACAAGTTCCGCGCCGACTTCGAGCGTAAGCGCTTGGGCCTCGTGACGGCCGCCACGCGCGCCGGCCTGACCCGCCGGCGGCAGAAAAAATCCGAGCGTTGGGGCGAGCGCCTCCTAACGGTCACGCTCCCGCACGACGGCAATCCCGG
>DASXKQ010000017.1:0-35369 GCA_036496745.1 Polyangiaceae bacterium
GAACTCGAGCGGCGATGACAAACTGCGCATCGTCGCGAACTTCATGAGCGACTACAATTTCTTCAACGCCGATCCCTTCGAGGCCACGTACGCAAGCGAGTACGCCACTTGGGTCAACGCCAACAACAACGGCTCGACGGCCATGCTCGCGTGCAATGGTTTGCTCGGCTTCGGTTTGCCCGCGTCGACCGGTAAGCCGTTCGTGCAAAAGCTCTGGTCGGTCGCCATCCCGACGGGCAAGTTCCGCTACTACGACGGCGCGCTCTATACGATCGCGCTCTTGCACGTGAGCGGCGGGTTCCGTCTCTGGTACTGATCTGCGTCCGCGAGCCGCGCTCGTCGCACTGCCGACCATGGCCCGCGATTGATTGCTCACCCATCGTCGACTGCTCAAAATCGCGCGCACATTAGTCGCGCTGCTCCGATCGCAGGCATATCCGCCGGCACGTTGACCCTGAGACGCGGCGGCCGTAGTAGTTGGGTGCGGCATTGGTTGCCCATGGGCGCGGCCCCGCGGGAATGCGCTGCATGCAAGGTTCCGTCGTCGAGACCAAGCAGGAGGCCGCCGAGTCGTGGCGAGAGGCGTTGCTGCAACGGCTGCTGCTGTTGCTGACGCCGTTCTTGGTGGTCGCGCTCGCGATTGGAATGGCCGGCTCCCATGGCCGGAATCGGGTTGCCCTGAGCACCTTGATCCCACCCGAGGTTCTGCTCGGCTTGGCTGCCTTCTCCAAGCATTGGTCGTACAGGCTACGCGTCGGCATCTTGCTCGCCCCGTTCGCGCTGGGCGCGGCGCTGGTCTACTTGCTCGCGGGATTCGCGAGCAACGCAGGCCTGCTCGTGGCGACCGGCACCGTGATGGCGGCGCTGCTGCTCGGCAAGCGGGCCATGCTGGTTTGGGTGGCGACCAATTTGATCATCGTGGTCGTAGCTGGTTACGGTTTCGTCGGCGGGACGCTTCAGGCAATGTCGCCTGACATTTCGCTAACGCAGGTCACCCCTTGGCTGCGGCTCAACTTCGTGTCCCTGCTGCTGTGGGGTGTGCTCGGCCTGAGCGTGACTTTCGTCGTCGAGCGAGTCGAAGGCGCGTTGCGCGCCAAGAGCACCGCGCTCGAGCAGCTGCGAGAGGAAGAAACACGTCGACAGCGCGCAGAGGCCGAGCGCCTCGAAGCCGAGCAGGCCGCTCAGCAGGCGCAGAAGATGGAGTTGGTCGGCCGCCTCGCCGCGGGTGTGGCGCACGACTTCAACAACGTGCTGGCGATCGTCTCCGGTTGGTCCGATATCCTGTTCGAGGGCAGTCCAAGCGCTGACGACAAGGCGGAGGCGCACTCCGGACTGAGCAGCGCCGTCCAACAAGGCTCCGCGCTCACCCGGCAACTCTTGGCGCTGGCGCGCCGCGATGCGCGCAAAGTGAGCGGCTTTCGCCTGGAGGACACGGTCAAGGCCGGCATTCACACGCTCGGTCGCGTGTTGCCCTCCCGTATCAAGCTCCGCTATCACCACTGCAGCTCGTGCTGCCTCGAAGCTGACGAGACCGAGCTACAGCAGGTGTTATTCAATCTCGTCATCAACGCGCGTGACGCCATCGCGGCAGATGGAACCATCGACGTCGCGACGGGGGTCGAGGAGACCAGCGCCGAGCTGCCGATCGTAGGTGGCTCGCTCGCGCCCGGACGCTGGGTGTTTCTGCGAGTGGCGGACTCGGGCAGCGGAATCCCGCCCGACAGGCAGGCGCGTATCTTCGAGCTATTTTTTACGACCAAACCACTTGGTGAAGGCACGGGGATGGGCCTCTCGACCGTGCTGCGCATCGCCCAACTGAGCGGCGGAGGCGTCGCGCTCGACAGCCAAGTTGGACGCGGCACGACGTTCACCGTGTACCTGCCGGAAGTATCCGCGTTGGTGCAGAACGTGCCCTAGCTGTCTCGCGTTGCCGGGACGGTAGAAAGTTGTCCGGCTGTCGGCTCATAGGGTTTGCACCCAAGTGACCCAAACGCCCGTCTGGCCAAACAGTGTGTCCGCCGGGTGGTCTTCGTTCAGTTGGCTCTGCTGTCCTGTTTGCCCGATCATGAATTCGAGCGAGAGCTGGAGCGCGCTGGAGCGCGTGATACGCACGCGCAGATCCGGCGCGGCCGAAACATTCGCGAGCGCCGTCGCATTGGCGAGCAGCAGCCCCACGCGCAGACCGAGGCCGAGCTCGAAGCGATCAGCGGAGTCGAACGGAATGAAGGGACGCAGATAGCCGTCCATCGTCCACATGTGGCTACCAGGATCGACGACGCGCTCTGACGGCGCGGTACTGCCGATGGGCGCCGCGACGTACACGTCGGTATCGCTCTCAGGCACGAAATAGTAGCGAAGGCCCGCTCCGATCTCCAACCCACGCACGGGGCGGTAGCCGTAGCCCAGCCCCAATGCTCCGCCCCGCTCGTCGAATTTCCACGTCGAGAACCCACCGACTTCGGCGAAAACACGGTGTGGTGAATCATTCACAGTGTCGCTCGCCGCAGCCTCCACGGTGAGCGAGCTCGCGAAGGCAGCTACAAGAATCGCCGCGATCCGGCGCTTGGTTGAGTGATTGAGGAAAGGCACGCCGAGCCCTCAGCAATCGCCGTGCCGCAGCGGCCAGATGTGATCGCCCCGATGCCGATGTCCTCAGCGCGGAGCGCGATGGATGTACCTGCCGTATTGCAAACTCTGATCGAATTCGGTCCAGTACACGTACTGGGAGTCGAGCGCATAGGCCTGCACCTTCGCCGGCGTTAAGAAGACCGGAGCGCCCGAGCAGCCGGTGTTCTGGCAGCTGCGCACGGCCGGCGCGGACCAAGTACCTTCGAGCCAGTACACGCTGTACCCCGAAGCCACGAGTCCCTGCTTGTACTCGGTCCCGGAGGAGATCAGCGTGGGGCCTGCGGAGCAGCCGGCGAGCGCGCAACGGAATGCATTCTGCTGGCTCCCATCCAGCCAGTACACGTTGTCGGAGTCTGCCGCCAAGTAAGTGACCGTATCTGCCGAGCCCAGTTGAACCAGCGTGGTCGGCGGCTGCGAGCCGTCTTTGGGCGCTCGACGAATTTCGCTGGAGATCACTTCGTACCAAATCGCATCTGAACCCGCGACGACAAAAGTGGCTATCGACGGCTGGGCATCGGCAACTACGGTGGGCGTGGCACCACAACCAGCGGAGTCGCAACGGAGCAACGCTGTAGCGGAAGCCCAATAGGCCTGGTCCTGGTCCGCGACCAAACGGTCGTAGCGCTCGGCCCTGTAGATCTTGCCCAGCTCCGGGCAGCCAGCTTTCGGGCAAGAGTACAAGGTGTACTGCGGGCTCGACCCCCACCAAAACACTCGCTCCGAGCCGATGCCGACCCCCTGATAGGATGGCGTATTGTCGCGCGCGACCGATCGCGCGTAAAGGCTCACGCTCCTCGCACAGTCATCTTTAAGGCAGCCGAATAAGGCCGAATCTTCATCGAGCGCGCCCGGTGTAAGCCAATAGAGCCGAGTGTCGTCGACCCAAAGCTGCTTTACGGACGAGACCGTGTTGATAATCGTCGGATCGCTCAGACGCGGATCATTGTCGGGATGATCGAGGTCGATCATCTTGCTGGAGCACGCTTCGATCAGGAGCGAAGTCACACAAACGATTATTGCTCGCCTCATCGGTGGCTCATTTCTCGAAACGGTGGATCTGGACCGTTGGTCTGGAGCGGAAGTCGCTGCTGTCGAGTGCTTGGTTCGTTAGAGCCGTGTAGACATAGCGATCGTCGATCGCGAGCCCCGCCTCGAGGTCGTGGGCGAGCGCTTGAAACCCATTGCAGCCAGCCACGGGACAGTGCGTGAAGGCCGCGTCAAACGCGTCGAGCTCATATGCAAAGTACACTTGGCCGCCATCCACCACCACTGCGCTCGGGGAACGGACAGCGCCCACTAGGCTCTCCGGAGCGATAGCCGCGCCGGATACAGGCCAGCGGTATAGGGCTCCGACGTCGCTATATTTTGACCAATACAAGTAGTTGTCGTCGAACGCGAGCGAGGTTGGTGCCACCTGATTCGAGAGCAGCGTTTCGACCGCAGCCGTACCGTCTTTACGTATGCGTTGGATGTCTCCAAGCCCGGATGGCGAGGAGGTCGTGAACGTCCAGTAGAGATAGTCTCCGTGCATCGCAAGCTCGTAGACGTCGCCCCTGCTGAGCGCCGCGAGCGCCGCGGGTGGAGAACCACCTGCCAGCGGGACTCGATAGATTTGAACTGAGCTAGTGTCGGAGCCGGCGGCGTAGAAAGCGTTCACCTCGTCCACGGTCAGCGACATCGCATTTGAGTTGCCCACGAGCAGTCGCGGCTGACCGACGCAACCGCTCACCGGACAAGCTAAGATATCGACAACGTGCGGCATCCCCGCGAGGTAAGCTAGCCAAAAGATCTCACCCCCCTGTAGAGCGAAGGGTCCCGACACGGGCTCATTCTGCGTAGCCGAGTAGGTGATGACATCCGACGCGCAGGACTGTTTGCCACAACTGCGGAGAGCCCAAGAGGTGGCGTCCTTTTGACCCCAGCCCGCCCAGTACAACCGCTCACCGTCCACTGCGATTTGTGCCACGCCCTCCTGCAAATTCGCGAACACCTGGGGGTCCGTACTTGCGGTCACGATGGGCTGTGCACCCACTTGGCCGTCCAGATCCAGCGCACGGCTCCCGCAGGACACGAGCGCGAACGTGAGCGCCAGCAAAGTAGCGTGCGATCGAAGCATCTTGGTCATCCTACTCACAGCTAGTGTCGGCATCCGCCGACCCGTCACGGAATCTCGAATTCGGCGCTGACGCCCATTGCGAAGACGGCCTTTGAAGAACTCCAGACGTCGGTGCCGTGCAGGCGTAAGCTGAGTGGCGTGAGGGTCGCGAGCAAATCGGCGTTCGCGAGCACGTTCCAGCGTGCGCCGAGCAACGCCCTGAGCTCGAGTCTCGCTCCGCTGGCGGCGTACAAGGTGCGGCGACTTTGTGGTACCTCGACGGCGCGACCGTTCGCGCGGAGCTGGCCGACGGTGATGAGCCCGCACGCGAGCCAGAAGCCGCCGACGAAGCATGGCGACACGCTGCCCGCCGTCAGCGCGGTCTCAACACTGCCGCCAGCCGACGCGTTCCGCCTCGCTGGGAGGTCTTCTCGAAATTCGCCGACGACTTGGAACCAGCTCTTGCGCACACGCGCTCCGAAACGCCCACCAAACGCCGGTGCTGGCGCTGAACCGAGCGACACGGCTGCGCCCAAGCGCGCGCCGATCGCGTACGGGTCCTGAGTGCCGAGAGGCGGACGGCCGGATTCCTTGCGGTCCGCCGGTTCTTGCGTCTCAGGCTCGATTTTCTCGGCGCGGCTTTCGGAGCTCTGCCCGTCGCGGGCTGGAGCCGCGGCCTGCTCGGGCGGACGCGGAGGCGGCATGGGATCTGTGTCGTCTGCCAGAGCCGCGTTGGGATCAAGCGCAATGCTGATGGCGAGCGCGAGCGAAGCGAGCAACTCCTCGCAGTTCCTCGCCGGATCGCTGAGCTCGCGTGAACCGCGGATGATCCCGTTCGCGTCGACCAGGCTCATTCGCGCGCTGAGCTTGGTTTCCTCAGCAACGATCTCGACTACCACCGTCTGACGGGCGGCCGGAAAGAACGGATCGTAGCCAAGCCGAGCGGCGACTGCGGCTTTGAGTGCGGCCGCGTCCGGACAGCCTTGCGCTGCCTCAGTGCGCGCGTACTGCAAACGAGCCGCCTCGCCCGGAGCGGCTCGCCCCAGTGACGATTGAAGCGCACAAGCAGCGACGAGCGCAAGGCATCGAACTCTTCCCATGCAGCGAGCATCGCGCAGCAAGCTCATGGGGTCAGGGCCGGCTCGATTGCCGGCGTCAAGAAGCTGTCTGGGTATTTCTCGCGGAATGCCGAGGCCCGCGCGTAGGCCTCGCCCTTCTGGCCGAGCGAAAGTAAGGCACGAATTGCAAGCGCTTCCGCTTCTTCCGCGAGCCGTCCGTGCGGGAACTCGCGCTGGTATGCCGTGACTTGGCTGAGCTCCTGCGCCGGCTCACCGTGCGCTGCGCTCTGTCGGGCGATATCCAGCAACGCACGTTCACGCCCTAGATCCGAGCGGAGACCGCTAGTCTTAGGAGCGCTCCACACGGCCTTGGCTGGTGCAGGGACGATGGGGGCGACAGCGGCAGCTGCCGGCGTGGCCAGCTCTAGAGGTGCGCTCGGCTCAGCCGCGGGAATGGACTGAGCCGACACGCTCGGCGCGGTGCGATCCACGTACACGACTCGCACCTGAGCGGGGCGCAACGAGGAGTATGCGAACACGCCCATCAACGCACCGAGCAGCCACATACCTCCTACGACGAGCGCAGACTTGGCGGTCCAGAATCGGACGGGCAAGCGGGCCGCGTTTGAGGCCGCGGGCGGCGCGCTCGACAGAGCCAGCGGAGCACTGCCGAGCGCGAAGAGCAGCTGTCGATGGATGCGCTGTTTGATTTCGTCCGGAACTTCAGGACCAGGTCCGAGCGCACGCAACGTAGAGAGAGAGCTCATCGATCACCTCGCTGCAAACGAAGACGCGCCACGGATTTTTCATAGTCCTGTCGGGCCAGGCGCAGCCGCGAATAAGCCGTATTGACGGGCATCGACAGGGCATCCGCGATGGCGGGGATGCTTTGACCATCGACCTCATGGAGCAGCAGCACGGCGCGGCGCTCTAAAGGTACCTGTGAGAGCGCGCGTTCCGCGAGCTCCCGATCTTCGAGACCGATCAGGCGCTCGTCAGGTCCCGGTGCCGGGTCCGCGACATCGGGTGGAGGCACCTGCAGCTCGATTCGGTGGCGACTCAGGCGCCGATGATTGGAGGCCGCGCGCAGCGCGAAACAAAAGAGCCAGGGGCGAAGCGGCCGCCGGGGATCATATTGTGCTAGCTGCCGGTAGACTTGGAGAAAGACCTGTTGCGTGAGATCCTCGAGATCCCGCTCGCTCACGCCCAAGCGACGAAGCACGTTCCAGACGTATGAGACTTCCTCTTGAAAAAGAGTCTCGAAATCTGGCTCAACGGGCATTGCCGCTGGCGCTGGCTCAAACGCCGATAGCGCGCGTACCACCCCCTCTATTTATGGCATCGCCCCGTTCCCGTCACACGATCTTACGGTCGCCGGCATTATTTCGGCGCGCGTCGCGTCCCGATCGTGCGGGCGCTCACTTGGCCAGCGACGGCTCGATAGTCAAGAGCAGCGCCCCAGGCGAGCTGAGGCTGAACGTCTTGCTGAAGGTCGAGCCGCACAGGGCTTGGCCGACCGACTCCGCAGGCGACGCCATAGCGCTCTGGAGCGACTGCCAATCGCTCGTGGACATGCTCGCCATGCTCTTCTTGCCGAGCTGGGTCCAGGCGGCGAACGCGTTGCCGCGGACGTCGTCGACGCGATACGCCGTGACGTCGTAGGACGAGGCCGGGTTGAGGCCGGACACGGTGATGCCGATGTCCTGTGCGGCCGCGACCGCGTAGTACGTGTCGTCCTGATAGCCCATGCCCGGGTTTTGGCCGTTGTAGAGGATGACTTGCACGCCGCCGTTCTGGGTGTTGCGCGCCGCCATGCCGCCCACGCCGCCGGGGCCCGTGACCGAGAGGGCCAGCTGCTCGTCGCCCAGCTGATTGAGGAATTTGTACGCGTTGTACGCGGGCTTCTCGATGCTCTCGCGGCTCAAGAGGCCCATGCCGGCGATGAACGGATTGTTCTCAGCGCTGTAGTCCCCTGGATCCGCGTAGCCCTCGTCGAACACGTCCGACAGCGTCCACCACGCGAACGTGATGGGGAAACGCTTGCCCTGCTGTGCGCACTGCTGCGCGATGTTGCTGTACGTCTGCGCGACGTACGCGGCGCCTTGATTCGTTTCCTGCGGCTCCCACGCCGGCTCCATGGCAGCGCCCTGGAGTCCGAACTCCCAGGTGGGTCCGAATTCCGTGACGGCGATCGGCACCGAGGTCTTGCCGTAGCTGTCGAGCAGGTCGAGCGCCGTGGGGTAACCGCCGACGGCGCCATCGAGGAAGGCCCAGGTGTGGTAGCTGAAGAAATCGAGCGGGCCGTTCGTGCTCGTGATGTGATCGAGGAATTGGATGCCGGCTTTCGAGTTGGTCGTCAGCTCGACCACCTGACTTGACACCGGACCGCCCACGCGACCATTGGGCAGGGCTGCGCGCACGCCGGCGGCGGCCTTGTCGTACAGCGTAAAATAGTCTTGGAGCGTGCCCTTCCAGAACTTGCCGCTGCAGCACTCGGGCTCGTTCCACACCTCGAAGTACCAGGAGCTCACGACGTCCGCGCCGTAGCGCGCGACGCTGTGGGCCACGAACGCCTGCACGAGCGCTTGCCAGCGATCGTAGTCTTTCGGCGGCGATACGATCATCTTCCAGTCGAACACGGTCTGCGCCGGATTGCTGGCCAGCGCCGCCGGCATGTCCGCCAGCTCCACGATCGGCGCGACGTGATTTTGAACCAGGAAATCGAAGATGATGTCAGAGCGCGTGAAGTCATACGTCGGCGTGCCGCCCGGCTCGCTGTAGATGCCGATGTCGTCGTGAAAGAGACCGTGCGCGCGGACGCTCGTGAGGCCGAGGTTCGCGACGGCGTCCGTGGTGTGCTGCTTGAGAACGTCGGACCACTTCTTTCCGTCGAAGCTCGTCTTGTCTTGCGCTTGAAACGCGGCGGGGAGCTCACTCTGATTCAAGTAGAGCCCGAGGCGCCCGAGACCAAACGTCGTCCAGAAGTGCGGCAAGGCTCCCCACGACGAACCGCCGGCGGTGACTTTGCTCGTGGCCCCGCTGACGTCGTCCGTGGGGAAGCTGCCCTGACAGGCGACCGTGTCGACGCTGGGCGTCCCCCCCAGACCGGCACCGCCAAAAACGCCGCCGGTTCCGCCGTTGCCGCTCATCGACATGCCGGTCCCGCCGTTGCCGCTCATCGACATGCCGCCGTTGCCGCTCATTGACGTGCCCGTGCCGCCCGTGGTCGGCGCTCCAGCAGCGGCGCCCGCGTTCACGCCGCCGGTGTCGGTCGGGGCATGGCTCGAGCTGGAACAACCGCTCGCCGCGAGCGCCAGCGGAATCACGAACATGCCAAGCTTATCTGCGCGCAGGTATGAAAGCATCATCGACAGACCGGGGGACTAAGGGCTCGAACTCAAGTGCGTCCTGATGGATACCACCAGGAAGACCGAAGCATGCTCCTTAAGATGCACCACGTCAGCCGATCACGCTGTGCAAAGCCATGGCCTTGACGCACACGGCCGAAAAACCATTGAACAATTCCAAAAAAGTTCCGCTGATCCCATCACGCGAAGCGTAGTAAATGATCCTTCCCGCCAGGTTTGTAGGCGGGCGGCGGCACGGAGGTCGAGCGAGTCATGTGGATTACGCAAGCGAGACTCGGGGGTTCAACGGCTAATGGGCTTTGGCTGGTGCCCGGCACACTCTGCGCACTGTGCATGCTCGCCTGTTCGGGCAGTTCGAGCAGCGGCGCGAGCGGAAGCCCGGGGCCAAGTGGCGGTGCGGGAGCTAGTGGCAGCGCGGGAGCTAGTGGCAGCGCGGGAGTGGGTGGCGTGGCAGGCACGGCTGGAACTGCGGGCGTGACCGGCGGCGCGGCGGGCAGTGCCACCGCGCCGTGCAGCGGACCGCTCGAAGAAATGAAAAACGGCGGCTGTGTCGCGAAAATGGTGGCGGTTCCTGCCGGCTTTTCCATAGACGCCACGGAAGTCACGCGTGGTCAGTACGCGGCATGGCTCGCGACGTCGCCTGCTCTGCCGAGCGCCAGCGACGCGACCTGCGGTACGAAGACGAGCTACGCGGTCGCGTGCACGAACGCCGGAGAGGCGTTGCCACCGCCCCAAAATGACGAGCACCCCGTGGTCTGCGTGGATTACTGCGATGCGCGCGCGTACTGCGCGGGCGTCGGCAAACGCCTGTGCGGCAAGATCGGCGGCGGCCCGAACGCCCTCGCCGACTTCGCCGACGCCGCGGCCAGTCAGTGGTACGCGGTCTGCTCGTCCGGCGGTGCCAACACATATCCCTACGGCAGCACGTACGACGCGATGGCCTGCGACGGTTACGACTACGCCTCCGCGCACCTCACGAGCGGCAGCGTCGAGCCGCTCGCGGTCGGCTCGCTGACGACCTGTCAGTCGAGCGTGAGCGGCTATCAGGGGGCTTACGATCTGAGCGGCAACGTGGCGGAATGGGAGGACAGCTGTGGTGACCCCGGCATTGGTCCCTATTGCCGAACGCGCGGCGGCTCCATCGTCGGGATGATCAATTGCGACGTCGATATTGGCAGCAATCCGCTCACCGGCTTCGACGACATCGGCTTTCGGTGCTGCTCGCCGTAGCCGCAACAGGGCGACCTGAGCCGCTCACGCTACCGACGTCGCACTCGCCGCCAAGCTGCACTGCGTGAGACTGCCGTTCAGCGTCTCTCCGGCGAGCGTGAGGTAGAGCTGTCCCTCCGTGCGCACGAGCTCGAAATCGCTATTTTTGCCGAGCTTGGCCGCGACGGCGTCCAGGAACGACGCCTCGAGACAATAGACCGTGATCTCTTCGACGCGATGAATGGGCCGAGCGCTCGCGTCTCGCAGGAGCACGGGCAGCTCGACGTGAGTGAAGAGCGAGACTCGCTCGGCTGCCTTGCTCGCTTTGTGCAAGCGCTCGGCCGACGGCTGGCCGATGTCGATCCAAGCTCGCAATATGCCGGTCGCGTCCCGCACGGAAAGCGGCGGCTCCTCGGCGGACGATAGGCCACCCTTGCTGAACGCAATGCCGTCTTCAAAGCTCAAGCAATAAGCCAGCGTGCGCGTGAGCAAATAGCGCAAGGTCTCCGACGGATGGCGCGCGACCCTGAGATCGAGCGACTCGTACACACTGCGATCGACGTCGGAAAGCGTGATCCGAAAGTGATGGATCGTTGCGCTCAGGGCCATGCGGTTCCGCGATTGCGTCTCGGCGCGCCAGGCATGAGGCTCACTAACATGCCGTCTGCGAACGGCGAAATCGCGCGCACGGCCGGTGGTTATCACTGCCTTTCGAAATCCATTCCGAAGGATCGGGGAATGTATGCGGAGGAGCCTATGCGCAACCCCAAACACCGGATCTACGTCCAAGCCGTGGCCGCCCTGCTCGTCGCTTGCGGCAGTAACAGCACGACCACGCCGAAAGATTCTGGCCAGAGTGGCAACGCCAACGTGAGCGGTGCCGCGAGCTCCGGGACGGGCGGCACACCGAACTCCGGCGGCGCGACGGCGTCTGGAGGCTCAGGCGGCGGCACGGGCGGAAACGGCGCGAGCGGCGCGGCGACCGGTGGCAACGGTGGGAGCATCGGTATTGGAGGCGCAGCGATCAGCGGCAATGGAGGCAACGTCAGCAGCGGAGGCAGCGTCAGCAGCGGAGGCGCCGCGACAAGCGGCGCGAGTGGAAGCATCAGCACCGGAGGCGCCGGCGGCAGCAGTGGCGGAACCGCTGCGGGCGCAGGCGGCGCATCGAACGGGTGCTCGCTACAAACTCCAGCCACCGGCACGAACATCGACGGCATGCTCACCGTCTCTGGCCAGGCGCGCACGTATCGGCTCAGTGTGCCCGTCGACTACCAAGCAGGCGAGGCGCTGCCGGTCGTGTTCGTGTTCAACGGCGTGGGCGGCACCGGCGCGCAAGCGCAGCAATTTTTCCAACTGGAAGCCGGCCATCGCGCAATCTTCGTCTATCCGGACGCGCTGCCGAACGCGACGACCAACGGTCAGATCGCGTGGGTGTTCGATCAGAATGGCATCGACGTCGCGTATTTCGACGCGCTGCTCGCGCTGCTCGAACAGAACTATTGCGTCGACCTCGGCCGAGTCTTCGCGCTCGGCGCGAGCTCGGGGGCGATCATGTCCAACATGCTCGGTTGCTTTCGAGGTGACACGCTGCGCGCGATCGCGCCGTCGTCGGGAATGGATTGGCAACAAGGCGGCTGTAAGGGTGACGTCGCGGTGATGGTGATCTGCGGCGCACAAGACACCTTCAATCCGTGCGACGACGCGAAGAACGGCGGCGCCTCGGAGACCAACGTGTGGGCTCCGCAGAACGGCTGCACCATGCAAACTTCAGCGAGCCCGGTCTCGAGCATTTGCCAGGCTTTCCAGGGCTGCAAGCCGACCGAACCCGTCCTCTTCTGCACGCAACCGGGCGGCCACGGTTGGCCCACCTCGAATGGGGACTTCTGGTGGCAGTTCTTCATGGGGCTCGGGCCGAAGTGATCGCGAGTCCCTGGGCGGAACCTGGTTGAGCGTCCGCTCGTCGACCCCCTGCGGCCTCACCCGAATTTTCTCGCAATGGGCATCTTTCAGGCGAGCCGCCTATTTTGACCATTCCGCGATTCCACCAACGACCAACTGCGCATGCAATTGGCTCGCTCATCGTTCTTGGCTGTTTCGTCCATCTTTTTATGCGGGTTCGGGTGCGCGGCATCAGGCAGCGCAGGGTCTGCTCCGTCTGACGGCAATGCGGGTGCGACCGGCGCGAGCGGCAGCGCGGGCCAAACGAGCGGCGGTTCGGGAGCGGCGGGCGTCGCTGGCACAGCGAGCGCGGCGGGAGGAACCGGGAGCGCCGGCGTGTCCGGTACGGGTGCGGGCGGAGCGGGCACCGCTGGAACCAGCGGTAGTGCGACCGGCGGCGGCGGGTCGAGCGCGGGCGGTGCGGCCGGCGCGGGCACCGCGGGCTCCGGCGGCACGAGCACGGCGGGCGGCGCCGGGAAGGGCGGTGCGAGCGGCAGCGGCGGTGCGAGCGGCAGCGGCGGCGCGAGTGGTGGCACAGCAGGCGTGAGCGGTAGTGGCGCAGCGGGCATGAGCGGGACAGCGGGCAGCGCGGGCGCGGGGGGCTCGCAGACAGGGACGCCTCCCGGCGACATCGCCGCAGCGGCCGGAACGCCGCTCGTCGCAGCTCACTCCGTGACGCGCGCGCTCTACGCGGCCTACAACGGAAAGCTCTTCCAGGCTCGGCGCGCATCGGACGGCAAGACTCAAGATATCAATACGACCGGCGCGGGTGGCTTCGTCGATCTGAACGCGTTGAACACGTTCTGTATGGGCACGACTTGTACGGTTGCGAAGTTGTACGACCAAGCCGGGAACGGCAACGACATGTCGCAAGCCGCTACCGCGAGCCAGCCGACCGTTGGCTTTTGGACCGCGGCCAATCAGACGCAATATCCCATCGTAGTGTCGAAGGGCTATCAGTGGCTGAGGAACCGGACCGCCGTCAAAAAGATCCCGACGGGCTCCAATCCGCAGACTGAGTACTTCGTGGTCCACGGCGACTACGCCGGCAGGGCCAGTGGCACCAACGGCTGTTGCTACGACTACGGCAACATGGAGAACCACATCGGCGACGACGGCCCGGGCACCATGACCGCGCTCTACTTCGGCGACGCCACCGACTGGACCCGTGGAGCGGGCAATGGCCCCTGGGTGATGCTGGACATGGAGAACGGCGTCTTCGCGGGCGGCGGCGCGATCTCGATCTTGAACGCGGGCCAGTCGAGTGTGAATGCGAGCGATCCGAGCCTCAAGTACGCGAGCCCCAACATCGTCACGGGTCTCGCCAAGACGGACGGAACCCAGAACTTCGAGATCAAATATGGCAACGCCTCCACGGGCGCGCTGAGCATCGCCTGGAACGGATCGCTCCCGACGAAGACCAATCCCACCTCCTACATCCCGCTCAAGCAACAAGGCGGTATATCGCTCGGCGAGGGTGGTGACGGCTCGGCCATGGGCACGGGCGCATTCTCCGAGGGTGCCATCATCGCGGCCGAGACGAGCGACGCGACTGACGACGCCATTCAGGCGAACCTGACGAGCATCTACAAATAACGCGGTGTCCGGGGTCTCGAGCCCAGGGCCTAGGGTCTGCAGCCCAGGGGCTTCGCGTGTGGGTACGTCCGACCGACGCGGAAATACGTCTCGCTTTTGTCAGAAGGGTCGATCCTTTGTGAGCCGCGGGCCCATAAGCACTAGTGGCCGGCATTTTCGGAACGAGGGTGCGCGAGCCCCGGAGGCATTCGATGAGACTTCGCCTTGGAATAGAGACGAGCCTGGCCGCTTTGCTGCTCTCCTGCGCCGCGACCGCCGGCGCCGCACCGCCCGCGCCGTCCGGAGCGCACCCCAGGTTGTTCATGGACCAGACCACGTTCGCCGCGCTTCAGGCGAACGTGATGACCGCGGGCACCGCAGCGCAGACGGTCGTAGCGAACTGTCAGCGCACGCTCGATCACCCGAGCGACTACACGATGCGCGGCGGTGTGGACGCGGACACGTGGCCCGGCGCGGCCGTGGAGTGTGCGCTCGCCTACCTCACGACGCAGAAGGCCGAGTACCTGACGCAGGCCATCCTCTTCTGGCGCACGGCCCTGAATGACGATCAGATGATGGGCGACAACATGGCCTGCATTCAGGGCGTCAACACGGACTGGCAATCGCTCGAGGCAGCGTCCATGCCGACGCCCGTGCTCGCCACCGTCACCCACGACACGGGCTACCCCATGCGCTGGTACGGCCCTTACCTGTCCATGACCTACGACTGGCTCTACAACGCGCCCGGTGTGGACGAGGCACTGCGCGCGCAGACGCGCACGTGCCTCACGGCTTGGTCCGATCACTACACCAAAGAGGGTTACCTCAACGACCAACCCGGCACGAACTACAACGCCGGCTACATCATCGCGAAGACGATGTCCGCGATCGCCATCGGCAACGACGGCGGCGCGGATGGTCATTTGTGGACCGAGATCCTGGATCAAGATTTCGCGAAGACCGAGATCGGTACCGGCGCAACGATCATGCTGAGCGGTGGCACGAACACCACGCTCGGTGGGCTCGTGGGGATCGACCAAATGAATCTCGGCGGTCAGTTCGGCGCCCTGGTGGGAGGCGATTGGGGGAGCTGGCAATACGGCCCGCTCAGCGTGCTCGAACTCGCGGCCGCGGCGCGCGTGCTCGAGGATCAAGGTGCGCTACTGCCGCAGATGGACGAGTGGGCGAACAGCCTCGTCGTTCGCACGATCTACGGCACCGTGCCGCAGCTGGACGGGCAATACAGTGGCACGGGCGATCTCGACGACTCCGTGCCGTACCAAACGCCCAGCGCAAACCAACTCGACGCGGTCCTGATCGCTCATTCCAGCGACGCGGCCGCCTCCTGGGCGCTCGCCATGAAGCAGGAGCAGCAGCTCACGGGCGACGGCATCTGGAATGCACTCGCCGAGACGCGCTCGGTGATGCCCGCGGATTTCCGCGCGCAGGATCCCGCGCCGCCGCTCTGGTACGTGGCGCGCGGAAGCCAGACCTTGTACGCGCGAAGTTCGTGGCAAAAGGACGCTGTGTGGGCGGCGTTCGAGTCACCGCCGGCGGTCTTGGATCACCAGAGCTTCTCCGCGTCGAGCTTCGTGCTCAGCCGAGGCGCGGATCACTTGATCGTCAATCCGACTCCGTATGGCGGCTACTCGAGCTGGGAGACGAACGCGATCACGGCGGACTCGGCCACCGTGGTCGGTGACTACGCGCCGAGCCAAACCCCGTGGAGCGAGGCCAGTCTGCCGTGGGCGCGCGGCACGACGGACGGCGTGTTTGCAGCGCGCGCCGACATCACCCAGGCCTTCATTTTCGCCGGCAATCCGAGCGACGTGAAGTACGCCCATCGCGAATGGGCGCTGTTTCCCGAGGGCGAGGTAGTGACGATCGATCGCGTCCACACCAGCGCAGCGTCACGGAACATGTACGTCAGCTTCCACACCAACACCGGCGGCGGCGGCCTCGCGGTGAAGGACGGCGTGGCGCTCGGCACGGTGGGAAGCTCCCAGGTGGCCATCCATGCGATCGCCTTGTCCGGCGGCACTCCCGTACTCTCGCAACCTTCCACGAACGACTGCACCCTGTCCTGCAATTACCCGTGCGCGCAATGCGACGTCGCGCGCTTCCCGGTCGACAAGTACGCGGTGACCGTGCCGGGCGACTGGGCCGTCGCCATCCACGCGATCGACGCGCTCGGCTCGGGCGAAGATCCCGCGATCGTCGGCTCCCTCAACGACGACAACTTCGATCCAGCGCCGAAGCAGAACACGGGCGTCGTCGGTGCGGCCGTGTATCGCGCCATGAAACAGGACTACGTCGTGGCCTCGAGCGCACAGGACGGCGCGTCGCCCGCGACCATGACCTACGGCGTGCCCGGCGCTTCCCCGGGGCGCCACGTGGTCTTCGACGCGCCGGAGGACGCGACGGGCGCGTCGAACGTGACGGCCGCCGTGCAGGGCGATCGCTGCGTGATCAGCATCACGGCGAGCGCAGGCTTCGCCGGCCGACCGCTGATCTTCGACGTCGACTCCACGGCCAACGGCTGCGCCGTATCCGACACAATGGACGTCGGCCCTGCGCAACCACCACCCGGATCCGGTTCCGGCGGTGGTATCCCCATCACGACCACCGGTGGCGGCTCAGGCACGGGCGGCGGCACCCCACGAGCAACCGCGGCGAAGTCCGGTGGCTGCAGCTGCAGGATGGCTTCGACGTCCAGGTCCTGGCCCGCGACCACGCTCGCACTGGCGCTCGCTCTCGCGTTCAGGCGCCGTCGAAGACGCGCGGCTTGAAGGTGGCTAGCGTCGCCAGCGACGGGCGACGCTCAGTTGAGCACCACCGTCGCCTTGGTAAAGTTGATGCTCCCGGTGCTACCGCCGCCGGCTTCCACGAGAAGCCTGGCCTCCTCCATATTTCCCAATTGCAGATTCATGCTGGCCCACTGGGAAAAATGCTCGGAAATCGAGATGTGTCCGCACGTGTGCGCCGTCTGCCGGACACTCCAAAATTGCACGAAGGTTTGGTTGCCGCCCTGAATGGCCGGCTGGTTCACCTGCGTGTGCGTCAGGACGTCGTACATGGCTCCGTCGACGGTGATCGTGCCCATTTTGGTGCCCGGCAGCGGGCGGTTACCGAACCAGTCCTCGACGATGTAGTACTCGTGCAGCGGGTTCACTGACCAGCCGTAGATCCCGATGTAGTTGTAGCCGCCACCGGGTCCCGTGTGGATCTCCGCGAAGTCCGCCGAAAGCGTACCGAGCTGAGCAGGAGTCTTGTTCGAGGCAAAGCCGAGCCCGACGCGCGCCAGAAAATCATCGACACCGGTCCAATTTGCGCTGAACGCGGCATCGACATTGAAGACGGTCATGGTGGCGGTCCCGCCCTTGCCGCTCGACCAATATTGATACGAGTAGCCGCCGGTGATGTTGCCTTGGCTGTTGGTGGTGTGCGACGTCCCGCCGGTCAGAGGCGTACCCGCCGTGCAAGTACCGCCGGCGCCTGCCGCCCCTGCCGCACCCGCGGCTCCAGCAGTTCCGCCAGTGCCTCCCTTGCCAGCAGTTCCGCCGGCGCCTCCTTTGCCCGCGGTTCCGCCTGCACCTCCCGCACCGGAACCTCCGCCGCTCGCACCTCCCGCACCGGAGCCTGCGGTGCCAGAACCCGCGGTGCCGGAGCCCGCGGTGCCAGAACCGGCCGTGCCGGAGCCCGCGGTGCCGGAGCCCGCCGTGCCAGAACCGGCCGTGCCAGAACCGGCCGTGCCAGAACCGGCCGTGCCAGAACCGGCCGTGCCAGAACCGGCCGTGCCAGAACCGGCCGTGCCGGAGCCCGCGGTGCCGGAGCCTGCGGTGCCGAAGCCGGCCGTACCGGAGCCCGCCGTGCCGGAGCCCGCCGTGCCGGAGCCTCCGCTTGAAATACCACCCGTGTTACCCGAGCCACCCACTCCGTTGGTCCCACCGGTCGAAGCCCCGGCGTCGCCGGCAGTGCCCGTGTTGCCGGCATTACCCATTTCGCCGCCGCCCTCGTTGGGCGTGACTGAGCCAGCCACGCAACCCGCGATCCCAAAGGCAACACTCACACCAAATATCTGCAGTATCTTCGTACGCAAGGGGACCTCCGACTAAGGCTTCCACCAATTCCCGCGAGTGGGTGCGCTGATCACTAGCGTAGAAAACTAGCATCGCTCGCCAGGGAAGCTCGCTTTACCGACTGCCTCGCTCTCTCGACAGCCCGCCGCCGCGTGTTGCCTTACGTTCTCCGAACAATATTTCTGCGGAGCAATATTTCCGCCCTGTCCTGAAGCTAAGCGAGGACGTCGCGCGCGTACGCACCCATAGCCGAGTCGAGCTTTGCGATTTTTTCCAAGAAGGCTCGCGCGGACCGCTCCTTGACGAGTTCGCCGGCTCCGCGGAGCACGCCGCGCCAGACGCGCTCGCTCGGGTTGCTCGCCAATACTGATTCGTACAAAGGCAGCAGCTCGCCGAGCGGCATCACGCTAGCGAGCGAGCGTAGCGCGTCATGCCGAACGCGTTCCGAGGAGTCTCCGAGTGCCGCGCGGCGGCCGAACTGAGCGATCTCGGGGAACTGCTCCAAGTTGCACATCTGGAACGCCGCGGCCTCGCGCACGTCGTCGCTTGAATCGGCGAAGAGCCGCTCCACCAGCCCGAGCACGCGCGGCTTCGCAGCTTCGGGCTGCCAATGCAGATTCTCGGCGATCGCCTGGCGCACGACCGGGCTCGGATCCGTGATTTGGCTCTCGTACAAGGCGAGCGGCAGGTCGCCGATGCCGTAGTTGTGCGCGAGATTCAAAGCGGCCACGCACGCGGCGCGCACCTCCGGCTCGCTGTCTCGCGTGGCCAGCGCCGCGATCCAATGCATCAAGGGGGCGTCGTCGCGGTAGGTGGACAAAGCGCCGATCGCGGCCGCGCGTACGTCAGCTTCCGGATCCGTGACGAGCTTGTTCAAGAGCTCGCGGCGCCCCGGAAACTCCGGCTTGGCGTCGAAACGGATGCTCTTGCCGACCTTAGCTCGCACGCCGGCGTCTGGGTTCTGCGCGAGCTGCTCGAGCATCGGCAGCGCACCCTCTTCCGCGAACTTGGCGACGGCCGTGACGATCTCCGCAAACATTTGCGCGTCGTGCTGCGCCGCGGAAACGTCGGCGAGCAGGCGCAGGTGATCGGGGCGGACTTGATCGTCAACCAGATTGGCCCAAGCCTTGAACGCCTCGCGCCGCACCTTCGGGCTGCTTGCGCCCTGAAAGCGTTGGATAAGTATCGGTTCCGCAGCCAAGAGGGTCTCACGCTGCGCGTAGCACGCGTTGTGGAGTTCGCGCAGCGCGTCCAGGATCTCCTCCTCGCTCGCCGCTTCGAGGCCGGGCCAGCGCGCCAGGATGTCTTCGACGGTGAGCATTGCCGAGACCGTACCCTCGACGATCTTGAGCTTGGCGTCGGCACTCGGATCGGCGACGCCGGGAATGTCGGCGTGGCCAAGAACCTTGTACGACACCCCGAGACTCGACGGCTCGATACCGGCCGGCAGGCGAAGCTTGAACGCGTACGGCTTTGCTACGCCGGCGGGCAGCGCCTCATCGACCGCGAGCACGCTCTCCGCAATCTGCTCGGTTTGTATGTCGGGCAGCGACGAGCCCTCTTTCATCTGCACTTTGACCTTACCGACGCGCACTTTGAGGCTCGTCAACGACAACGCCTTCTTGCCGCCGTGCACGACGACCTTGCCCGACACTTGCCCGCCTTGCGGCGCGCTATCGACGTCGAGCGTGAGGTCCAGTTTCGTACCACCACCAAACAGAGCTCCCATTAATCCCATGCGCGCCAAGGTAGCTGCGGAGCTCCCCACCGTGCAAGCGCCGCAGATGGTACGGGCTCACTGGCACGAAATATTGAAGCTCACGGGGTAGTAATAGAGATACACGTCGCAGCGCTCGGAGGTCTGGGCGCGCTGTCCATAGGCGTAGCAGCAATCGCCCGCGTCGAGCTGATCGATCGCGTCGATGTCCGCGCAGGAGTGCGGCGCTGCCGGCGCGGTCCAGTCGAAAGCGCACGTCCAATAGAAACCACCGTTCGAGTCGAGCGGCGTGTCGAGTGCGAGCGCCATCGGTGGATCGGACCAGTTCGTGCTTTGGTAGAAGCGCTCCGCCGAGCCGGGCGGTGCCGACGCATCGCCAGACCAAGTGAAGACCTCGAGATCCGTGCCGCGCGATTCGAGCTGGCCATTGGCCGCAATCACGGTGGCCCCACCGATGATCGTACAGCTGCCGGAAACGCTCGTGCTAGGACTCGATTGGCAGACGCGCTCGCTCTGCTTGGTGGCATGCACCACACCGACCGCGACAGGGTTCGTCGCGCTCGAGTAATAGAAATTGAAGCCCGCCCGTCCGGTGCCCGGTGTGGCTTGCGACGCGTCATTCACATAGTGCGCTCGCACCATGAGCAAGTCATGCCCCCGGAGCCCCAGCGCGACACCGCTCGGCAGCTGCCAATCCGTGAATGGCTCGCTCGCGCTGCCGTGCTGCGTGTTCACGACCACCGACCAATCCGACCAATTCGCCGCCACCAAGCACTCGCCGTCGACGACCACCGCGCTCGGATCGGCACCCAGATTCTTGATCGTTTTCACGTTGTATACCGTGAGCTCGTGGCTGCCGGGATTCAGCGCCATCTTGATGTGATCGATCCAAACGGCGCTGCCGGCATCGCCCGGTACTTCGACGAAGTAGCAGCGCGCGGTTTCGCTGCCCGCCGGCACGTCGAATTCGGGGGTGATGAATGAAAAGCCCGCTGTGCCCGGATCTTCGAGCGACCAACCGGTAGCCCCTGAATCGCTAGCGTCGGAGGCGTCGCTAGCGTCGGAGGCGTCGCTAGCGTCGGAGGCATCGCTAGCATCCGAGGCGTCGCTAGCGTCCGAGGCGTCGCTGGCGTCGGAGCCGGAGTCCATGCTGGCGTCATCGCGCGCGCCATCGGGGGCCGCGTCTTGTGTGGGCACGGAGCTAGCCACCGCGCTCGGCGTCTCATCGCAGCTACACGCGGCGAGCAAGCACGATATGCACGTGACGACGGCGAGCAGGATCGCAACCCGCTGATTGAGCCCGCGATACGCCGAACGCTCCACAATTACACTCTAGCGCATTCAGCCGCAATCTTGATTGACGAAACGCGCTGGCGCTATTTGTTCGTGCGTGACGTGCGACACGCCGTGCAGTGACTGCATACGGACTGCGCCATTCCGGCACGAACGGCGCGGTCAACCTGAACGGCGCAGACTTCCTCGGCGCTCCGTCGCGCGGCGCCCTCTCGCAAACCGTGCGGGCCACGGCGCGCTGCGCGCGCTAGGCGTGGAGCGGCTGTTTTTACGCGCTAGCCTCAGCAGCCGTCCGGGCCGCACACGGCGCCCTCCGCGAGCGCTGCCGAACCAGGCTCGCGTTCACTCCAAGCTTGGTGGAGCGCGCTCAGGAGAATTTGCGGCGACTGCGCGCCGCTGACCGCGAAGCGTCCGTCGAGGACGAAACACGGGACGCCGTCAATGCCGAGCTCGTGCGCTTCTGCTTCATCCGCGCGCACAGCGTCCGCGTATTGCTCCGACGCGAGCACGTCCGCCACTTCACGCTCGTCGAGGCCCGCTTCTACCGCGAGTCGCAGGAGCGTGCCGTGATCGCTCATCAGCGCTCCCTCCTCGAGGTAAGCTCGCAAAAGGCGCTCCTTCACTGCACCTTGGGCGCCTCGCTCCCGACCGAGATGCACGAGCCGATGCGCATCGAAGGTATTGCCGGAACGGATGTGCTCGAAATCGAAGGCCAAGCCCTCGCCGCGCGCCGTGTCACGCAGCCGCTCGCTGTTGCGGCGCGCCTGCTCGGTGGAAATACCGTACTTCTTGGCGATGCGCTCGGCGTGTGAAACCGAAGGATCGCGTTCCTTGGGCGCGGCGGGATCCAGCTCGAACGCATGCCAGACGACCTGCACCTCAGCCGCGTGCGGAAAGTCCTCGAGCGCGCGCTCGAGCCGACGCTTACCGACATAACACCAGGGGCACGCGATGTCCGACCACACGTCAATCCGTAGCTCAGCCATGACTCGCAACTTAAGCCCGAATGGGACCATTGCAAGCTCGGCCGGGTCTACGCCCCGCGTGCCCGCCCGTACCTCAATACGCGGTCGTCGTGACGCCCGTCACGGCAGCGTCGTACGTCGTCACCGCGGCGCCGGATGTGGGCGTGACGGCCGAGCCGTTGATGAACGAGACGCCCGTGGCGTGAAAGATCTCCATGCCTGTCTTGGCTGCGATTTTGACGTTATCGAAGGTCAGCGCTGAGACTTTGGCTTCGGGGAGGCCCCAGATGATGCCGCCGTTCGTGGAGCCGGTGACGGTCAGGTTCTTGATCGTGATGTTTTGCCAATAGGGCGTGGTCGCGGTGACGGCTTGCGCGGTGTCCGCGGTGGGATCGGTAGGCAGGTCCGGATAGTACGAGGTGATGTACACCGGGTTCTGCACGTTCTTCATGGTGATGTTCGTGTACGTCAGGTTTTGCACGAGCCCGCCGCGATCGCGCGCCGATTTCATGCGAATACCGGAGGTCGTGCCCGTGAAGGTGATGTGATCGACCGTGAGGTTCGCGGTGCCTTTGGTGGTGATGCTGCCGATCGACAAGCCGTGACCCACGCCGAGGTCGGAATAGCCGATGTAGATGTTGGTGCCGGACAGCGCGATGTTGTCGTCGCCGGCGGCGATGTTGTCGTTGCAGAAGAACGCTCCCGTGGCCGTGACATCCACGCCGTCCGTGTTCTTCGGCGGGCTCTTGCCCGAGGTGCCGAGCGTCGAAATCGTGATGCCCGTGATCGTGAGATCCGTGTCGCCCTTCACCCAAATGTGCTCCTCGGGCGGATTCTGGAAGTGAACACCGCTGATGAGCACGCGCGTCGAGTTCCCCAGGCTCACTTCTTGTGGGCGCTGGACCGTCGAATCCGCTGCGAAGGCGTCCCACCAGGCCTGCCCTTGCCCGTCAATCGTGCCCGAGCCGATGATGGCGATGTCGTGCGCCTTGTTGGCGGTGATGAGCGGCGTGATGCTGGGGTAGCTCGCCATCGGCAGCATCTTCAGCACGGCTCCCGTCGCGAGCTCGAGGGCAGTCGAGTTGCCGAGCACGATCGGCCCACTCAAGAACGTGCCCGTCGGAATGACGACGGTCCCGCCGCCCGCGTTGCCGGCAGCGGTGAGCGCGGCTTGCAGCGCGGTCGTGTTGTCGGTCTTGTTGTCACCGACGGCGCCATAGGTCGTCACATCGAACATGCCGGCACCGATCGTGGGTAGTGGCCGCACTGCGGGATTGCTGGACCCGCAGGGATCGCTGCTCGTACCGCCTGAGCCGCCGGTGCCCGCCGCCGAACCGCCGGTGCCGCCGGTGCCCGCTGCGCCGCCCGTGCCACTCGAACCGCCGGTGCCCGAGGAACCGCCGGTGCCGCTGGTGCCGGCAGAACCCGCGCCGCCGATTGAACCGCCGTTGCCTGCTGAGCCGCTGCTGCCGCTCGAACCTGCGCTACCGGCTGTGCCCGCGCCGCCGACGTCCGTGCCACCGACTCCGGTGCCCGCCGCGCCGCCCGTGGTGCTCGTGCCGCCGACTCCACCCACGCCGACGCCGGAGGAACCTGCGCTCGCGCCTGCCGACCCTGCGCTCGCGCCCGCCGTGCCCGTGCCGCCAAACGACGACCCCGCGCTCGCCTGCGAGCCGGCCGAGCCCGCAACAGATGAAGCGCCGGCGTCGTCGCCCGGAGCACTCGTGGAACCCCCCGACGCCGAACAAGCCAGCGCAAAGCCGGCGAGAAAGGCGGACACCCCGAACGGCCTGAAAAGCGCGTGCGAGCGAGACGAAGCGGTCTGCATGACGGGAAGTTGCGCAAGCGGTCGACCGCCGTTCAAGTTCTCTCGGGCGGCGGTCTCGGGCGAGGTTGGCGATGAGCTGGTGTTGGAAGAGTGCACACTCAAAGTCTAAGCGCCCAGCGCGGCGCAGTCACCTAGCACGCCGAGGTGCGCGCCGAACGCATCGTTTGCCCCGCGCCGCGCACAATAGCGGGGCCGCGTGGGGCGAGGGACAGCGCCCGTGCGGTCCTACCCACTGGAACCGGTGTCATTGACCCGAACGCGTCGCTGCGAGCTCACGAATGTGCGCGATCTTGCGCTCGAACTCGGACCAGTCGTCGCGTTCGCGGATCGCGCTCCAAACGCGCTCGACTTCATCGATCACGAGCGAGCACGGCGCGTCGCGCTGAAAGTACGCGCTGCCGAGCACGGCGACGGAAATCGGGGTGCGGCTCATGAGTTCGCGACGCAGATTGGCGAAGGCTGCGGACGCGTAGTGCGCGGCTGCCGGTCCAGCGGCGGCGCGCTGTTCGCTGGCGGGTCCGGCGTACCAGTCGAAAAAGAATTGGTCGTACGGCATGCGCGTGGCTGCGAGAAAATCCCAACACAGGCTGGCGAGGCGTTGATCTTCGTCGTGTCCGACGGGCAACAGGCCGAGCCGCTCGAGCAAGCATTCGGCGCGCGCGCGGGCAAGCTCCGCCGTAAAATCCGCGAGGGCGTGCTCCAGATCGCTCGCCTCGCCAAGGGAGCCCAGCGCTTCCGCCAAACGGCACAGGTTGCGAAACACCGCGCGCGGCTGGCGACTGAACGCGTAAAGGCCTGCGCCGTCGAAGTACGCCGCGACGAAGCCCGGATCGTAGTACGGCAAGAATCGGTAAGGCCCATAGTCGAAGCTCTCACCGGTGATCGTCATGTTGTCGCTGTTGAGCACGCCGTGCACGAAGCCGGCCACCAACCAGCGCGCGCAGAGCCGAGCGGAGCGCAGCGTGACCTCGCGTAGGAACAACGCCGCCGGCGCGGGCGACGCGGAGAGCTCCGGGTAATAATGCTCGACCGAGTACGCGAGCAGGCGCTCGCTGAGCGCCGCTTGACCCAGAAAATGCAGGCGTTGGAAGGTGCCGATCCGCACGTGCGAGTGGCTGAGGCGCACGAGCACCGAAGAGCGGGTGGGCGAAGGCTCGTCACTGCGCTCGAGCGCTTCGCCAGTCTCGATCAAGCTCAGGGTTTTGGAAGTGTACACGCCGAGCGCTTCCAGCATTTCGCTGGCCAGCACTTCGCGCACACCACCCTTGAGGGTGAGTTTGCCGTCCGCTCCGCGCGAGTACGGCGTCCGCCCGCTGCCTTTGGTGCCCAGGTCGAGCAGGCGGCCGTCCTCAGCGTCCCGCATTTGCGCAAACAAAAAGCCGCGCCCGTCGCCGAGCGCGGCGTTGTACGTGTCGAATTGGTGCCCGTGATAACGGAGCGCGAGAGGTCGCGGCAAGTTGTCCGGTAGTGGCTCGAAGCTCGCGAAGTGGCGCGTCCATTCGGCGTCCGTCAGCGCGCCCAGTCCAATCCGCTCCGCCCAGCGCTGGTTCCGGAAGCGCACGAGCTGCTCCGGGAAGCTGGCCGCTCGCACCTCGTCGGCGAAACCCGGTCCCAGGTTCAACCAGCGCGGCGCCGGTTGGTAGCACTCAGACGGCGGCATACGCGTGGGCGGTAGAGAGACGGTTCAATATAGGCACGGAGAACACACGGTGTTGGCTGAGCAGTTGAGCGTCTCGTTCGGGCCGCCTGCCTGCCAATCACAGGGCAAGCCATTGATCTGACGTCCCGAGGATCAAAAAGCGTAACCGACAGCGAACGCCTCGACCAACAGAAGATCCGGCAGGCGCTGATTTTTCGGGTCGTTGAGCGGCAACGCCAGACCGATGGTGGTGCGCACTTTGCACCCGGCCAAAGCGAGCCTCCCAGCCCACCTCTGATTGAGCCCAATCGACGTACGAAAGCGGCGGTACGCGGCACACCGAGCTTGAGCGGGCCGAGCGCAGCGCTCAATGCGAGGGCATGGCTTCCGGAACGAGCTCGAGCCGAGTAGGCTCAGCGGCGGTGATGACGCGGCCGCTTCGCTCGGTGCTCCCCGTGTGCGCGTTCGGCTTGTTGGTTGCGCTGCCGACCTGTGAAAGACGCACAGCGGGCAACGGGCTCCCTCCGGACGGCGGAGCTCCGCCGGGAAACGACGCGCGGCGACCCGCGAGCGACCTTCCGTCGGACGCCACGTTGGTCAACGGAAGCGGACCCGACGCCGGCACGTTGGACGGCGGGCTTTCCAATAGTCCCAGCCTTCGCGCGTTCCACTGCATCAAGCAATACAACCCAGGTAAGGGAACACAGGGCCCACTCACGATTCGCTTTCGTCCTCAAGGCCCGGCGGACGTCGTGTTCCACATAGAGTTCACTTGCACCGGCAACTGTCGAGACAGCCCCAAGCTCTGTCAGTACTCCGCCGATCTCCGGATCGATCACGGCCGGCTCAACGATGGTGTGCTCGGCGCGAGCATGGACAGTCGCTGCCGAAGCTCGACGATCACAGGCTTCGCGCTCGACTGCGGTGCGTTTCTCGGCAGCGATGTCGACGTGCTCGTCAAGGCCCAAGCGGTCACGCGCACGGTGAACTTCCGGGTGCCGTTCACGTTCAAGCGAGGCATCCCGGATCGCGCGCCGGGCGACGACAGGGTCGCGTGCTTGCCCTTCGTCACGTCTCAGCAGGACGGCGACGGCAAGGAAATGCAGTTCATCGACAATCGGCAGCTCGTGTTTCCGCTCGAGAATTGTGCGCTCGATCCGTAGAAGCTCGTCAGTCGCGCTGCCATTGGCAGCCCGGGTGTGCGGCACACTCTGAGTCATCGAAGCCTTCGCAGTTCTGCAAAGCGGTGCAGACCGTTTTCAACTCGCAATAGGGCAGCGTGCTGCACGTAGCCACGCTCTGATGGCTGCACAAATCCTGCACGGGCTCACAGCTCGTGATGTTCCACTTGCAATAGATGCTCAGACGGCACGGGTCCGCGGTCAGGTGGTAGCAGCCGTCCGCGCAGACCTGCTGCACGCCGCAGCCGCTGCCCGTGCAGCTATCCACGGACTCGTCCTGGCATTCGCTGCTTTCAAAGCAGTATCCTGCGTCAAAAACACAGCCGGTCGTTGCCGTCGGCAGCAGCGCGCTCAGTGTGACCGCCAAGCCCAGCGCCCCGAGCCAGTGTTGCAGGGGACGCACGGTTCGCTTCGTTCTTGCCATACCAAACACCGCCTAGCTTGCTCGATGCGGTGTTCAGCAAGAAGCGAGCCGCGCACTCGACCGCGCACGAACACGGCGTGCCGGGGCGCTTACTCAGCTCAGCTTGCGCACGGACAGCAGTAAAATAGCTCGTTCGACGACGTCGGCAGCGGAACCACTTGGCAACCGAGCGAAGGCAACGGCGCGGGGATCTGCCCCAAAGGGCCGCTGCCCAAACAGGTCAATTCGTAGTCACCGCTCGCGCACACGGATTGGCACGTCTCAGTGCCCCCCGTCACTCCGCCATCGGGAAGGACCGTTGCCCCGTTACTGACCTGACAGATCTTGGCCGAATCGACGGCGTAACAGCCGGGCGCCGAAGCATCGGTACTGACCCCGGGGGGATAGTGACAAGTCGCCTCCACGTTCGCTGGACCTTGCCCACTACTGCCCGCGCTACTCGACGAGCACCCGACCGCGAGCATCAATAGGTAGAAAGCGACGCCAATGTCTCGCAAGAACTCATAGTACCGCCGCATGCCACGCCACGCAAGCCAAACGGGCGAGCTCGATCATCGGCGTGCACCGGCTTGTGTTTCTGACAAGGAGAGCTAGCTTTGTTTCCGTGATCGGCGGGACAAAGCTCGGTCGTGAGGGACGCAGCAAGCGCTCGTGGTTGTGGCGCGGCGGAGCCGTCACTGTTCTGCTTGGAGCAAGCTTGACGGTCGACAGCTGCGGCGCGCGCACGAGCCTGCTCGTCTCGGACAGCCTGGATACGCCGGACGTGAGTAGCGCGCCGGACGCGTCTGACGCGCCGGACGCGCACATGAGCCAAGCTTGCCAGCCCGGCGACAGTGAAGCGTGCGGCAGCAACGTCGGCGCTTGCAAGAAGGGCATCAGCTATTGCGTCGACGGCTTTTTCGGGCCTTGCCTGGGCGGCGTGCAACCCAGCCCGGAAGCGTGCAACGGCATCGACGACGACTGCGACGGCCAGGTCGACGAGGATTTCGGCGTCGGACAAGCTTGTGACGGCCCCGACACGGATCTGTGCGCGGACGACACCATGACCTGCAACGGCTGCAGTACGGGCGCCAACAACGTCGAGATTTGTAATGGGATCGACGACGATTGCAACGGCATCATCGACGCGGACTGCGTCGCTGGCGACTGCAAGCCCTCGCTCTATGTCGCAGGTTCCATGTCGTCGTCGCCGTCGTGCATCGACTTTCCGATCGAGGCGATGGCCACGGGCAGCATCGAGTATCCCTGCGGAGGGGGCGCGGTCACCGCAGAGCTCGGCGGCATCCTGTTCAACGGCTCGGTCACGAATGACTACGTGTCGCTCGACGGCACGCAGCTGATCGGTCCCATGGAGAGCCCCGATCACTGCAGCTGGCAAATGGGCCACTTGATCCAAGGCAGCTTGAGCTCCGGCGCGCTCACCTACTCGTACTCCGAAACCTTGCTCTCAGGCGTCAACTGCTGGTCGCCTTGCACCGAGACCGGCAGCGTCCAGATTCAGTGGGTCGCGCAGAAGTGAGTGAGCCAGCCGTCGACCTTGGGTCGCGGCGAAGACGGCTCAGGGCGGCGGGCAGCACTTTGACCGCACCGAGCTGTCCCCGCACGCTCGACCCGTCGGTTGCACGAAACACGCATTGCACGATCCACACGAAGCGCCGCTGATACAAGTATCCGTGGGCAGTTGGCACGCAAAGCCACCGCCTCCCAACACGCAGGTGTTTGAGGTATCGAGCGCGCACAGAAAACCCGCCGCGCAATCCGCGTCCGTCGTACAACTGGACGAGACGCAAGCGCTCTCCGTTTGCCCGGCGTAAATACTGCACTGGCATACTTGCGAGGCGCCGCAATCCTCGTCGCGCACGCACGCGTGGTACCTCTTCGCGGTGTCCGCTGCAGCGTCGGGGCAATCGAGCTTCTGCGGTCGATGCACGTAACCCGCCGAGCATTGCTCGTAGCCGCTGTCCGGCGGAGACGGGACCGAGGTGCCGCACGGAAACGGGTTTCCCCCGACAACGCCTCCTTGTCCGCCACCCGCGTTGCCGACACCACCGAGCCCCGTACCGCTCGCGCCGCCGCTACTCAGCGAGCCGCTTGCGCCGCCGCTACTCAGCGAGCCGCTCGCGCCGCCGTTCGAAGCTTCAGTCGACGAACCGGAACACGCGCACAAAAGGGCGACGGGCACAGCAAGAGCCAAGACAAGAAAAGCGCTACGGCGCATCACCAGAGGTTCTGCGCTTTCTCAGTCGTTGACGAGTGGCAAAGTCGGCGCAACTGCAATTTCTGTCCGCCAGCTCCGCTATCCTCGTTGCATTCTCGACGTACTCGCGAACACAACTGGCATTCTGCTACCGGCTTCGCGCAATGCGCTTACTGCGTGGCGTGTATGCACGGTGTCGGCAAGCAATCCGGCTGTAGTAACTGGCTCGGTAGTCCACGCGCACTTCGGAGCCGTCGTGCGCCGCGTCGCAGCTGGCCGCTGGGGCAAGCGCGCTGCCGATTGCGAAAAAACCAGCGAAACCCTTTCTGGCATAGTGCTGCCGATCGTGCTCTTGACGTCGCTCGGCTGCTGGTTGGGAGCGCGACTCTTGCGTTCGAGCTGACGGAGCGGACGAACTCAGGGGCCGCCGCTACCCGCTAGGTCTTTCGCCAACGCGCCGCGCGGGCAGGAGAGTGTGGCGATCGTAAACGGACCGTCCACGGCGGGCGCGATGTCTGCGGTGTATTCACCCGAGCGCGTGGCGCCGTAGGGGAAGCTCACTTCCGTTGCAGCCGCGGGCGTCGAATCAACTGCCTTGGCGGCAACGCGAGTGATGCCGGCCGAGTCTGGATCCGTCGGAAACGCGCCGGCAGTTGAGCACGGAGAACCAGAGGTCCTGAGCATCACGGCGAGCTCGGCCGCGGCGTTCTGGCTCATTCGCCAGCGGAGCGGCGAAAGTATAGCGTGCTCCGGACGTACTGCCGCTGCTAACGAGCCAAGATGCGCTCGGCATCTGCCCGCGCGAAACCGTGCGGGAAACGCGCCAGGTATTCGCTGGCCGCGCGCGCTGCCGCGTCGGGGTCGGCGGCGGCCAAGAGCTGCATGCGCTCCGCGGAAGCATTTTCGCTGAGCGGGCTGGTCGGGTAGCGGTTGAGCAGTGTCTCGAAGGCGGCGATCGCCGCTTTCGAGTCGCCGCGATGCATCGCGCTCACTCCCTTGCCAAAGAGGTCATTTTGCTCGACCAGCGGAGAGCGTTCGCGGGCGGAGCTGCTCGCGGCCGCACGCGCCGAGGCGTTCGGCATTGGCGACGCGGGAACGAGTGCCGGGCTCGCGGTAGGCGACGCGCACCCGCTGGGCCAAGACTCACCGGGGCCGACCCGCCAGCTAGCACCCAGCGCGCGCACCTCGACCACTCCTTCGCTCACGAGCACGCGCGTCCGCACGCGCGGATTGCAGTCGTCGGCGCGATCGGCCACGACGACCTGAAATGCCGTGCCGCGCACCTCGACCTCGCCGTCGGGCGTGCCAATTACGAAGCGTTCGCCGACTCCAAGCTTGGCGACTTTGGCGCTCAGCGCGCCCCGCGCGAGCGAGAATCGTTGCGACGCGCCGGTGGAGATCACGCCGAGCCGCGCGTCGTGCTCGATGTCCAAAGTGGTTCCGCTGGAGAGTGCAAGCGCAGCGCCACCGTTTGCACTGGTGACGAGCTCGGAGCCGGCCACCAGCGAATCTCCGCGATTGAGCGGTCTGGCCTGCTGCCCACTCACGAGCTCTGCACCTGCGGCGCGCGGGTAGCCGAGCGCGCTCACGCCGCCCGCGACCGCCGCTGGCCGCTCGACTCGATAGAGCGCCCACAGCGCGGCCGCCGACGAGAGCGCCAGCACGCCTACGGCGAGCGAGCGCTTCCAAACGCGGCGCCGCGCCTTGCGCACGAGCCCCCGCGCGATGAACGCGATCGCGCGCTCCCGCTCGGCCTCGCTGGGCGCCGCGGCGTCCGTCTGACCACGGCGCAAGAGCGCGGCCGCAGCCTGGGCATGGCGCGGTGTCGTCACGGCACCCAATCCTCACTCACGAGTTGCTGCACCACGCTGCAGAGCTCTGGATCGCGCCCGATGCGTTCATGTAGATCGCGGCGACCGCGCACGAGCCGGCTCTGCGCGGCAGCCACGCTCACGCCGGTGATCTGCGCGACTTCTCGCAGGTCGTAGCCGCACACGTCGTGCAGCAGGAACGTCCAAGAGCGATTGGCATCGAGCTTGGCCAGGTGATGACGCACTCGACGCAAGGTATCGCGGAACGCGACCGGTGAGCGCGTCGAGCGCGCCGGAGCCTCGCTGAACGATGGTTCGAACAGACGCCGCTCGAGACGCCGACGCCGAATGTGTTTGTACACGACGCGCGCGGCGATCACGCTCACCCACGCCTCGAGCGTGCAGTCCCCACGAAAGCTCTCGATACCGTCGATGACCTCGATGAACGCGAGCTGACACAGGTCTTCGACGTCCGCGTCAGACCTACCGAGCAGGCGCGCTACGGTGCGGTGGATCACCGGCCACAAGCGATCGTGCAGCGCGCCGGCGACGTCGATGTCCGCCGCGCGCAGCGCCGCGAGTAATTGACTATCGTCGAGCGCGGGGCGCGGCGAGACCTCCAGAGCGGGCTCGGGCTCGAGCAGCCGCAGGTGCCGTACGTTCGCGCTCTTACTAGTCAAGGGTGTCGATGGAAGGTGGTTTCGTGACGGCCCAATCAGGCAGCGCGTTTCGCTCACCGCCAAAGATCAGAGAAAATCGATACTTTGCCAAGGCCATCAGCCCAGCCGTCTCAAAAACGAGCACGAATGCCCAGTTCGGCAATCGCTCGCAGTGGCGGCAATTCGGCGATGGTCTGATCGTCGGCGAGCTCGAGATCGTCCGCGAAGGGGACCTCGAGACCGGCAGCGCCGATCAAGGCGGCGTTGGTCGAGAGGCTCAGGGTGCCTTCGAGCAGCAAGTCGGCGCCCGCCATCAGGCTGGTCCGACGCTCGGTGGCCACGCTCTGCGCGGGGAAGCGTCCGACTTCGTGGGCCAACAGCAGAAAATCCGCTCGGCCGCCCAAGGTGAAGCGGGACGCGTCGTCGCCCGCGAAGCGAAAGCCGAGCCCGAGCGCCGCGTACTTCAGATCGGAGAACACGCGGGCGCTTTCGATCTCGCTACGCCGCACCGCAAAACCCAAGCGCAAGCCCAGCGCGGGGTGAAAGAACCATCGACCGTCGATCCCGGCGCCGAGACCGCCCGCCAAGCCCGTCGCGCCTGCAGCCACCACGTCGATCGCGGCGTAGTAGCGATGAGCGGTCGGGGGCGCGAGCGGCGCCACCACGGGCACCTCGACGCGGGTTGGCGGCTCAGTAAGGACCGGCGCGGGCTGTGCGATCTCCTGCGGCGTGTGTTGTCCGCTCGCGGAGTTCGCGCTCACGGTGCGCGGGACCAGCGACGCCAGCGCAAAGCCCAACATTCTGCCTCTCTCGCGCGGGGCATCGTCCGGCTCGAACGCGATTTCACGGGCAATCAAGCGCCCCTCGCTCGAGACGTAGCAGCGAAGCCACGCGTGCCGATGCTGGGGATCCTGCCACACGACTTCGGCTATCGCGCCTTCCACCGGAGCCGAGCGCACGAGCTCACTGTCGTCCTGCGGTTCTGCATACGTACGCACCTCGATGGCTGCGTTCGCGCCGAGTACTTCGCGCGCCGCTTGCGTCAGCGCGGTCGTGCTCTGATCGTTTACTTCGGCGCCGCTCACCAGCACCACGAAGACGAGAGCGAGCGTCGCGCTCATCGATCCTCGGCGACGCGCTCAGGCGACGAGTGTCCGAACAGACGGCGATACGTATTGTCCTCCATGAACCGTCATCATTCCGGCGCTATCGATCTCGACCGCGAAGTGTTGCAGCGGATCGGGGGCGGGGCCGCCTGTGACGTCGCCGTTGTTGTCGAAGTGGCTGCCGTGACAGCTGCAGTCGATGCCGGTAAAATTCACGGTGCCATCCGTCGCCATGTTGCAGCCCGCGTGGCTACAGGTCAATGTGAGCGCGTACACGCCGCCCGCGTCGCGACCAATCGCGCCCGGGATGGCGTTCCCGAGTGGTCGCAACGTGTCGACCGGCAGATCGCTGATGTTGCCCGCGGGCACGTCCCCGATCGGGGCTGGGCCGACTCCCGCGGACCCGCAACCGACCACGCCGACTGCCGTGGAACCAGCCAATACTCGTAAGAACCTGCGCCGCGACTCGCCGTGATGCATGCTGTCTTTGAGTGCACCCACCTGAGACGTAGCAGGCATTTTTTTGCGTAGTAGGGGATCCGCGCGCCGACACAGGTCTGGAACGCAGCTCTCGATGTGAGTCAGCTAAAGTAGGCGAAGGGAAGCGCGCTCAGTTCCACTCGCAAACGTACGGCTTCGTCGCGTAGCACGCGTTGTCATTCCAAGCATCAGTCGTGAGCGTCTCCATGCAGTGCTCGTAGCAATAGCCGTCGACCGACGGGATGTCCGCCGGACACACGCTGGCAGACACGTTGGGCTCGCCGGAACTCCAATTCGTGTACGTCATCGGTTCCCCGGTGACCCAGGCGTAGGTGCCGGCGCTGACCGCGATCGGGAGCAAGCCGTCGGTCGCACCGAGCCAGTGCTCGAACGGCGCGATCGAATACACGAACGCGTCCTCCGGCTGCGAAGTCAGCGTCACCAGATAGCCGCCCGCGTTTTTGCAGAAGTCCCGCGCGTCGGCCCAACTCAGCAGATCGTCGAAGGGCTGATAACAATGGCCTGTTTGCGAGCCGAGCACCGCTCCCGCGTGGACGGCGTTGCAATCGCGCGTTCCGCCCGTGCCGCCGCTTCCGCTCGATCCGCCCGCGCCCGACGAACCGCCCTTTCCCGCACTGCCGCTCGCACCCGCACTGCCGCTCGCACCGGCGTCATTGCTACCGCCTGCACTGCCGCTTGCACCCGCACTGCCGCTCACCCCCGCGCTGCCACTTGCGCCGACTTTACCTCCGCTCCCAGTGCCGCCCGCGCCAGCAGTGCCGCTCGTATTGCCGTCACCCGACTGGCCCGCAGAAGCTCCGCCGCTACCGCCATTGAGCGAACCTGCCGAACCTCCACTGTTACCGTTGGCGGTACCTGCATTCCCAGCAGTGCCGCCTGCCGGTCCCACTGGGTCGCCCAAACTCGGGACCGAACTCCCACCGCACGCAGACGGCAGGGCCGTCAATACGAGCGAACCAACGAACACGACATGAGCTGTCAGTGTACGTGCGCTCTGACCGTCATTTCTTTTAAGCATGAGCCGCTCCCGCCAAAGCAAGGTCGTTTCGTATCACGAGGCCCGAGGCCAGACAAATCGTGCCTGCGAGTTGCTCGCCATCCAGGCGACGCTGTAGCCGCCAGAATGGAATCGGACTATACGGGCCGACAGATGGGAAACTTCCCTTCTATTCTTATCCGACCCAATCAGCTAGGCGCGCAAGCGCGCACAGGACTCCTGCTGGTCTCAGTGGTCGCGCTGGTCGCGTGTGGGACCAGCGACCGTACGGTCTCGGAAGGGAGCGCTGGAGCGGCGTCCGGCGCTGCTGGCTCGGAAGGTGCGAGCGGAGCCGCGGGCAACGCAGGCGCGAGCGGAAGCGCGGGCTCGAGCGGAAGCGCAGGCAACGCCGGCGCAGCAGCCGGCGGTGATGCCGGCAGCAGCGGCAGCGCGGGCGCAAGTGGCAGCGCAGGCACCACGGGCGCCACGTGCACGCCGGCCTGCACCGCGCCTCAAATCTGCAACGACGGCACATGCGTCGATTGCTTGAACGACGACACGCGCTGTGACCCGGACAACACGCCGTCCAAGTGCGTCAACAACGCGTGGACGCCGCAAACACCCTGCAGCGGCCAAATGCCCGCCTGCAGCGGCGGTATGTGCGCCGCGGCCAAGTTGCTCGGCGGGCTCGTCACCGTCGGCACGCCCGTGCTCAGCAATACGAGCGTGCGCCTCGTCGATCACGGGCTCGAATACACGCCCACGATTTGCGGCACCTTGAACTCGCAGATGCTGTGTCTTTCAGGAGGAATTCGACCATGAAACGCGGAATCAAATGGGCGGTGGGCGCAGGCTCGCTGCTGGCTCTCGGTAGCGCGGCGTTTTTTGCGGGCCGCTCCTACGCCGCCGGTATCCCCGCCACGAAAGCACTCACTTACAGCGGCCTCCTGCAAAACGCCGACGGCTCGCCGTTCACCGCGACCGGCCACAACATCGAGCTCAAGCTGTGGAACGACCCGGCCGCAACCGCCGCCGCGAACCTCTTGTGCGACACGATGTCGCAAGCGCTCAAGACCGACTCGACGGGACACTTCTCCCTGACGCTCGGCGACGACTGCACGA
>DASXKQ010000018.1:0-14960 GCA_036496745.1 Polyangiaceae bacterium
TGCAACAAGAACAAGCTCTGCCCCGCGAACGCCCACTCGAGATCCTGCGAGCCGCCGAAAGCGCCCTCACACTGAGTCGCGAGCGCGTCGAGCCGTTCGAGTTGGGCGGCGCTTAGGCACGGCCGCGCGGCGCGCTCCGGCTCGACGGGCACTTCATGGGTTCCGCCTGTCTCATTCCAGAGGATCGCGAGATCTTTGTCGCCGAGCTCGTGCGCCAGCAATTTGCCGCCGCGAGCGAGTCGATAGCGATCGGGCGTGACCAGCCCGGCGACGACGCTCTCGCCGAGGCCCCAAGAGCCCTCGATCACGCGCTCATCCGCGCCGGTGAGCGGGTGTCGCGTGAACAAGATACCCGCGCAATCAGCGGCGACCAGCGTTTGAACGACGATGCCCATGCGGGGCTCGGACGATAGACCGAGTCGCTTGCGATAGGCGAGCGCCGCGTCCGTGCGCGCGGATTGATGCACGTGCTGGACGGCCTCGAGCAGTCCGTCGCGCGTCCGGACATTGAGCACGGTCGCGTGTTGGCCCGCGAAGCTTGCGCTCGCCGAATCCTCGCCGATACCCGACGAGCGCACGGCGACCGGCGCGCCGAGCGCGACGAACGCGTCGGTCAAGCGCGCCTGCGCGCTACGGTCCCCCTGCACGACGCGCTCGACGAAGCTCACCGAGAGACCGAGCCCCGGCGGCACGGGCAGCCCCGCGCGCTCGGCGCGACCGAGCTCGCGAGCCTTGCCGCCAAATTCGTGCTCGTGCTCTGCGTCGGCGAGCGCGACGATCATGGCCGCGCTCGTCGAGCTGGTTGAAACAGCGGCCTTGGCATGTCGCGGTTCACGAGACGAGCGGCAGGATCGTGACTTCCCCGGTCGTGCCGTCGACGCGTACGCGCGCGCCGTCGGGGATGGTTTGCGTCGCGAGCTTGGTGCCTACGATGCCGGGGATGCCATATTCCCGCGCGACGATCGCGGCGTGGCAGAGCTGCCCGCCGCGATCGGTCACGAGCGCGCCGAGCAGCGGCAGCACCACGTTGAAATAGGGCGACGTGGCGCGCGTAACCAGCACGTCTCCTTGCTGGATCTTGCCGAAATCCGCGGCGTCGAGCACGAGGCGCGCGGTGCCCTCGTGGGTCCCTGCGTTCACCGAGAGCCCGCGCACGATCGTGCGTGTGCTCTCCTTTTCCGTCTCCTTGAACAAATTGCTGATGACCGCGTCGACCGCGCGGGCGGCGCGCCGCGCCGGCGCGGGGAAGATATGCGCGGGTGGTGGCGGCGCGGGTGGCGCGTTGAGCCAGGCCGGCACGTCGGCGACGGTCTTGGTCTGGCGCCAGGTCACGCGCTCCTTCACTTCTTTGGCGCTCGGTCCGGGCTGATCGGCAAATAGCGCTTCCACTTCCTTCAGCGACAAGTCGACCGCGTGGTCGGGGGCTTCGAGCTTGCCGCGCTCGACCAGCCGGCGCCCAACCTCCAGCAACGCGCGGCGCGCGATGCCCGTGGCCCAACCGTCCGAGTACACGCCGCGTTCGTCGCGCAGCCGATTGACCGCGCGCGCCTCGGTCAAGAGCTCGTCGAAGTGCGCGCGGTGCTCGGCGGGGACGCGTTCGCGCAGCGCCCGCTCTTTACTTTCTCGCTCGCGCAGGGCGTCCACGCTGCCGCGGTTGTTCATGACGGCGCGGACGGCTCCGATCAATACCTCGGGCAGCTCACCACAGGTCTTGTCGCAGAGGTCGTAGCCAATCGAGCGGTAGCGCACGATATCGAGATAGGCGCGCGCGCGCGTGCCGACTTCACCCGCTTGGGCGATCAACCGCGCGACGGCGTTCGCGGGGTCTGGGTCGCTCAAAATCGCCTGCGAAGCAGGGTCGGCGCGCAGGCTCGCGGCCAGGGCCTCGAGCTCGCTCGCCGCGACGCCGTTCGAGATCGGGGAGGTACCACGCAAGAGCTCGAGCGCCTCACCCGAGCTCGCGCCGGTCCACTCGAGCGTGTGCGCCAGGTAGTCGCCGGTCGCGATCGTGCAGGTGATCGTGAAGCGGTGATGAAGCACGATCATCGCTTCTTGATGCGCGCGCGTGCGCGCCAGGTGTGCGAGCAGCGCATCGTCGGCGAGCGGCGCGGGATCGACCGACTGCAAGCTGAGGTGCTGCGCGATGGCCGCCGGCTTGTCCACCTCGTCCCACTGAACGAGATCCGCGCGCCACTGCTTGCTCTCGAAAGCGCGCCGGCAGGTTTCGATCCGGCTACGCATCTTGGGTAGGAGGCGCGTGATGAGCCAGAGCACGGCTTTTGGTGGCGGCCCCAGCGCGCCCTCGGGCGCGCCAAAAATGATTGGTTGTTGGTAAAGGAAGCCGTGGATGGCGACGGGCTTGAAGTGACTCAATAGGAGCCCGTACCGCGCCGTGCCCTCGGCAAAACCCGCCGGGAACGCGCGCAGGATGCCCTCCTGCACGAAGCGTGTGAGGGGGCGCGGAAAGTGAGCTCCCTCGATCTCCCAAGGGCCCGGGCCAGGTGCTTCGAACTTCGGCTCTGTGTCCATTCGGCTCCAATCCAGTGACGAAACGACGATAGTACGAGGGATCGTGCGCCCGCGGATCGGATTTTTTTTCGGGAACTCGCGGCGCGCGCTGCGAGCTCGCACCGGACTCCGGTCGACCCACCCAGACCCAAATCACCCGCAAAAATGCGCCTTTTAGGGCAGCTGATGGCTCGTGAACAGCACGCTCATGCTCGCCGAGCAGTAGAGCTCGCCCCCCGAGGACGGATTGTCTATGTTGAGATAGACGGTATTTCCCCCTTGGAGTGCGGCCAGCGTGCGCGTGACGCTGAACGAGCCTTCAGAAGGGGATGCTGTGGCTCCGCCGCCGATCTCGAACTCGCCGTCGCCCGGACCCGGCGCGTCGTCGGTCGCGCTCGTTTCAACTTGAGCCGCCAGCACCGAGCTCACCGGCAAAGGCTCGACCATGCCGCAGGTCCCCGTCGCGGACACCCAAGCGAACCCGTTGGCGGGGGCGGTGAACGACATGGCCAGAACGTTCGTGACCCCAGCGCCTGCGACCACGTTGTCCGCGCTGGCGCTCTTGAAGTCAGCCGTGCTGTCCGGTTCGCTCGGGTCCGTATTCGTGTCTCTAGCGGAGCACGCCGCGAGGGCCAGCAAGAGCGCAGCGCTCAAACAGGCCTTGCAAACGACGATCGTGCGGTTCAAATGATTCCCTCAGGGCTGGCGCTCACCCGTCGCCGTGTCGAGCGAGAATACGCGCCAGCCGTGTGGAATACCAGGGTGCACGAACTCCGTCACTGCGTCACCGGCAAACTCCGAGCTGACGCGAGCCCAGAACGGAACGGCGCCCCGGTTTCCCTCGGACACGCGCACTGCCCAGCGCCCGGGGAGGCGACTCCACAAAAGGCGCGCCGCGCTGCGCCCCACGCCCTCGCGCCGGTAGCGCCTTAGCACGAAAAACTCCGCGATATCGAAAACGTCCGGGTCGTCGATGGCCGGCGAGCCGCGCGTGACGAGCGCAAAGCCCACCACGCGCGCGTCGCGCTTGATGAGAAACGGAAACCGGCGCTCGGGCTCCGCCCAATACAACGGGAGCTTCTGATAGCCGAAGCGCCCGTCCGCCCCGAGCTCGACGGAAAACGCCGCGCTGAGATCGTGGGTGTAGAGCTCGAGCAGATTCGACAACAGGTTTGCGTCCGCCGGGGTCGCGGGCACGAGCGTGATTTCCGGGATGCTCGTCATGCGTAGGCACAGTGCAGTCTGCAGCAGATACGGACGGCATCGCTCATGCTGGACAACGTACCAGGTTTCAACGCCGCTCGAGCGGAAGAGACGTAGCTTGCTGGGAAGAGGCGCCGGTAGGCCTCGAGATTGTACAACCAGGAAACGCCGACCACGGTGACGTCCTCGCTCGTCGTTCGTTTCAGATGAGCGAAGAGCGCGGTTAGCTCGCTTCGTCGGCGCTCGAAGCGCGCGACGCCGAGAGGCGAGTGGCCGTCGGCGTCCGCGTTCAGGAAATGCAGACGGATCGTGCTGGGGGTTGTGATGGCGTATGAAAAGCAGCCGAAGCTTGCCACGAGTGGTGGTGCCGTATTCGCCTCTGGATCCTTCAGATAGAACCGATAGGTCCAGTCGCGAGTGTCCGGAGTATCGCGAAGGCCCTCCAAATAGGCGCGCCAGCTGTCGTGCTTACAGTCGAACTCACGACCTAGACCGAACCGGACGTAGAAGTTCGTGTACTCGAACAGCGTCTGTTCGAGTGGCATCCCGGATAGAACCTGTACCTTCTCCGCGAACGAGAACTGCAGGTCGAAGAACTCTTTGGCGAAGACCATTTTGTCGTTTCGTGGCTGGTCGAGCAGGGTGTTGAAAAACACCCTGCTCGTGGTTTCGAGCTCTCGCGCCCTCTGGAAAGCCGCGGCGCGCGATGTTACGCTGCGCGCATGGGCAACAATACCCGGGTGTTGTTGACGACTCTAGCCCTCTCGACCGGCGCTTGCTTTGCGAGTGCGACCCCGCCCGTGCGACTCTACGCGGACGACGGACAACCCCGCCGCGCGGAAGACGTGAGCACCCTCTCCGGCTACGTACAAGTCGTGGACGGCAGAGACGTCTCGTCGCTTGGCGGCCCTTTCGAACTCCTACCCGGCTGCCACGTCATCGGCACGCCGTCGCACTGGGGGCTGCATTCGCCGGGCGGTGACTCGGCGGTCACCGCGACCACGGGGCAGTGGCAGTTCGCGTTGCCGATGAAGGCGGGCCATCAATACCGGATCGACGTGATCCTGGGTGCAATGACGGGCCCCACGGGGTCGCTCACGATCAAGGCGCACGAGAGCGACCTCGGCGGCCACGAGAAGCGTGAGTTCGACCGCGTCACGAGCTCGAATGACATCGATGCCTGCCAAGCCGCGGCGGCGGCGTCGGGAGACGTCCCGTGATGTCTAGACCGCGAAGGGAAGCGTCCATGTCGAAAAAAATCGCGCTTGGCACTACTGCTTCAGACTTTGGGACGATCAGATCTCACCTCTTCGGGTGCGTCGAAGCGCCCCGATCGGCAAAGGGAGGCGAGACCAAGAAAACAAAAACTGGGCGACCGCGGCCCGTGGCACCCGAAGGGGTGGACCAGAGCCCGTTTCGCACACGGCCCGCCTCGATCGCAGGAGCTCGAAGCAAGCCCACGGAGCTCACTCCGAAAGTCGCGAAATTCTCGAGAAAATCTCAAATTTCAAGCAGTAGTGTTAGCTGGTTGCTCGTCACGTGCTCGGGTTTGGCGATCGCTTGCGGCAGCTCGAACAATGGTGGCGGTGGCGGTGGCTCTACGGCGACCCATACCTCTTACATAGAATCGGAGTGGGAGGCGTTCTCACCCGAATATCAAATCCGGCTCAGCACCTTTTCCGGATCGTGCGCCCTGCGCCAGTCCGGCTCGAACAAAGCAAATTCCGGCGTTCTGCGGATCAGCGTCCAGCTTCCGACGGGGATGATCACCATACCTGCCGGAACCTACGCCGTGGGCGCGACTCTCGTTGCCGGCGGTGCGTCCGCCGCGTTCAACGATCGGGATGCGACCTGCAACAAGAGTGGGCCCGATTCCGTCGGAGGCTCCGTGACGCTCACGTCCGAGCTGGGCGTCCTCGGCTCTCCCGCGTCCGGCTCGTACTCCATTCAATTCGAGGACGGCACGAGCCAAGCGGGGCAATTTGCTGCCGACTACTGCGACACCTCGACGATTTCAGGAACGTCGACGTGCGTTCCTTGAGTCGACTGAACGCTCGGCAGCGCTACGACAGGCTGGGTGAGCGAACGACTCAAACGAAGACGCTGCGGTACCAGCGTCATTGCGACTCTGCAACGACAAGCGGCAGTGGCGCCGTTTGCGTACAGTCCCCGGCGGCGACCTCGATTTGTTTGGCCTCTATTTTGATTGTGGGTCGCGGGCGGCGATAAAACCACCCGAAGTATGCGGTCGCGCGCGTTCGATAGTCGGTTACCCAGACGTCGCTGGTGACTCCGGCGTGGGAGCACGGCGTCATCTGATCGAGCGCGCAGAGCACCTGTGCGGGCACTTCAGGCCTCTCGTCATCCGTATCGAGCTCGCATGGATCGGTGGGATCCTGTGGGCAGCGCCACGCTTCACTGGTAGCGACGGTTACGACGAACGGCCGGTCGAGGGACGTTTCGATGCGGTGACCTTGATACAATAAGTCCAAGGGTGAGGCAGTGCGCGCGGTGCGGGTAGCCAAGTACTTGCCGTTCGGTAGTTTGGAAAACTCCCAGATGATGCGCCCCATCCGAAACTCCTGTTTTTTCTGGCCGACGCAATTTTCTGGCGCGCGCGCCTGGAACTTCTTGCCTGACTGAGCGCGCGCGAACACCTTGTAGCCCTCACTTCCGAGTGCCGCGCATACGGCTCGGCGCCTTTGCGCGGCCCCAATATCAACGATGGGCTGTTCGGGCCGCCCGAACACGTCGAGATAGTCCGTCACGTAGCCTTGATAGAGTTCGCCGAGATCGTCGACGAGGTACGACGGTGAGTCATTGCTCGGCTCCGCGGGGTGGTTGGGACACGCCTCGATCTTTTTGGCGTCGTCGTCGTCCGATGTTTGAGCTGCTTGGGTTGGGATCTGCACCCCAGCATCGACTTGCCCCGGGCTGGCTGTCGCTGCTTTGGCGATGCCGCTCGGAGCTATCAAGTCTCGAGGGGCAGGTTCGTGCCGCGCGGTCGCAGCGCAGCCCGCCGCCAGCTCGCTTGAGATCGCGAAGATTGTAAGGGCGTGTCGACTCGAGGTACCCATTCAGATCGGTCTCGGCCAACGTAACGGCGTTCAACTGCGAACGCCAGAGGAAGCGCCGCGCGCGACAAGCCCGTTGGCTGCAACACCAGGCTGGGCGACCTCGTCGGATCCCCGCGTGGCGCATGCTAGGCTCGTGATTCATGGTTGACCTAGCGGAGCTCTACGCGAGACACGCTCGGCGCTTCGACGGCGCTCGCACGCGCTCGTTGATGGAACGACCATATCTCGAGATGGCCACGACCCTCGCGCCCGCCACCGGCAAAGTCCTCGATGTGGGATGCGGCAGCGGAGAGCCGCTATCCCGCTACTTCATCGAAAAGGGCTATCAAGTGACGGGCATCGACGCGGTCGATGAAATGCTCGAGATGTGCCGTGAGCGTTTCCCGGAGATGACTTGGATACAAGCGGACATGAGGCGCATGAACGTCTCAGATCGCTTCGATATTGTCATTGCGTGGGACAGCTTTTTTCATCTGAGCCCGAACGATCAGCGCGCCGTGCTCCGGAAATTTCGCCATCAAACAGCACCGGGTGGCGTTCTCGTTTTCACGAGCGGAGTCACCGAAGGCGAAGAGATAGGCGGCGACTTATTTGGCGACCAGTTGTATCACGGCAGCCTGAACACGGACGAATACGCGAGTTCGTTACAGAGCCTCGGCTACCAAGTCGCTCTCCACCGGATCGAGGATCCGAATTGCGGTGGCCGTACGGTTTGGGTCGCTAAGCTCGTCAACTAACCCCAACTGAACGGCGGGTTCGCGGAGTGTTGGCGGCCGACCATTTCACTTGCTGGCAACGCCGTCACTCTGGAGATCAGCAGAAGCCGTTGCCTCCTGGTTCACTTGGATGCTCCACACGATAGCCGCGGCACACAATGCTGCGATGAGTACGAGAGGGGCTGCGACCGCCCCGAGCCAGGCCGCAGCCGCCGTGACGTGCCCGCCGGTCCACAATTTGAAAGAAACGTTCGTCAAAAGAGTGCCTAATATCCAGGCTGCCCACCAGATCGGAAGGAGCTTGGGCCAACGGCCAACCCAATCGTCGCGAGCCTCAAGGGCATGAGCGCGGCTGACCTGGTACAACGATTGAACTACGGTGTACGGCCGGATCAGATTGACGAAGGGGATGAACCAGCAAGCGATCGCACCACGAGGCGTTGCGTTCGGCTGGGGAAATCCGTACGAATGGGCGCGCTGGGTCGCCTGATGCAGCCAGACGAGAAACGCCACAACGCTGACGAGAAGCGCTAGCAGAGCGAGGCTGACCCCTCCACCCAGCCCGAGCGCGAGCGCGAGCGCGACCAAGTCGCCTGCGCTTGCACGCGACTCCCAATCTGGAACGGCGGAGACCGCGACCAACTCCGTAGCGATGGTGAATGCCAAGATCGATGCGCGCGAAAGCATCCCGATGATGGCTAACAAGGCCCAGGTTCGCGACGGAAGCGATGAACGTTGGTTAGTCTTCATGTCGCGTAAGGTTCCTCGGCCGGCCAACGTTGGGGGCCTCCGTCATGCACTCGTCCGCTTGCGAGTGGCTTCTGTGACCGTAATTAGTGTCGCAATACGTTCCAGTCGAGCCCAGCCCACTTCCGCATTCTTTCGTGCAGATCCCGGCACCGAGGCACCCTGTATTCGGTTGAACCGTCAGGCAGGTCAGGCAGCCGTCCCCGGCTGACGTGGAGTAAGTGCAATGGGTAGTGCAGATGCCGGAGAGCAGCGGAAGTGTGGAATCCTGGTAGCAGAACAAACGGTCTGCGCACGCGACGCCATTGTCACATCGCTCCCGACAACGGCCTTAGCTTGCGCTGCCGACGAAGAACTCCCGCCGTCGCTACCACAGCCCAGGACGGCAATGCCCGCCCCAATCAAAATTGCGTAACCCACCCGAATCACCATCATAAAATTCCTCCACTCGCACAGACGCTCAAATTCTTATATCGGGCCCAATCCGTCGTCCACCGATATTTTCGACTCGAGAAATCGGGAGCCTATGGCCGGCAGGCGTATCAGGTTTCAGCTGCCGCTACACAAGGAATCAGATGTGGATGTCCCCTGGTTCGATGTGAAACGACTCGTATTGAGGGGTATCGTCTGTGACCCGGAGTGTACAGCCGGATTCAAACGTGAGCGCGATGCTGTCGGGTGGTTCGGCTCGGGCAGCGGTGACATGTTCTCCGATACATCGATGCACTCGGTAGGCGTCGCGAGGGTCTGGATCAGATGACTCATCGACAACGCGGCCCGCCGGATCAAGCAAACACCATCTCCCTTGGATGGTGAGCGAGGCGCTTGGATCGAAATGAAACGAGATTTGGAACTTGCAGATGGTGACGGAGTCGAGCGTTGCGCCCTCGAATGGGGAGAGATCAAGGTCTGGTCGAACGCCGTACATCGTGGTCCGCCCAGTCATAGTGGAACGACCGGCTCGAGTCACCAGGTCGTGGGTTACGCTCCGAGCTGCAAGGCAAGAAGAGCAGAGCGACATGGTGAAAGGAGCCGGTCTATGGGCAATAGTACTCGATTGGTTGGGCTAGATGTACACGCGGAGGCGATCGCGGTGGCGGTAGCTGAGGGCCGTAACCAGGTGAGGTCGCTTGGGACGATTGCCTGTTGCGCTACGGCCAGCGACCCGCTGATGACTCGAAGGCATGGAGCGCGGCGTGGTGGCAGTGGGTGCGTGGTTTGCAGTTGCCTCACGTTGAGCAAAACACGACCCTGCTCGAGCTGATCCTCGAGGTCGATCACCAAAGCCAGCGCATCGAGCGCTTCGACGTGGTGCCTTCCGAGTACTCGAGCGGGCCGAAGACTCGTCGCGGCGCCATCACCAAGACGGGCAACTCGCACTTGCGTCGCGCGCTCGTTGAGTCTGCCTGGCACTATCGCCATCGTCCCAAGCTATGCAAGCGGCAGCAGGAATTGCAAAGCTCGCTGCCGCCCAAGATCGCCGCGATCGCGTGGTCGGCGCAAGAGCGACTACATCGCCGTTACTGGGCGCTCTCGAGCAAGAGCAAACCGAGCGCTAAGATCGTCACCGCGCTAGCGCGCTAGCTGGTTGGCTTCGTGTGGGCCATCGGCGTCGAAAACGGAGCGCGAGCTCAAGGCCAAGCGCGCGGCGTGATCAGTTAGGATTCAACCCAGGCAACCCGGAGTGAACGAGCCAGCGGTCGAGCCGGCAACGGTGGAGAAACCTCGTTGCAATTGGCGGAGGCGAACTACAAGGCAAGTATGCCGACGCGACTGAACGGAGCAGCGAGGCGACGAATGTCGGTCGGATCTCCGGTCGCGATAACGGAAGTGTCGAACTGGAGCGCAGTGGCCACGACAAAGGCATCGACAGCATGAGCCGAAGAGAGCTTTGCGCGCGCGAGCAGATGCCCTGCCTGCTGAGCGACGGCTCGTGTCAGGTCGAAGACGCGGATGCCTGGATTATTGAGCAAATGGTTGACTGCGGAATCGAAACGGGTGCCTCGACAAACCTCGGCGAGGACCGGGGCTGGAACGCGAACCAAGGCACGCCTGTCGAAAGCGAAGTGCAGGACAGTAGCGGCACGAGAAGCCAAGGCCTGACGCGCGTGTGGCTGAGCGAGCGCGTTCAAGGCTTCAGCGTCAAGAATCAGCGCTTCGGCCATACTTTGCGAACGCGCGCGAGGTCGGCCTTGGTTGGAGTCCCGAGCTGTTGCTCAAGCTCAGCAAGCAGGACACGAACGCCCTCACGCTCGAGCTCGTGGGCCAAGGCGCGAGCGACGAATCCGGAAAGGCCGCGTGGGCCGACGCGCTTTCGAACAGCCAAGGCGAGCTCACCCGGGACGCTCACTGACAACTTGGCGGCAGGTTGCATGCCGATTTCCTACCACGGTAGGAAACTAAGCGCAAGCCACGCCGCTCCCCTCACGGTCCGCCCAAACGTAACGGCGCTCAGCTGCGGGCGCCAGAGGGAGCGAAGCGACCGACAAGCTCGTCAGCTGCGACGCCCTGTTAGCCGGCGCCGTGCAGCCAGTTCTGAGTCTTGAGTCCGCGGACTTGCTTGAAGTGCTTGGTGTTGTTGGTGACGAGCGTCAGATTGAGTGCGAGGGCATGGGCTGCGATGAGCGTGTCGAGGGTTCCGATGGGCGTGCCCTTCGAGTCGAGGACTGCGCAGACGTGCCCGAAGGTGGTGGCGGCCGCCGCATCGAACGGCACAACTTCGATGGTCGCGGTGAAGACGTCGATCAATCGATGGAGACGCTTGGAACGTCGCTTGTCGGCCCCAAAGCGTAGTTCCGACAATGAGATGGCGCTCAGGCAGACTTGAGAAGGAGCGTGCGCCGTGAGTTGCGCCCCAGCGTCGCCCTGGCCGCGCAGCACGAAGCTGACGGTATCCGTGTCGAGCATGAACCGGCGGTCAGTCATGCAAACGGGTCTTTTACATGGCGGATAGAGTCATCCTTCGGCCGAAGGATCTCCTCCCGCCAAGCGCCCATGCACGCCAGAAATTCCTTCGGCCAAGAATCAACCGGCTCGAGAACAACACGCTGGCCAACCTTTCGAACGACGACTTCACGTTGGTCGTCGGGGAAGCGGCAATCCTTCGGCAAGCGGACCGCTTGGCTCCCGCCATTCCTAAACAACTTCGCTCGCTCGGACATGCCCAGAGTATATACGCGTGTATCTACATGAGCAAGCGGGCCCGGGGCTGGTTACAAAAAGCTGCTTCTCTTCGTCGGACGTCAGCTGCAGCGCCAGGTTAGCCGGCGTACAGCGCCGTCTGATAAGCTGGCGGGATGTTTTCGGAGGACGCACTAGTCGCCGAACTAGTCGAACGTTTTGGTTCACAGATCGCAATCCTGTATGGGTCCTACGCTCGAGGCCAGGCCGGCCCTAGCAGCGACGTTGACGTGGTATGTTTTTGCGCTCGCTCGGCGCGCCACCCCGCGGCGTTCCGCTGGCAAACGCTCCTCGTGGACGCATGGATTCATCCATTGAGTGACGTTGACGGCATCAACGACTTCCGGAAGCTGCACGACGCGCGGGTTATCCAGGACACCGAGAAGCTTGGCCAGAGCTTGCTTGAGCGAGTCAAAGGGGAGCTGAAAATCGCCCGCCCTCGTCTCGACGAAAACAGCGAACGGCACGTGAGGGTATGGGCGTGGAAGATGCTCGATCGTGCCAAACAGCGAGGAGTGCGTGGCGACTACCGACGGCACTGGCTGCTGCTTGAGCTGCCACAGGTCTGGACCGACCTAACTCAACGACATTTCCTCGGACCGGATCTCGCGCTGGATGCGATGATGCAGTGCTGCCCTGAACTGTACTCAGCGTTTGAGCTGGCCGCGCGATCAGAAGCTGCGCTTTCGGATCTAGAGCGCGTTGTAGCGCTGATAGTGGGTCCGCGAGTCGAGTCCGGCTAACGTACCGGCGTTCGGCTGCGGGCGCCAAAGGGAGGCGAAGCCGACCGACGAGTTCGACAGCTGCAACGCCCGGTTGGGCGGCTGTGAACGCCTTTCTTCGTAGTGCAGTGTGGAGTGCTACGCAGCGCCAGATCGGCGGGCCGCAGGGGCACCGCGAAGAAGACCCGCAGAGCTCAGATCCTCATCGATGTCAGGCCAGTGAATGCCAAACCCACCGCTGGCGAGCTGCCAGTTGGCGCGCTGTGTGGATGTGGCATTCAGGAGGCGCGGGAACCAGAGGAGGGGCACGGTGATTGTGCGCCCGTCAACGTAACGGCGTTCAGCTGCGCCGACCGAGCAACCGCGAGGTTGGCGTCTGCTGCAAACCTTTGTTGGGCGGCGCCGGTCGGGAAGGGTCCGGGGCTTTCCGGGTTCTGGTTCAGGCTCGATGATCAGACCGGCAGGTGCACGCAGAGGCGTTCAGTGAAGCCGAGCTGTTCCTGGTCAGAAGGTCAGAAGGGGTTGGCAAACTCGGCGCGGGGCGCAAATGAACGAGACGCCAAATCCGTTGCCGATCAGCCTTCCTCGCGGAAGACGGCCTCGATGTTGTTGCCGTCCGGGTCGATGACAAAAGCGGCGTAGTAGCCGCGCGGATAGCCGCCCCCGCGAGGGCCCGGCGGACCGTTGTCCTGGCCGCCAGTGGCCGTGGCGGCGGCATGAAAAGCGTCCACCTCCTCGCGGCTGCGGCCGCGGAAGGCGATGTGCTGGCGCGCGCCCGGAGGATGGAAGATGTCGATCCAGAAGATCGGGAATGTCGCGCCATAACCCACGCCGCCAATGTCGTCGCCATCTGTAGCGACGCTGCCCGTTGTCGTGATCCGCACGCACGGTTGCAGCCCGAGCGCCCCAAGGCTTGCTTCGTAGAAGCGCCCCGAACGCATGATGTCAGAGACGCCGATGCCTGTGTGGTCGATCCGCCAGTCGTCCGTTTGCGCCATATGCGCTCCGACATAGCACAACAAGGCCGAGTTCCGTCCGCCCAACGTATCGGGTTTCAGCTGCGTGGTCCCGAGCGAAGCGAGGGCCACGTCAGCTGCAAACCTGATACGTTGGGCGGCGCGTTCCATGTTCGCTCAGGACACATTTCTCGTTCCGTTCATACGGCGTGGTCCTCAATGCGCTGAGAGCTAGCCGTGAAAGCATCGTCGCGACTAGATTGGTAGGGTAGTCGCCCCCGCACAATCGATAGTATCCGCCAACAGGTCGATATGCTTACCAGTCGCTCTTGCTCAGCCATCGGTCGGGACAATCCAGCCCAGTGCATTGCATCTAGAACAGTAAGGGCCCGGTTCGGACTTCAACAAGATATGCCCGTGCCCAGCACACGTGGTGCAGTCAAGGGCTTTTGAAGGACGTTGTGGAAGCAATTCGGCGAGCCACTCGTGTCGCTCAGATCCGGCGACGAGTGCCGTGACGTGGAACTGTTGCGGCAGAGGCTGGAGGGGTTTGCCAAAATCGTCGTCGACGTCCCACAGGCTCCCATCCGGTCGCATCAACCAGGTCGCGCCGATCGTACCCATGAGCGAAATTCCGCCGTAACGAGCCGCCTCATTGTCAACGTGCATGCCGTCCTTGCCAGTCGTCGCCACGAAGGTCCGGATGCGATCCGCAATGTGCGCGGGAAGATCCATGGTCGCCCGCTCAACGTAACGGAGTTCAGCTGCGAACGCCAGAGGGAGCGCGTAGCGCGACCGACAAGCCCGTCAGCTGCAACGCCTTGTTGGGCGGCGTCGATCGCGCTAGAATTGCAGAATAATGACGCAAGCAAGCCCCGAGGAGCTCCTCCAGCGCGCGCTGCAACTGCCGGTGGACGACCGACTAGCGCTTGCAACTGAGTTGCTTGAAAGCGTTGAAGGCCCCGAAGATCCAGTGTGGGCCGAGGCTTGGGCGATCGAGCTAGACAAGCGAGTGAGAGAGCTTGACGAGGGCACGACGAGGTCGATTCCGTGGGGCGAGGCCAAGTCGCGGATACTTGAGCGCTTGCGTTCTAGATGAAGCGCGCTGTTCTTGCTCCAGCCGCGCGCGATGAGCTCGAGGCTGCGGCGGAGTGGTATGAATCTCGCGCGGAGGGGCTAGGCGCAAGATTTGTCCTCTGCATTGATGAGATCGTGCAACGAATAGAGGAGCTTCCCGCGGGATTTCCAAGGTGGAAGAGAGATCCGCGCTTCCGGAGAGTCGTCGCGCAACGCTTCCCGTACGTCGTGTTCTATCGTGACTTGCCTGACCAGATTGAAGTCGTGGCGGTTGCGCACGGCGCGCGCGAGCCCGGCTATTGGCTAACGCGCAAGTGAGCGCCCGCCCAACACCTTGTTAGCCGGCTCTCCGCTCGCGTCACGGTTAGTCACCGTACGTATCCTCGTAGATCTCGCTGACGAGTCTGCCGTTGTATCGCCAAAGTAGCGCCGGGCGCACGGCATAGTCCAGCTGGAGAGCCTCCTTTGAACCGGTTGTGAAGAAGTACTCGTCAGTGCCAAACCTGACCTTCTTCTCTCCGACGACAATCAGCTTGATATTGGGATCTGAGTCCGCCTCAAGGACGGCGCCATCGGGTATGCCCATCTCGCGGAAGTTGAGGTTGGGCCGCCGTTCTCGGGCTTGCTTTGCCGCCGCGACAGAAGCTGCATCGACTTCCGATGATGGTTTGGCGACGTCCGCTGTTGCATCCGGTTTGTTCAGAAGTCGCAGGATGGCGGTGGCTTGTTCTGCCTCGATGCGAAAGAATTCGCGGCGAGGGTTGATACGATAAG
>DASXKQ010000019.1:0-2451 GCA_036496745.1 Polyangiaceae bacterium
GCATCAGCCGCTCAAGGTCAAGACGGGCCTCGACCTGTGGCTGCGCGAGCGCTCGGCGGACATCGGCGTGGTGATGGCGTATGGCCGCATATTGCCGATCAGCGTGCTCGACGCGCCGCGGGCGGGTTGCGTCAACCTCCATGCGTCATTGCTTCCCCGCTGGCGTGGAGCCGCACCCATCAATTGGGCCCTGGCCCACGGCGACGGGGAATCCGGCATCACGTTGATGCAAATGGATGCAGGCCTCGACACCGGACCGCTCCTTTCGAAGCACGCGCTCGCGATTGGCCCCGAGGAAACCGCTGGAGAGCTCGCCGAACGTCTCGCCCTCCTCGCGGCGGAAGTCGTGAGCAAAGATGTTCCGAGAGCGGTTCGGGGCGAGCTCGTCAAACAGTCCCAAAACGACGCGCTCGCCACTCACGCGCGACCACTCGAACGCGCCGACGGGGAGCTGCATTTCACGCGCCGCGCGAGCGAGCTTGCCAACTGGGTCCGGGCGCTGTCACCTCGCCCCGGCGCTCACACAACGTTACGCGGCAAGTCTCTCAAGGTGACGAGAGCGCGCGCGTTGACTGAACCCGCGCGTGGCGCGCCAGGCTCGCTCGTCTTCTTGTCGGGGCGCGCGCTCGTAAACACCGGCGAGGGCTTGCTGGAGATCTTGCGCGCGCAACTCGAAGGTCGCAAAGAGCTCGCCGTCAGCGAACTCATCAACGGCAGAGCGCTGCTCCCGAGCGACGTCCTCGGCAAGCCGTGAAGCTTCGTTCCACTGAGGATGAAACCGAAGCCTGGGATCGAGCATTGCCGATGCCGTGGTAGCGTGGCCGCGAATGGAGCAGAGCCAGCGCTTCATCCAAGAAATGCGGGCGGAGTTTCCGGCGTTCCGCATAGTGCCCAAAGAGGGTCACGGCCTTTCTCGCTGGATCGACCTGGGCCTGCGCGTCGTGACCCTGAACGGCCAAAAGAGCTACCTCACTCACTACTTCACCGTACTTGGAGACACGCTCTATGTGCCGCCGACCTGGGAAGGCATGACCGACGTCGATCGGTTGATACTCCTACGCCATGAGCGGGTACATCTTCGACAACGGCGGCGCTACGGGTCGATCTTGATGACGTTCCTCTATTTGATTCCGCTCTTTCCGTTAGGCCTCGCCTATGGGCGCGCGCGCATCGAGTGGGAGGCGTACCGCGAAACGCTGCGCGCGACTGCCGAGTTGTGCGGCCTCTCGGCCGCCCGCTCGCCCACGCTGCGCCGGGAGATCGTACGGCGCTTCGTCGGGCCGGACTATGGCTTCATGTGGCCCTTCGAAAGCCAGGTACAGGCCTGGTACGATCGCTTCCTCGTCGAGCTCGAGCAAGAACTCGCTACTCCCACCTGATCGCCCCGCAACATGTCCACGGTCATCGGCATCGATCTCGGAACCACCAACACGGTCGTGGCTGTCGTGCGCGACGGTCATGCCGCAGCGCTGGCCGACGAAGCCGGAAACACGCTGCTGCCCTCGGTGGTCTCCTTCCACCCCAACGGCAACGTCCTGGTGGGGCGCGGCGCCAAAGAGCGCCGGCTACAGGATTCGTCGAACACCGTGTACTCGATCAAGCGCCTGATCGGACGCAGCTGGGACTCGGAAGAGGTGCGCCGGGCGCGCGATCGATTCCCGTTCCAAATGAAAGAAGGGCCCGGGCAAGCTGCGCTGGTCGTCGCGCGCGGCGAGAGCTACACGCTGCCCGAGATCAGCGCGTTCGTGCTGCGCAAAGCCAAGAGTATCGCCGAGGCAGCGCTCGGCACGAGTGTCGAGCGCGCGGTGATCACCGTGCCCGCCAACTTCAACGACTTGCAGCGCGCGGCGACCAAGGTCGCTGGCCGCGTCGCGGGCCTCGAGGTCACGCGCATCCTGAACGAGCCGACCGCCGCGGCGCTCGCCTACGGCTACGGCAAGTCGAGCTCGGAGCGCATCGCCGTGTACGACTTCGGCGGTGGCACTTTCGACGTCACTTTGCTGGATTTGTCGAACAACGTGTTCGAAGTGTTGGCGACCGCGGGAAACACCTTTCTCGGGGGAGACGACCTCGATCTGCTGATCGCCGATCGCATGTGTGAGGTGCTGCTCTCGCGCCAACGCTTCGACGCCAAGAGCGATTCGCAAGTATTCGAACGACTGCGCTTGGCCGCCGAGACGATCAAGCACGAGCTATCCAGCAAGCAGGAGGCGCGCGTCAGCTTGCCAGAGGTCGCGCACGGTGCCGGCGGCAAGCCGATCAACTTCGATTTTTCGATGACTCGCGCGGAGTTCGAGCGGCTCGCCCAGCCGATCATCGATCGCACCTTCGATGTCTGCCGCGAAGCGCTCGGCATCGCTCGACTGTCCCAGAGCGATTTCGACAACGTCCTGCTCGTGGGCGGCTCCACGCGCGTGCCACTCGTCCGCAAACGGGTGGAAGATTTTTTCC
>DASXKQ010000020.1:0-4309 GCA_036496745.1 Polyangiaceae bacterium
GCGGCAGCATCGGCATCTCGTTCATGACCACCTACATCGCGCGCCAAGCGCAGCGGCACCAGGCGGACCTCGCCGCGCACGCGACTCGCTTCGACCAACCGTTCAACGCGCTTTCGCGCGGCATCGCGGCGGGCTTGCGTCACGCCGGCGTGGCCGCCGCGGACGCAGCGCAGCGCGCCGACGCGCAGGTCTATCGGGAGCTCGTGCGCCAGGCGACCACGCTCGCGTATATCGACGTGATCGCGGTGATGAGCGTCGCGGCCGCCTGTGCGCTCCCGCTCGTATTGCTGCTGAAGGCGAACGTGCCGGGCAAGGGCACGATGGGACACTGAGCCTCGCCCGCGGCGAAGCCGACCTCCACAGCCGGGCGAGCACTGCTTCGCGCAGGTCCCGCACTCGCAGCTGGTGACTAGCCCTACTCCGCCCGCGCTCGCGCGCAATCCTCGGCGAGCGCAGTGATCGTCGGTTCATCGCGCGCGCACGGACCACTCCGCGCAAGGGTCGGAAGCTGCGGCGTAGAGCTGCCACCCACGCGTGATCATTTGCCCCGGGTGAGTCACGCCTGCAAGCGTTCACGCGCGGAGCCACGGGTTCACGCCGCCTCTGCCGCGCGCCTGGGCGGCACGCTGGATGCAAGCCTCCTTGGGCGGAGAGAAACCCATGACCGATCTGAGGCTGCTGGTATTTGCGGCGCTGATCGCGATCCCGATAGGCTATTCGTGTGCACGCGCGCAGGCCGCGACGGATCCGAACGCAGCCCCCGAAGAACCGACGCAGATCTCCGGCGGCGCGTCCGGCAGCGGCGGTGCTGCTGGCTCGAGCGGGATCGGCGGCAGCTCTGGCGGCGGCAGCGCGGGCGTTTCCGGCGTCGGCATTCACTGAGAGCGCTAGGGCGCCAACGGCGGCAATGCTTGCCGCACGGTTTGGATCGCGCGCCACGGGTCCTCCTTCAGCTGAGCGAGCCGGCGCGCCGCGTTCGCGAGCGTGTATTGCGGCATGCTCTCGACGTCGAGCTCATCCCAGTGGAGCGGCATCGCCACGGGGGCGCTCGGGTGCTTGCGCGTCGAGTAGGGCGCAATGAAGGTCGCTCCGCGTCCGTTACGCAAGTAGTCGATGAAGACCTTTCCCGAACGCTTGCTCTTGGACATGCTCACCACGTAGTGGTCGGGCGCGCCGTGAACCAGCGCCTCGGCGATGCTCCTGCTAAATTGCAGCGTTTGCTCGAAGGTCTTACTTTCGTCGAGCGGCACGCAGACGTGAAGCCCCTTACCTCCAGTGGTCTTGACGAAGCTCGTCAGCCCACGCTCTTTGAGCAGTTGACGCGTCTTGAGCGCTGCCTGGGCGACCGCGGAGAACGGAAGCCCCAGGTCCGGATCCAGATCGAACACCATCAGGTCGGGGCAATTGGGGCGGGCTGCTTGCGCTCCTCCCGTGTGGATTTCGAGAGCGCCCCACTGCACGAGACTCAATAGGCCGCGCAGATCATCGATCACGACGTAGTCCGCTTGTTTGTTTTTTTCCGGCAAGGACACGACGCGCACGCCCTCCACTTTCGGTCCGCTCGGGTGCTTCTGAAAAAAACAGGGCTTGTCACAGCCGTTCGGACAGCGCACGAGCGTGAGCGGCCGACCCACCACGTGCGGCAAGATCCATTGCGCGACCGTGCTGTAATAGTTGGCGAGGTCCGACTTGGTGTAACCGGGCTCAGGATAAAGCACTTTATCGGGATTCGTGAGCGCGAAGGTTTGGTGCCCTCGCTCGGTTGCATGAGCTCGATCGGTCCGCGCAGCAGCGACCGGCCGCTCGGGCGTGATCGCGCGGGCGGGTTTGTCCTCACGCAGGCCCTTGAACGTCGGATGTCGCACGCGGCCATCGGCGGTAAACTCGCTGAACTCGATTTCTGCCACGAGCTCTGGCTCGAGCCAGTGAACACCGCGCGCTTCCGCGCCGCGTGGAGGCGCATCGAGCGAGGAAAGCGGCGCGCTCAGAGCTCGAAGGCGCCCGTAGATCTCGCGCAATGACTCCGCGCTGAAGCCGGCACCGACTTTGCCCGCGTAACGCAGGCTCTTACCGTCGTAAACGCCCAGCAAGAGCGCACCAAAATGTTGGCGAGAACCGCCTGGGTCGGTGAAGCCCACGACCACGAACTCCTGGCGCGCTGAGTATTTGGTTTTGAGCCAATCGCCCTTGCGGCCGCCGTAGGACGCGCCGCGGCGCTTCGAGACCACTCCCTCCAGGCCGCGCTTTCGACTTTCTTCGAAGAAGGCAGGCCCATTGCCCACGACGTGCTCACTCACCGTGAACAGGGAGTCTTTCGATCGTTTCGCGAGCACGGAGGCCAGCGCCTGCTTGCGCTGCTCGAGCGGCACGCGCCTCAGATCCCACCCGTCGAGGTACAAAAGATCGAACACCACGTACCGGAGATCCGCAAGGTCACCGCGCTTCATTGCGTTCTGAAGCTTCTGAAAATCACCGCCGGGCTGCTGGTCGCCGAGCGCGATCAGCTCCCCGTCGAAGATGACGCTCTTGACGGGCAGAGCGAGTGCTGCGCGGGCGATGGGCTCGAAACGCGCGGTCCAATCGTGCCCGTAGCGCGTGAGCAGCTGCGCGCCTCCCCGCTCGATCCGACATTGCATCCGGTAGCCGTCATATTTCGCCTCGTGCAAAAATTCGTCGCCCGCAGGCACCGCGCGCACGAGCACCGCGCGCGCCAATTCGACTTTGGGCAACGTCGCGCGCGCTACGGCACCCTGCGCCGCCAGTGAGCCGACGGGATCGCGTGGCGCACGCCGCGCCGCCGTCTGCCGTTTCGAAGAGATCCGTTCGCGGTCCCGTGGTTCTTGCTCGGCTTTTGCGGACGAGTGTGGCGCTTCCTTGGCCTTGAACAACAACCACGACGGGCGCTTGTTGCCCTTGCCGGCGCCCTTCACGCTGCGCGTGCGCACGAGGTGCCAGCCACCGTGCAGGCGCTCGCCGAACAGCTCGAAGTGCAGCCGTCCCTGTTCGTACATTTGGCGTGGATCACCGCGCGGCTGCCAGCGACCGCGATCCCAGATCTCCACCGTACCCGCGCCGTATTCGCCCTCGGGAATGGTGCCCTCGAAAGTGGCGTACTCGACCGGGTGGTCTTCGGTCTGCATGGCGAGCCGCTTTTCCGACGGATCGTCGCTGGGCCCCTTGGGTACCGCCCAGCTCAACAGCACGCCGTCCAGCTCGAGCCGGAAGTCGAAATGCAGCGAGCGCGCGTCGTGTCTTTGCACCACGAAGGCAAACCCGGAGTGAGTCGCCTGGTCTCCGCGAGGCTCGTGCGTGCGCCTGAAATCGCGTTTGCTTCGATAGGTCTTTAACGGCATGGCTCCTCCCGCGCTGGGAGCTAGAGCGCTTCGCGTTGCGCCACCGAACGCAAAATAGCGGCCGATTTGGCCTGTGTTTCGACCCTGGCCACGTCCGACAAGCTGATCACGCCGATCGGACGCTTGCGCCCGTCGACGCAGACGATGCGCGACTTCTTGTGCTGGCTCATCAATAGCTCCGCCACCGTGAGCTCGTCCTCCGGCGCGCACGATACGACATCCGAGGTCATGACGTCACCGGCCACCACACCGCCCGGGTCGCGACGCTCGGCCAAGACGCGCAGCACGAGGTCGCGATCGGTGAGCGTGCCCACCACACGGCCTCCGCCGTCGCAAACCGGTAGAAAACCAATGTTGCGCTGCCGCATGGTCTCGGCGACGAGCACGACCGAGTCGCTCATGTCGCAGCACTCGACCTGGGTCTTCATCAACTCGAAACATTTCATGGTGCCTCCACTTCCGCGGGACACCATTTATTTAGCAAGCACGGTGCCAGATTCAGCAAGCACGGTGCCAGCCGCGACGCGCGTGAATTGCGCGCATTGGACGAGCCGTTCTTGCCGGGCGCGGTGCAGATTGCCTCAGCCGCCCTCGGCGTCGCCGGAGCGCTCGAGCGGGCACACCTCTTGCCGATATCGTGGTTCAGACTCGGACCGGGAAGCGCGCGTGTCGCCTCCCGGTCTGTCGGGCGCGCTTATTGTTTGGTGATGTCCGAGCTCGAGTAGATGCAGTTGGTGCCGTCCGCGCCGCTGCCGTTCTCGGGCGGCTCGGCGCCCGTGTCATTGCCTGTATACTTCTGGCAAATCACCGGATTGCCGCTCACGGTGATGCGCGAAAAGTGAGCGGTGTCTCCGTAGTTCGAGTTGATGCCTGCGACGACCTTGCCGCCGGTGAGGATCACGTTGTCGATCGTGACGTCACGCTTGTACTGCTTGCTGCAGTTGCCGCACGACCGG
>DASXKQ010000021.1:0-3912 GCA_036496745.1 Polyangiaceae bacterium
AGCGGTAGCCGACCCCGCGCACGGTCTCGATGTAGTCGCGCGCCGAACCCATCTTTTCACGCAAGCGCTTGACGTGCGCGTCGACGGTGCGCGTCGAGATCTTGGTCTCGATGCCCCACACGTGATCGAGCAGCGCGCCGCGTGACTGCACGCGGTTTCTACGCTCGTACAAGGTCAAGAGCAGCTTGAACTCGAGCGCGGTGAGCTCCACCTCGTCCCCGTCCACCCACACGCGGTGCGCCGCGCGATCGACGCGCAGGTGCCCGAACTCGATGCTGGGCGCTTCGGTGACGGTCTGCTCGCGGCGGCGCAGGACGGCGCGGATCCTGAGCACCAATTCCCGTACGCTGAACGGCTTGGTGATGTAGTCGTCCGCGCCGATCTCGAAGCCGACGACGCGATCGATCTCCTCACTGCGCGCCGTGAGCATCACCACCGGCAACGTGCGCGTCGCCGGATTGTCTTTAATCGAACGACAGACGTCGGTGCCCGGCATATCGGGCAGCATCAGATCGAGCAAGACTAGATCTGGCTCGCGTTCACGCACCAGCCGCAGCCCGTCCATCCCGCGCGTCGCTTCGACCACTTCGTGTCCGGCGCTTTTCAGGTTGTAATCGAGGACCTCGCGAATGTCGGCCTCGTCTTCGATCACCAGAATCCTAGCCATGAGCGATCACCGCGATAACCGAGGCACGTGACCGGCAAGTGACGAGCTTGTAGCAGCTCCGCACTCGAACGCCTTCGTTTCGTGGCAGATCCTCGAGTGGCAAGTTCCCGCGAAGTTTCATGTTTTTCCGCAGTTCAGTTCACGGAAAGCTGAAAGCCGAGCCAGCTCACGCCGCCGCGCGAATCATGGAGCACGACCCACATGAACACCGGCCCAGCGGTGCTCGGAGATTTCCACGCGTTCGAGCTGCTGGTCAGTTGATATTGCGCTTCCGTGTTACCTGTGTGGTCGCTATCGAACGCGCCGGCCGTTGCAAACCACGACACACGCATCTCCTCGTGGCGCACGTTCACGATTCGCGTCAGCGGATCGAGCGACGCGTATGGCTCTGCGCCGGCACAACCGTGAGGATTCGTTTGGCAGTCGGCGGGACACGCGATCGTGCCCGTGGTTGGGTCATCGCTCACGCCTTCGAGTGGACTGCAGATGCCGTCACCGCAGACGGGAGTCGCGGGACACGCAGGCCATTCGGCGCGCAGAGTGAGCTTCGTGCCGGCAGGGACCGCAAGCGGCGTAGCCGAGCCTTCCGCACTGAGTGGCGCGGAAAGCTCGAGCGCGGATACCTGGGTTAATTGAGGGTTTTCGTTGTTTTTGGACAGCGCGAGGTACAAGTTCAGTTGGTCCACTGAAGGGCTGCCCGCCAACCCGCACACGAGCCGCATCTCGGCCACCGCGCGCGTGCCGCTCAGATCGAGCACGACCGGCTGGTAGTAGCCGCCGGTGGCGTCGGGGTCGACGGGACGTCCGGGGCCTTCGGCCGTCTTGGGAACATCGGGGCCGAATTGCTTGCAAGCGTTGACGGGCACCTTTCCCATCGCGGTCTCGCCGGAGCCGAACGAGGTCACGCCGGCATCGGGATCGTCCCCATTGAAACAGTCGCTGTTGACGTCGTTGATCTGACTCGGCGGTTTGGAGAGCGAGCAGAAAGACCAACCGAGAGCGGGCGCCGTCACCGTGCCGTTCGGGCCGACCACGAGCGCCGTGAACGATACCGGCGCCGAAGGCTTGGCCTGCGCGGGGGACGATTGCACGGCGAGCACGCGCGGACCGTCGACGATTGACGCGCGGTTCGGGAAATCAGGCTGGCAACCGAGCAGCAGTGATCCGAGCGCTGCTGCGGTGAGCAGCCGGGTTGAGCGCGCTCCACGCCACAGGCACAATTGCTTCACCATTCGAGCCTCCCTCCGACGACCGGCAAGGTCGGTAAGCCGGTGATGTAAGCGCGCTGTTGATAACGGTAGTCGTACGTGATCTCTTCCGGGTTCTTGCGATCCGTGACGTTTTGCACGTCGAGATAGGCCTCGGCTTTGCCCCAGCTCCACTCGAAGCGCTTGGCCAAGCGCGCGTCGAGCTGGACGAACGAGGGGATCCGAATCGTGTTCTGCAGACTCGCGGGCATCTGCGGCTGATAGACGTCGTTGTTGACACCAGCCACGGCGCCTACGACCGGGGTGCGCGGAAAGCCGGTCGCGTAACGAAAGCGCGCGCCGAACTCGAAGCCGAGACCCAGGTCATACGAGGCCACCACGGTCGCGACGTGCGTCTGGTCGAAGTCGAAGAGTCGCCAGGGGTTGCTCGGATGATCGCGCCGTTCACTGCGCATCAGCGTGTAGCTCACCCAGCCGAAGAAGCCCGAGGCGAGCTCCTGTCGCAGCAGGACTTGCGTGCCGTAGGCGCGACCTTCGCCGTCTTGCACGAGCAAGCGTGCTTGCGGTGGGTTCAGCGCCAGCGTGCGCGTCACGAGCCCTTCCGACTTCGAGTAGAACACGACCTCCTCCAGCGACATGTGATCGGTCAGCTTGAAGGTCGTGCCACCGAGGTAGTGGGTCGCCCGCTCGATGCCGAGCGTTGGGTTGCCGAATACGGACGACAGATCCGAAGCCTGCGGCGACTGATGGTACTTGCCGTAGGCGGCTTTGAAGCCGAGCCGCGGCACGAGCTGGTAGTTGATCGCGAGGCGCGGCTCGACCGCCGTGTCCTCGGAGGTGAGACCGATCGGCTGAGAATCACCGACCGCCGGCGTTTGACGGCTCGCGTTCGTGAGGTACGGCTCGACGCGCAGCCCCGGCACGATGTGCAGCTTGTCGCCGAACAAACCGATGTCCGTCTGCGCGTAGGGAGCGACCGACAAGATCGTCGCGTCCCAACTGTCGGAGTTTTCCTGTGAGCCCGGCGTTTGGCCAAACACGAAGATGTCGCCCTCGCGCGCCGGCAGCGTGAGTGACCCGCGGCGAGAGATCGAGTTGCGGCTGCCCTCGACGTCCAGGCCGACGGTGGTCACCGTGTTCGCGCTCGTGCGACCGCGCCACGCCGAGCGAAAACCGTACACGTTGCTGCTGATGTCGAGCTCGGTCGGAACGCCACCGAAAGACGGTCGCGAGATCGAGCGATCGACACCCGCCCACGGCGTCAGAAAGACGCTCGAGCCGTCCGAAAACTGGCGCTTGTAGGCCACGCCCACACGATCGAAGCGCGTCAGCGAGTAGTCGCTCTTGATCTGCGCGGGGTCCGCGTTCTGCAAGGTGCGCGTGATCTCGTCGCGCGACGCGAGGCCGAGCACGTCGATCGTCTCGTTTTCACCTAGATCATGCGAGATCTTGAGCTGCGCGTCGTAGTAGTTCGGAATCGGCACGAAGTCCCCGACGTCTTTGGACGTCGCGACGGAGAGCGTGTTGTTCAGGTAGCTCTTGCGTCCCGCCAGGGCGATGCGCGTCGATTTGCTGATCGGCGCTTCCACCATCGCACCGGCGTCGATCACGTCGGCCGCGACGTAACCGTGTACGCGATCGGCGCGCAGCGCGCGCGTGTCGACAGTGACGAGCCCGCCGAGGCCGCGGCCGTACTCGGAGCCGTAGCCGCCGGGCGCGAGGTTGATCGCGCGCACGAGGTCGGAGCTCATCACCGAGCGAATGCCGCCGCCGTGATAGAGCAGCGGCACGTGGATGCCGTCGATGTACACGCGCGTGTCCTGCGGCGCCGCGCCCCACACCACGAGCGCGCCCGAGCCGAACGACGCGCGCGCCACGCCCGGCAAATTCTGCACGACCTTCAGCGTGTCGCCCTGCGTGCCCGGAACGCGGCGGCCCTCTTCCGTCTTGATCTCGGTCGACACCACTTCCTTGCGGATTTTCGGCGCGACCACCACGATCTCCATGTCGCTCTGCTCTTCTTCCGGCGCGTTCTCT
>DASXKQ010000022.1:0-19021 GCA_036496745.1 Polyangiaceae bacterium
AGGATCGGGAGGAGCACTAGGTGGAGTCACCTCTTGGCCAGCACTCACGCGCGGTACGAGTAAGAACGAAAGTAAGAGCGGGGCGAGCGAGGTTCGAGTGACCAAGCGATTGAGTTCGGGGGGCACGCTACCCTTACTCTAGCCTGACTAGGAGGCACCGCATGCTCGTCAGACGACCCAAACGGCATGCCTAACCATTTGTGAATATTGTCTATTTTTCAGAAGCGCTGGACTTCGCAGGATACTGATGATTCGTTCAGCATCTCGTGTTCGCTGAACTGCTGGCCACATCGTGCTTCTCGTTTCTGCGAGGAGCCTCGCATCCACATGAGCTTGTCGTGCAAGCACGAGAGCTCGGGCTCGCTGCGCTCGCGCTGTGCGATCGCGATGGGCTCTATGGTTCGGTACGCGCGCTCGCCCAAGCGCGCGAATCAAAGCAGCGAGTCATCGTCGGAGCTGAGCTCACGCTCGAAGCGACGAACACGCAAAGCTCTCGCCGGCGACGCAAACAATCATCGAAAAAGCCTGCTCCGACACTCGCGTTGCTGTGCGAAAACAAACGAGGCTACGCGAATCTCTGCCGATTGCTCACGCTTTCTCATGCCGACCGAGCGAAGGGCGAGAGCGCGCTTTCGCTCTCATGGTTGGAAGAGCACGCTGAGGGGCTGTTCGCGTTGATCCCAGCTCCGAAATCTCCGGGGGACGCCACGACGCCACAAGACGAGCTCTTTTTAGCCGTTAAACACGCTTTTGGAGCGCGCTCGGCCATCGCGATGTATCGCTATCACGACGGCTTTGATGGGACTCGGCTGGCTGCTGTCCTCGATTGGTCCGCTCGCTTTCAGATGGATGCAATTGCCAGCGCGCGCCCGTTGTATCATCACTGTGAGCGCAAACAGCTTTGCGATGTACTGCACGCGATTCGTCTCGGCTTGACGCTCGATGACGCGGGGCGTGCATTGCTGGGCAATAGCGAGGCCTGCTTGCGTGGCGAGCGTGAGATGAAGGAGCTTTTTCCTCGTCACCTCGCATGGGTCGAGCGCGCGGGCGAAATTGGAGAAACCCTCCAGTTTCAGCTAGATGAGCTTTGCTATCAGTTCCCTTGCCGTCTCGAGCCGAATGAATGTGCAGATCAGAAGCTGCGCCGGCTCACGTTCGAGGGGCTTGCTCGGCGTTACCCGCAGGGGACCGGGGCCAACCTCCTGACTCAGATCGAAAAAGAGCTAGCGCTGATCCAAGAGCGTCAGGTCGCATCGTATTTTTTGAGTACTTGGGAGGTCGTCGAGATCGCGCGGGATAAGCAGATTTTATGTCAGGGGCGTGGAAGCGCTGCCAACAGCGCGGTTTGCTACGCGCTCGGAATCACCGCGGTGGATCCCGAGCACTCGAATCTGCTCTTCGAACGATTTTTGAGCAACGAGCGCTCCGAGCCACCTGACATCGACGTCGACTTCGAACACGAGCGTCGGGAAGAAGTCATCCAAGAGATCTACGCGCGTTACGGGCGAGAAAATGCGGCCATGGTTTCGGAGGTAATCTGTTATCGGGGCAAGAGCGCCGTGCGGGAAGTCGGGAAAGCATTTGGTTTTTCGCTCGAACAAATCGCGCGCCTGAGTGGCACCATTATCCGTTGGGAGAGTGCAGAAGTGAATGCAGCGAGACTCGCTGAAATGGGCTTCGACCCACGCGACGAACGTTTGCAAAAGGTGCAGGAGTACGCGCGTGCCCTGAGCGGTTTCCCGCGGCATTTATCGATTCACGTGGGCGGATTCGTGCTCAGCGCGTCCCCACTATGCGAGGTCGCGCCCATCGAGCCCGCGCGCATGCCAGAGCGCACGGTCGTGCCCTGGGACAAAGACGATCTGGAGCTGCTCGGCTTCTACAAAATCGACGTGCTGGGTTTGGGGATGCTCACGGCGATTCGCAAATCGCTCGAATTGGTGCACGCTGACGGCGATCTCGGTGGCGAAAGAGATTCGCATTTCGACCCGCTCGAAGTCGTGACACGCATCGAAGCAGACGATCGAGCGGTCTATGACATGGTGAGCCGCGGAGACACCGTCGGTGTGTTTCAAATCGAAAGTCGCGCGCAAATGGCCATGCTGCCGCGACTGCGTCCGAAGAATTTTTATGATCTCGTGATCGAGGTCGCGATCGTTCGCCCTGGGCCTATTCAGGGCGGGATGGTGCATCCGTACCTTCGCCGTAGAAATAAGGAAGAAGAAATCAAGACGCCCCATCCGTCGCTGCAGCCGATTCTCGAACGGACACTCGGGGTGCCTCTCTTTCAAGAGCAGGTCATGCAAATCGCGATCGTGGGCGCCGGCTACTCGGGCGGCGAGGCCGATCAACTGCGCCGTGACATGGCTGCCTGGAAAAAAAGCGGCAAGCTACTTCGTCACCGCCAACGCCTGCTCGACGGTTTTGCGAGAAATGGGATCCCCCTGGATTTCGGAGCGGCATTGTTCGAACAGATCAAAGGCTTCGGAGATTACGGTTTTCCGGAATCGCATGCGGCCTCGTTTGCGTTGCTCGTTTACAGCTCTTCTTGGCTGAAGGCGCACTATCCGGCACATTTTGCGTGCGCATTGCTCAACGCGCAGCCCATGGGTTTTTACTCGGCGTCCACCATCGTTCAGGACGCCGCGCGTCACGGTGCCGAGATCCGCGACGTGGACGTGATGCGCAGTGCTTGGGATTCCACGTTAGAAGTGGCCGCTCCTACCGCGAACTCGACCCAGCGAAAACCAAGAGCGCTAAGACTCGGTTTTCGGCAAGTCAAAGGGTTCGAGGAAGTAACCGCTCAACGTCTCGTCTCGTTGCGAAAAGGGCGGCCTTTTTGCTCGTTCGAGGATTTCATCGCACGAGTCGCTTTGCGCCAAGACGAGCTCGAACTCTTGGCTGAGGCAGGTGCATTCGAGACACTTTTGCCGGGCAGACGGCAGGCATTGTGGCAAGCGCGTGCCCCGCGCGTTCCTGGTCTGTTCAACGCTGTCCCGCAAACCGAAGCCAGAGCGGAGTTGCCCGTACTGCCAGCGCTCGGTGCGCTCTTACTCGACTATGAACACAAACGGCTCTCGGTGGTCGACCATCCGATGCGGCACGTACGAAAACGACTCTCGACGCGTAAACTCTGTCGGTCGTGCGAGTTGCCTGAAAAAGACCAGGGACAATACGTGAGCGTGGCCGGGATGGTGATCTGCCGACAGCAACCGGGCACGGCGAGCGGTGTCGTCTTCATCACCCTCGAAGACGAGTGGGGGTTCATCAATCTGGTGCTCTGGCGCCGCGTTTTCGAACGTTTCCGGATGCAAGCACGGCATGCTTCGATCTTACTGGCCGAAGGCAAAATCGAGCGACAGCCGCGTCCAGCAGAAAAACGAGCAGAGCCGGGCGAGGGGGCGATCATTCACGTGATCGTTGAATCGGTCGAGCGGCTCGACATGGCCGAGCAAAGCATACCGCGCATGTCGCGTGATTTTCACTGAGCGCCACAAATTCCGAGCAACCGTACCCGTGCCCGTCCGAACCTAGGGCATGTCGAGAGATACCCGAGCCAAGCGTGACTTCACCATCTGGGTTGCGCTCGGACTCGTCGGGCTAGCTGCTTGCGGTTTGGACTCGGGCGTTCACCCACAATCCGACGGAGCCAATGGAGGGAACGGCTCCGAACCCGGAGTGAGTGTGGTGAGCGCGGGGGGAGCCGGAGCGTGGGACGCAAGTACCACGCTGCTCGGAACCGGGAACGACGCAGCTCGCGGCACGGCAGGCATCTCCGGCATGCACACCGGGGGGATCGACAGTGGAGGCGCGGTTTCCGCGTCCGGGGGGTTCGGCGGCGCCACACACGCAGGTGGCGCCGCCGACGCTGGCGGTGACGGACAATCCGGCGCGCCAGACGACGGCGAAAACACCGCAGACGCGGCCGTTCTACCGCCGCTTCCGCACGCGCTCTATTTCAGTGAATACGTCGAGGGATCGAGTAGCAACAAAGCGCTCGAAGTCGCGGCAAGCGAACGCTCGTCCCTGAACGGCTGCGTGATTCAAACCTACTTCAACGGTCACAGTGACGTCGGAGCCAGCGTAACGCTGACCGGGGAGCTCGCTGCAAACACCGTGTGGACGGTTTGTAGCAGCGCGCTCGCGAGCTCACTCGGAGCAATCTGCGCTCAAACGGCGAACCTCACGTTCAATGGCAACGACGCGATCGTCCTCGCCTGTGACGGAACGACCATCGACGTGATCGGCCAACTCGGCTTCGATCCTGGGACGTATTGGGGCACTGACGACACCCGCACCGCCGACCGCACGCTGCGTCGCCTATGCAGCACGACTCATGGCGACATCATTGCAGACGATGCCTTCGACCCCGCGCAAGAGTGGCAGGGATACCCGATCGACTCGTTCGACGGTTTGGGGTCGCTCAACTGCGACGCTCAGACTGATCAATGAAAGATGCGCTCAGGCAACTTCCGCGCTGGCGGCCGGCTCGGATGCCGGGGCGGTCGTGTCGCGGCCATGCGAGGCTGCGAGCGAATCGCTGCGTGTCACGGCGTTCTCGTTCACCTTGACGCTGACCAGACGTGATACGCCGGGCTCACCCATCGTCACGCCATACAGCACGTCCACGCTTTGCATGGTCTTCTTGATGTGCGTGATCAGGATGAACTGCGAGCTCGCCGTCATCGTACGGATGCTCTCGTTGTAACGAGCCACGTTCGCCTCGTCGAGCGGCGCGTCGACCTCGTCCAAAATGCAGAAAGGCGAGGGGCGATGCTGGAAAATGGCGAAGATCAGCGAGACGGCGGTGAGTGCCTTTTCGCCGCCGCTCATCAGCTCGATATTGCCGAGCTTCTTGCCGGGCGGCTGGGCGACGATCTCCACGCCGCTGCCCAACATGTCCTCCGGATCGGTGAGAACTAGCTCGGCGCGGCCACCCTGGAAGTGGCGCGCGAACGTCTTCCTGAATAGAGCGTTGACCGCTTCGAAGGTCTCTTTGAAACGCCGGCGCGACTCGCGATTCATGTGACGGATGGCGTGCTCGAGTTCCTCCAGCGCCTTCTCGATGTCGACCTTCTGCGTATTGAGCTCCACGAAACGTCGCTCGGCGTCGTCGTGCTCTGCTTTCGCGTCGAGATTGACCGGGCCCATGCGATCGATGAGCTGTGACAGCTCTTCGATCCGGCGGCGATGCTCGGAATCGGGTGCGGAGCGCGCGTGGTAGTCGCCCACGACGCGGCGTAGATCGAGCCCGCGGAAGCGCTCGTGAATCGTGCGCAGCAAATGCTCGCGTTCGAGCGCGATGCGCTGCACGGCCATCTCGTGCTTCTTTACCGTTTCGTCGACGAGGCCGAGCTCGTCGCGCAGCCCCTTGAGCTCGGCCTCTTGCGCGCCGAGCGCTTGCCGCACGCTTTCCAGCCCAGCGCGTGCTTCGCCGAGTTCACCGTGCGCAACGCGTGCGGTCTCACTCGCGCCAATACGCGACTCGCGAGCCAGCATGATGCGCGCCGCGGTTTCTCCGAACCCGACGGAGGCGTCCCGGATTTCCTCGTGGAGCTTGCCGGCGCGCTCGGTGAGTTCGTTCAAAGCCGCAGCAACGCGCTCACCGGCGATACGCGCGGCTTCCGCTTGTTCGCGTACTTGCGCTAGGCGAACCTTGCGCTCGGTCACGAGCGTTGCCTGAGCGGCAACACGGCCACGCCAATCAGCGGCCGTTTCCTCGGACTTTTTCAGGAATTGTGCGAGCTGCTCGAGTTCCGCGCGCAGCGTGTCGAGCTCGGCGCGCGACTCTGTCTCGGCGACCGTAGCGCTCGCCAGGAGCTTTTCAACCTCGCCGCGTTCGGCCTCGAGAACTCCCAGCCTATGCTCGGTGCGCTCGATGTCCGCCACCGTGCGCGTGAGGTCCTTCTCAGCGGTAACGTGCGCGAGCTCTCCCTCGTGCGCTTGTTGGCGCGCGCGATCCAGCGAAGTCGTGAGCTCGCTCAAACGGCCACGCAAGGCATTGTGTTCCGCGCTGCGTTCGGCGTACTGCGCCTCCAGACGCTCGACCTCGCCCTGCAGCTGATGCATTTCGCGTTTCTGGTCGATCATGGCCGAGGCGACTTCATCGCCGCTGCCACCGCTGACGACGCCGTCTGGGTGAACCACGGTGCCGTCCAGCGCCACCACGGTGGCCCCGGCGTGCCGCGCCGCAACCAGCACGGCATCGCCGGCGCTCGATACGAGCAGCGCGTCACCGATCAACGCGCGGACCAGCGCTTCGTCGCTCGCCTGATACTGGAGCTTCTCGATGAAGCGGCAGAGTACCTGCGGGTCGTCGTGACTCGGACGCAGCGCGCCCGCCACGTATGCGGGCCGTGCGGCGATCACGTCGGCACGGCCGCGTTCCCCGAGGCGTAGCTCATCGAGCAACGCGACACCTGCCGCGTGATCCTCGACCACGACGCAGGACAAGCGCGCGCCGAGTAGGCCGGCGAGAGCGCGCGTCAACTCCGGGGCGGTTTCTACGCGGTCCGCCACCATGCCGAGCACGCGCGGATCCTGCTTGGAAAGCAGCGCCCGCGCACCGCCACCGACGCCCTCGAAGCGTCGGTGAAGATCGTCGAGTGCGCGCAGGCGATTGCGCTTCAACCCCAGATCGTTCTTCAGCGTGTCGACTAGGCGCTCGCTGTCGAGCTGCCTTTTGGACAGCGCCTCGAGCTCAAGCTCGATCTCGGCTCGCTCAGCCTGAGTCAACCGCTTGCCCTCTGCAAGCTCGCTCACGTTGCGCTCGAGCGCCTGCTTGCGCGCGGTCCGTTCGGCGAGTTCGCTTTCGAGTTGTTCCCGCTCGGCGGTGAGACGATCGCCCCGGCTCCGGCCGTCTTGCAGACGTTGCGCGAGGCCTTCCAAGCGAGCGCCGGCGGCCGCTGCCCGCGCATTGATCTCACCGGTTTGACGACGTAAGCCGAGCAGGCCCTCGCTTGCTCGCGCTTCTTCCGCTTGCAAGGCGCTGAGGGATTCGGTCTCGGCGAGTGCGTCGGCTTCGCGAGCTCGCTCGTCACCGGAGAGCGAGGCGACTCGCGCCGTGAGATCCTGCTCCTCGGCGCGCAGGCCGGCAGTGCGGACTTCGTTCACATCCAGTTCGGTTTGCGCGGCATCCAAGCGCTCGCGCAAGTGGACGAGCCGATCTCGCGACCGCTCGAGGTCGGCGTGCAGCGTGCTGACTTCATTGTCGGCCTCGAACGCGCGCCGGGCGGCTTCGTCCGCCCGAAGCTCGATGACGAGCGCTTGCTCACGTGCAGAATCGAGCACGGTTTCCGCGTCGCGCAAAGAATTGCGCGAGGTGTGAGCACGCTCATTTGCGCTCGAAAACCCCTCACTTTCGACGCGCTCGGTCACGATTAGCTCGAGCAGCCGATGAGAAGCGTCGTGCAGCACGAGATCGTCGAGCTCTTTGCGATACTCGAGAAAGCGCTCCGCTTTGGCGACCTGACGCTTGAGCGACGCACGCGAGCGATCGATCTCGGAGACGATGTCGTTGATACGCAGCAAATTCTGCCGCGTGAGGTCCATCTTCCGCTCGGCTTGCTTGCGACGCTGCTTGTACTTGGTGACGCCGGCGGCCTCTTCCAAGAACAAACGGCGATCCTCGGGACGCGCGCTGACGATCTGCCCGATACGACCCTGTTCCACGATGGAGTAGGCCTTGGTGCCGACACCGGTACCCAGGAACAGCTCGGTTATGTCGCGCAAGCGAACTTGCGTGCGGTTCAGTAAGTACTCACTCGTTCCGTCGCGGAACAGCCGACGAGTTACGGCGATCTCCGGGTAGTCACGATATTCGAGTGGTAAGGACGCGGCATATTCCGGATTGGTGTTGTCGAACGTGAGCGTCACCTCGGCCATGCCGTTCGGGCCACGCGATTCCGAGCCATTGAAGATCACGTCTTCCATGGAACGACCGCGGAGATGTTTCGCGCTCTGCTCCCCGAGGCACCAGCGAATCGCGTCCACGACGTTCGACTTGCCGCAGCCGTTCGGGCCGACGATGCCGACGACGTCGTGGTCGAAGTGGATCACGGTGCGGTCCACGAAGGACTTGAATCCCGTGATCTCTAGCTTCTTGATATGCATCGATTAGTTCCCTCGGCGCCTTTATAGTGTTTTATAGCAGGGCAGGTGACCACGGCTCATCTCGATCGGGGGCCGGCACAGGTGGCATGAGGCGTCATGGCATGTATGGTCACACCCGGTCTCTCGGATCTACGCTCCTGAACGGATGCATACAAGCCCCAACTTCATCCCGGATGATTTTTGGTCAGCAGGCCGGATCAGCGCGCCGTTGCCTAGTTTTTACCGGCACTGATTGACTTTTCGGTTGAGAGGGCACATTTCGAACATAAGAGGTTTCGAGTCCCGAAAATGACCTACGAGTATGTCTGCACGAGCTGTGGCCACGCATGGGAAGCCGAACAGTCGATCAGTGCTGCTCCGCTCAAGGTATGCCCTCATTGCGGGCAAGAGCACGCCAAGCGACAAGTATCAGGCGGGGCAGGCTTCATCCTCAAGGGCGGCGGCTGGTACGCAGACGGCTACGGTTCGGCGAAGCCGAGCTCCGGTGGTTCGGGCAACGGTTCGTCCGGGTCGGCCAAGTCGGAAACGACGCCAGCGGCAGCCGAGCCGAAGGTTGCCGGTACGACGGAAACCAAGAGCGCAGACTCGAAAAGCGTGCCGGCGAGCACGACGAGTACGAGCTAAAATCGAGGCATGGACCACAAGCAAGAGCTCGGCCAGCTGCGCGCGCGGATAGCCGATCTCGATGCGGAGATCGTCGGCAAGCTGGATGCGCGTGCGCGAGCATCACGTGAGATCCGAGCGCACGCCGAAGCCGAGGTCATCGCTGACGTACCGGAGCAAGAGTGGTTAGATCGCTTGTTGGCGCTGTCCTCGGGCGATCTTCCGGGTGACAGTCTGCGGCAAGTGCTGCGTCAGATCCGCAGCACCGCGCGAGGCATCGAGCAGCCAGAGCATGTCGCTTATCTGGGACCGGAGGGCTCGTTCTGCCACCACGAAGCGATCGGCTACTTCGGAGCGGCATCGACGTTCATCGAATGCCCGAGCGTCGAGGAGGCGCTCGACGAAGTCGTGCGCGGCCGCGCCGTCCACGCCGTTTTTCCGTTCGAGTCTTCGGTCGACGGGCTCGTCCAGTCATCGGTCACTGCGCTCTCTCGGACGGATCTCGTGATCGTGGCTGAACGCTCACGCCCAAGCACCGAGCAATTGATGTCTCGCGCGGATAACGCGACCGACGTGGAAAAGGTGTATGCGACCGCCGCTGCGCGCATCAGCTGCTCACGTTTTCTCGACAAGGAGCTGCCGCGGGCGTCGATCATCGACGTGCGCTCACCCGCGGTGGCGGCCACCCTCGCCAGCGAAGACAGCCACGCTGCGGCGTTGCTACCCGCAGCAACCGGAGCAGCGGCTGGGCTGCGGCTGTTGCGCGAGAACGTAGGTGACATCGCCGATCTGAGGCTGCGCTACTGCGTCGTCGGACAACGCCCCGCAAGTCGTTCGAGCGCGGACCTGACGTGCTTGCTATTCGGCGTTGATGACGCGCCCGGCGCGCTGTTCGACGTGCTCAAACATTTTTCGGAGCGCGGGATCAACGTAAAGAAGATGCATTCACGACCTGCGCAGCGCGAGCTCAGCGGCTACGTATTTTATGCGGAAATCGTCGGTCATGTCAGCGACCGCCAGGTGATCACTGCGCTCGAGGGCGTCAAGCGCAGCACGAAATACTTGAAGGTGCTGGGCTCGTTTCCAGTGGTTTCGAGCTGACTCGCCTGCAGACGCGCTCGAGCAATTTTTTCTAGGACGCATTGCGCCCAGCAAAGGCTAGGATCCGCCCGATGTCCGCGCTGGTTACTCCAAGTATCGAGGCCTTGCTGCCTTACGAGGGCGGCAAGCCCATTGAGGAACTTGCGCGCGAGCTAGGCATCACGAGCGCCATCAAGTTAGCTTCGAACGAGAATCCGCTCGGGCCGAGCCCGAAAGCAGTGGCGGCGGCCCGCGCCGCGCTCGGCGAGCTCAATCGCTACCCAGATGCTGCTGCCTATCGGTTGCGCGAGCGATTGGCGGCGCATCACCGCGTCAGCATGAGCGAAGTGATTCAAGGCAACGGCTCCAACGAGCTGCTCGATCTCGCCGTTCGCACGTTCTGCACCGCACAGCATCACATCGTATTCGCGGAGCCGGCCTTCGTGGTCTATCGCATCGCGGCTCTCGCACACGGCGTGCCGTTCACGGCGGTGCCGACGCGGGAGCTGACCCACGATCTCGAGGCGATGGCTGCCGCGGTCACCGCGAAAACGCGGCTGATCTTCGTGGCCAACCCCAACAATCCGACGGGTACTTACGTGGGGCGCGAGGCCGTGCGCAAGTTCTTGCGTGCAGTCCCGCCCGAGGTGATCGTCGTGATGGACGAAGCCTATATCGAATACGCGACGGCCTCGGATTTCCCCGACAGCCTCGACCTGCGCGCCGAGCGCGAGCGATTGCTCATCTGTCGCACGTTCTCCAAAATCTATGGATTGGCCGGCTTACGTGTCGGCTACGCGATCGCGCCGGAAAGCTTAATCTCGTACATGAATCGCATCCGCGCTCCATTCAACGTCGGTAACCTCGGTCAGGACGCGGCTATCGCCGCTCTGGCTGACGATGAGCACGTTCAGAAGAGCCGTCAGCTTAATGCTTCCGAGCGCGCGCGCGTGAGCCGCGCCCTGGGCGATCTCGGGTTGTCGGTTGCCGAAAGCCAGGCGAATTTCGTGCTCGTCGACGTGCGACGGCCGGGACGCGACGTGTATCAGCGGTTGCTCGAGCGGGGTGTGATCGTTCGCCCATTTGCCAGCCTGCCCACGAGCTTGCGCGTCACGCTCGGTACCGCGGCGGAAAACGATCGCTTTCTCGGCTCGTTGCGAGAGGTGCTGGCGTGAAGCGCCTCTGCGCACTGCTTGCACTGCTCGCGCCCGCGCTCGTCGCATGTGGCTCGGCCGTGGACGTGATCGTGCGCAACGGCGCGGGCGGCGAGCTCAGCGCCGCGGATATCGATCGTGACCCGCTCGCGCTCCTGCCGGGCAATGCCGTTGGCATCGCTTCGTTGGATGCAACGCAGCTGGTGGCGTCTCCGTTCGGCAGCAAGCTAACTGCTCTGCTAGCCTCGCGTCTGCCCTTACCGGCTTCGGCCGGTTTCGAACAGACACGTGATCTCAGCCACGTGTATCTCGGCGTCTACTCGATGCAGGGCGCGGACATGGTCGGGGTGGTGAGCGGTAACTTCGACTCCGCGAAGATCGAAACCGCGGCCAACGGCGTCGATCGCACGCCGCTGGGTACTCCCGTCAGCAAGCGGAGCTACGCAGGTTACACCTTGTATACGTCGGCGAACCTCGGCTTCTGCGTGCTCAGCCCGCATACGTTGTTGTTCGGCGACCAAACCGGCATTCGGCGCGCGCTCGAGCGTGTTCAGGAGCGACGTCTTCGTCGCCAAACCGCGCCATGGATGGATAAATTGTTGCTCGAGCAAAAGGCGCCATTTGCCGCCGGTCTCGATCTGCGCGCGCAGCCGATCCCCGATGCGGCACGCAGCAACCTGCGCTTTTTGCAGGGGCTCGAGACGATGGCGCTGATCGGTAACTTCCAAGACCCCGGAGTGAACTTGGCTGGAACGCTCGTGTATGGCGACGAAACTGCGGCAAAGCAGGGCGCGGACAACGTGCGTAATCTTTCGCAAACGCTCAGCGCCTACGCGCCGTTCTTGGCGCTGCTCGGGATCCCACAGCCCGTGCGCAAACTGAGCGCCGAGGCCAAGGACAAGGAAGCTTCGTTCGTCGTAGGAATCGACGGCGCAGCTGTTGGAGTCTTGCTCGACAAAGCGCGTGATTTTCTGGGCGCTCAGCCGTAGGCCTGATGTCATGAGCCGTCTTTTGGTCCGTCCGCAGGTTCGTCCGTTACAGGGCAGCGTGCCGGTGCCGAGCGATCGCAGCATCACTCATCGCGCCCTCATTTTGGCGGCGCTCTCCAACGGCCCTTGCGAACTGCGCGGTTTCGGGTACGGCAGCGACAATCTCGGAACCCTCCGCGCGCTCGGTCAACTCGGCGTGCGCTTCGACGACGATCAGACCGGCACCGTGCGCGTGCGCGGCGTTGGCTTGGCGGGGCTCCGCGCGCCCAGTGCCGCTATCGAATGCGGCCATTCGCCGACCACGGCACGTCTTCTTTTGGGTGTGCTATCGGCGCAGCCTTTCTCGTCGCGGCTGGTCGGGACAGCCGCTCTTTCGCGGCGCCGCATGGGAGTGGTCGTCGATCCGTTGCGTTTGCGCGGCGCAAAGTTAGAGGCGTCGAGCTGTGCGAAGGACCCGACGGACACCGCCTTGCCCATCGAGGTGACCGGTCTGCCCGCCGGCGAACGCCTGACGGCGATCGAATACGCGATGACTGCGCCGAGCGATCACGCCAAAGGCGCGTTGCTGTTCTCCGGTTTATTTTCGAGCGGCCCGACCCTGATTCACGAGCCGTTCGTGTCGCGCGATCACACCGAGCGTTTGATGGATGCGCTCGGCATGCCGATTCGCACGGCAGGTCCGGTGGTGAGTTTGCACCCACCGGCCGATCCCCTTTCGATACGCGGTTTCGACGTGGACCTACCGGGAGACATCTCGGCGGCGGCTTATCTGCTGGTCGCGGGAGAGCTCATCCCGGGCTCGAACGTGTCGACGCGTCGCACAGGACTCAATCCGACTCGGTCCGGCATTTTGGAGGTCATTCGAGCATTCGGCGGACGTAGCGCGGTCACGCCCAAGGGCGATTCGCTCGGTGAGCCGTGGGGCGACGTCAGCGCGGCGGGTTCGGTGCTTCGCGGTACCCGCCTGGGTGGCGAGCTCGCCTGGCGCGCGCTCGACGAGATGCCGATTGCCTGCGCTTTGGCCGCGCGCGCGCGCGGAGTGACCGAGATCACCGACGTGGCAGAGCTGCGCGAGGACGAACCCGACCGCATCACGGCGCTTGCCGAGCTCTTGAGAGCCTTCGGCATCAGCGCGAGCGAGCGGCCCGACGGGCTCGTGATCGAAGGGCAACCGGATCGGCCCCTCGCCGCGGCCCGTGTCTCGAGCGGAGGCGACCATCGCCTGGCCATGACGGCCGCGATCCTCGGTCTGGTGGCAGACGGCGAGACCGTCGTGGAGGACGCGGACTGCGTGGCCGTCAGCTTCCCTCGCTTCGTCGGCACTCTGCGTGCCCTGGGCGCTCATTTGGAGGTGCTGTCGTGACGAGACCGGTGGTAGCGATCGACGGCCCCGCAGGCGCGGGCAAGTCCAGCGTGACCAAGCGCGTCGCGGCGCGACTCGACTATCTGCTGGTCGACACGGGTGCGCTCTACCGTGTAGTCGCGCTTGCGGCTCAGCGCGGGGGTGTCTCGTGGGACGACTCCGTCGCCGTCGGCACCGTCGCGCGCGCTTTGGTAGCCGACAACACGATCGACATTGCCGGCAAGGGTCCAGGAGGGTTCGCTATCTACCTGCGCGGCGAGGACGTGTCGGAAGCGATCCGAGAGCCGAGCGTGAGCCAGGGCGCGAGCAAGGTATCCGCGGTGCCGGAGGTGCGCGAAGCATTGCTCGATATGCAGCGCAAGGCCGGGCAAAATGGCGGCGTCGTACTGGAGGGACGAGACATCGGAACCGTCGTGTTTCCGAATGCGCAAGCGAAGTTCTTTCTCACCGCCAGCGTCGAGGTGCGGGCCAAGCGTCGCTTCGATGAGTTGATTGCACGAGGCGCTCGAGCCGAACTCGGCGAAGTGAAGCGCGAGGTCGTCGAACGGGATCAACGCGACAGTACTCGGCCGGTAGCGCCCTTGAAGCAAGCCGGAGATGCGGTCGTTATCGACAGCTCGACCCTCAACATCGACGAGGTCGTTGAGCAGATCGTCACTCGCGTGCGCAGAGTGGAGTTGGAGCTGCTTGCGCAGTCTGGTGCGTAGTGCGCTCGCGACGTCGTTTTGGCGCGATTGTGCCCTAGCTTGCGTCGTCCTCTTGACCGCGTCGAGTTGCGCGACGCGCCGGGTTGCGGCGCCACCTCCGGCAGCGGCGGTCGACGATCCCGCCGAACTCGTGCCGCCCGATCTCGACTTCGTGATGAGGCTCGATCTCGGGCGGGTCCGGGACGCGCTGGGATCCGGGATCCTCGACGAGCTTCGCCAGCGTGCGCTGCGCGGCGGGAACCACGGCTCGGAGCCGCTCACAGACGTGCTCGCCCAGGCCGACACGCTGTGGCTCGGTGCGCGGCCCGGTTCGTCCGTGGCGAGCTCGGACTTGGTCTGGATTCTACGGGGAAATTTCGCTGATTTCGATCCGCATCGCGGTGGCAAGTTCGCGCTGCCAGACGATCTCGGCGGCGCCCTCCGACGTTACGATCATCTGGGCACCACCGAACGCGCCGACCCCGCGCGCATCTACCTGCACGCGAACGATCTGGTGGTCGTCGCATCGATCGCCGAGCTCGACAGTGTCGAGCGCACGCTGGAGTTCGGTCGTCGCGGAGGAGCGCTGGAGCCGCCGAGCAAGGGGCTCGTCTCGATTGCCGTCCGTCCGCGCGCGCTGCTGGGTCGTCTCCCGGCGGGCACCGGGCAGCTGCGGAAGCTCGCTGAGCACGTCCTGCGTATCGAGGGTAGCGCGGACGTCACGAGCGCCGGACTTGCCGTGGAGCTCGCGCTCGAATTCGGTGACGGCGAGATCGCCGCGAGCGTAGCGCGAGCGCTCGGAGAGCTCAAAGCGGCGCTGCACGGCGACGAGCGGCTGGGCACGTTCGCCGATCGCACGAGCATCGAGCACGTGGAAGCGTTCGTCACCGCGCACGTCACGCTCAATCGCGCGGAGTTGCTTGGAGCCATTTGCGGCGGCAGCTGCGGCGATACTGGCGCAAAGAAGCAGCCATGAACGAGTTCGAGCAAAGGGCGCGACCGAGCGTGAGTTTCGGACGCCTGATGAGCGGCTTCTCGTTCGTGATCCTGCTCGCGGCGGCGGGCGGGATTTACCTGTATTTCGCGCACGTCGCCTATGCGCGCGTGGCGGCTCGCCATCTGCCGGCGGACACCCAATTGGCGGTACGCGTCGATGTAGAAACGATGCTCGTGCTCGAGCCGCTGCGGACCCATTTGTTGCCACTGTTCGATCTCGGGGCGCCGAGCACGATCGGCCTCAAGCCGCGGCACGATCGCTTTCGTGCGCACACCGGCGTCGACCTCGCGCGCGACCTACGCGAAGTTGTCGTCGGCATCGGCTCGAACGAGCAAAATTGGGTCGTCATTTTGGGTGGCAAATTCCCGCCCAAGGGCGTGATAGACGGCTTGGAAGCCGTCCTGGCGGAGGAGCACGTGGCGACTCGTCGAGAACGAGGCGCTGTCGTTCTCGACAATGGCCCGGCGATCGCTCAGGCCGACGACGGCGCCTTGATCGTCGCGTCCGGGCCCGCTTGCCTGACAGCCGCGCTCACGGGCAGCCAGGCCTATCTCGTGCTCGGTCTTCCGCCTGAAGGGGCCGGCGGTTTCGCCGCGGCGCTGGCAGGCAGCTCACCGGGGACTCTCGCGGGTCTCGAGCGAGCGAGCGGGGCGTTCCAGCTTGGCGGCGATATCGACGCGGACGTCGCCCTGCGTTTCCAAGGGGATCAGGCGCGGCCGAACGCTCGGATCGCGGACGGCGTTCACGGTCTAGCCTCACTCGTCCCCGTGGACTCGGGCCTGCGACGCCCGCTGGCCGAGGCGCAGATCCAGCAACGGCGCCCGAACGAGTTCGGCGTGCGCACCCTCGTCCGACGAGACGAGCTGGATCAGGGGGCAGGTTGGCTAGGCCGAGCCATACGAGCCCACTTTGAGGCGGTTCCCGAGCCATAACGCGGGTAAGGTCCGGTTTTTGCGTTTGACGCGACCGACCCCGTGCGCTACCTGACCGAGCCCGACGCGAGGCCCGGGCTCGGCGCAGCTACGGTAGCCGCCCGCAACTCTCGCAGACCGCCCTAAGGAGGCAACGATTCTATCCATGGCTGATACTCAAACGACCACTCACGACAAGGCGCTCTCTGACTTCGCGGCGCTATTCGAGGCGACCGACGCGAACTCGGGTGCGCTCGGTGGGGAGGGGCAAATCGTCACGGGTGTGGTCGTTCAGCTCCATCACGACTCCGTCGTCGTGGACATCGGCGGCAAGAGCGAAGGGGTTATCAACAAGAACGAGTTCGTCGACGCCAACGGTGTCATCTCCGTCAAGGCGGGTGATCGCGTAGACGTTTTCATCGAGAGTCGCGAGAGCGACGACGGTCTGATCTCCTTGTCCAAGGAGAAGGCCGACAAGATGAAGGTGTGGGACGAGATCTCGGCCGCTTGCGAGCGTGACGAGATCATCTCCGGCACCATCAGCCAGCGTGTGAAGGGTGGCCTGTCGGTCACGATCCGCGGCGGCGTAAAAGCATTCCTGCCCGGTTCTCAGGTCGACCTGCGGCCGATCCGCAATCTGGAGAAGTTGATCGGTCAGACCTTCGACTTCAAGGTCATCAAGTTCAACAAGAAGCGCGGCAACATCGTGCTCTCGCGTCGTGTACTGCTCGAAACCGAGCGCGACGAGATGAAGAAGAAGACGCTGATGACCCTGGAAGAGGGCATGACCGTCACCGGCACGATCAAGAACCTGACCGAATACGGCGCGTTCGTGGATTTGGGCGGCATCGACGGCTTGCTCCACATCACGGACATGTCGTGGGGTCGCGTGAATCACCCGAGCGAGGTGTTCAAGGTCGGCGACGAGGTCACCGTCAAGGTGCTCAAGTACAACGCCGAAACAGAGCGCGTCAGCCTGGGCATGAAGCAAACCCAGGAGGATCCCTGGAACCACGTGGAGGAGGCGTATCCGCTCGGCAAGCGCGTGCACGGCAAGGTGATGAGCCTTACCGACTACGGCGCATTCGTCGAGCTCGAGCCGGGCGTCGAGGGCTTGATCCACGTGAGCGAGATGAGCTGGACCAAGAAGGTCAAGCATCCGTCGAAGCTGCTCGAGATGGGTAACGAGGTCGAGTGTCAGGTGCTCGAGGTCGACTCGCGCGCCAAGCGCATCAGCCTCGGCCTCAAGCAACTCGAGCCGGATCCGTGGTCTCTGTTCACCGACAAATACAAGCCAGGCGACAAGATCGGCGGCAAGGTCCGCTCGCTCACCGACTACGGCGTGTTCGTCGGCATCGAAGAGGGCGTCGACGGCATGGTCCACAAGACGGATCTGTCGTGGACGGTCAAGGTCAATAACCCGGCCGATTTGTACAACAAGGGCGACGACGTCGAGGCCATCATCCTCTCGATCAACCACGACGAGAAGAAGGTGAGCCTGGGCGTGAAGCAGCTCTGGGACGATCCGTGGCCCGACCTGATGAGCAAGTACAAGACCGGCACGGTCGTGGACGATGCGACGGTCATCAGCGTCACGGAATACGGCGCGTTCGTACGGATCGCCGAGGGCATCGAAGGCCTGATTCCGAACAACGAAATCCCGGCCAGCACCAACGTCCAGGTGGGCGAGAAGGTGAAAGCCGAGATCTCGAACATCGACAGCGCGGATCGCCGTTTGACGATGACCATGCGCAACCCGGGTGAAAGCCCCGAGGCCGATCAAGTCTCGGCGCTCAAACGCGAACAAGCCGGCAAGGGCGCCACCTTGGGCGACGTGCTCAAAGACAAGCTTGGTGCACTCAAAACGACGAGCCAGCCCCCGCCGCCGAATAACGACGAATCGAACTGAACGTTTGCGGGATGGCGCTTCGTCGACGCCCGCAACGCCGGTTCGTTGCCGCTGGATGAAAGGCGGCGAAGAGTGAGCGGTCCGTCGAGTGTCAGAGAGCCGCCGTCTGGACGACCAGACGGCGGTTGGACACGCCCGCGCGTCATCTTTCTCTCGGTGAGCGGTGCCGTCGTCGTCGCTTTCGTGACTTGGGCGCGCGAGGTCCTCTTACCCTTCGTGCTCGCGTTGATCGTTGCCTACGTGCTCACTCCGCTCGTCGCGCGCTGTGAGCGCGCGCGGATTCCGCGCCCGGCCGCGATTCTACTCGTGTACGCGGCCACGCTGAGCACCCTCTACCTGACGGCAGCCGCGATCGCGCCGCGTCTGTATAGCGAGGGGGCCAAGTTCGGCCGCGACGCTCCCGCGTTGGCCGAGGAACTCTCCCGCAAATGGGGGCCCGTGCTCGAGGGTTGGGTGCAGGGCTTGATGCACCGCGGTGGCCAGCCGCCCGCTCCGACACCCGAGGATCCCGCCGCTGCGCTCGAGATTCATCAACGCCCGGACGGCGTCCTGTCCGTGGAGGTCGGCGCAGGCCTCGACATCGTGCAACACGGCCCTGGGCATTGGCGCGTGCGATCGGCAACCGGCAAATCCGTGGAGCGTTTCGACGTAACGGATCTCACCAGTCAGGGGCTCGACGAGGCGCTCAGCTACGTAAAGCGCAACGCGCTCGAGATCATACTGCTTGGGCATGCTTTGATCCGTGGCGTGGCGCGCGCGATCTTCCTGCTATTCATGACGTTGATGGTGGCCGGTTACGTCATGCACACGCGCGAAACCGTGATTGGCTTTTTTCGTTCTCTGCTGCCGCCGCGCTCGAGAGTCAGCTTCGATCGTCTCCTTTGGCGGATCGATCGCGGGCTCGCAGGCGTCGTGCGGGGCCAGTTGGTGATTTGCTGCGTGAACGGCTGCCTGTCCGCGATAGGTTTTTGGTTGTTCGGCGTGAAGTACTGGCCCATCTTGGCGCTCGTCGCTTCGTTGATGAGCATCGTGCCCATCTTCGGCTCGATCTTGAGCGCGATCCCAGCCGTGCTGATCGGCCTGACACAAGGATTTTGGACTGCGCTCTGGGTGCTGCTCTGGATCATCGGTATCCACCAGATCGAAGCGAACCTGCTCAATCCCAAGATCATCGGTGTTGCCGCGAAGATCCACCCAGCGCTCGTCGTGCTGGCGCT
>DASXKQ010000023.1:0-1798 GCA_036496745.1 Polyangiaceae bacterium
CGTTGGGGTACTCGCCGCCTGCTTCCAGCAGCACGACGTGATCCTCACCGCGTTCGAGCTCGCGCTCCGCTGCTCCGATCCAGGCATTCGCCCCCCAACTCGGCGCTCGCTCCACGAAACGTAGCGGATAGTGCAGCTCGAGAGGTCTGGAATGGATCGACAGGCACGCCAGGGCACCGACGCTCTCGAGCGCGTGCGCCGAGCGTGTCACCGCCGCGTCGAACGGGCGACCCGCGGCGACCTCGTACGGCAGCTCGGCCGACGGTGGCCCCGCTTCCTCGACGGACGCCCGAGCGCGAGCTGGACCAACTGGACCAATCGGCTCGATGGCAATCCACGGGCGCTCGCCGCCGATACTTCCCCAAGGGCCCTCAATGACCGTGGAGCGTTGGCGAAAACGTCGCGACGCCAACCTGAACGGCTCGCTGACTTGCACCACCTGCGCTACTCCCGCAAGCTCGCTCACGACCGAAACATCGTTGCTAGTCACGTCGCCGACCACGCCGAGCGTCGTTCTTGATTGCCCGCTCGAACGATGGACGTCGAAGCCGGCTGCGGTAAGAAAGGAAATGACACCTTCGACCGCCGCTTCGTGCGCGTCGGGCTCCATCACAACGATCATGGGGAGGGTGAGAGTACCAGGGCTCCGTTCTTTTCCACACTTGAAAAAGGGCACTCTGGCTGCTCGAAGCGAGGAACGGTATGGTCGTACTCGAACCAGGCCGAGTTCGTCCGCATGAACGCTCCGAACGATCCTCTCATTGGCACGGTGGCCGCGGGGCGCTACCGCGTGCTCAAGCAGCTGGGCGAAGGCGGGATGGGCCAAGTCTATCTCGCCGAGCACATCGCCATCGAAAAGCGCGTAGCGCTGAAGGTGCTCCGCCCCGAGTACGCCAGCAAGGGCGATATCGTCACGCGCTTCCAACAAGAAGCGATTAGCGCCTCGCGCATCAAGCATCCGAACGTGCTCGACGTGTTCGACTTCGGACAGCTCGACAACGGCTGCTTTTACCTGGCGATGGAGTTCCTCGAAGGCAATGATCTTGCCGACGAGATCTCACGCAGGAAAGTGCTCAACCCCGCAACGGGCATTCGTATCGCACTCCAGATCTGCCGCGCGCTGGCCGCTGCTCACACCAATGGCGTGGTGCATCGCGACATGAAGCCCGAAAATGTCTTTCTACAACGCACCGGAGACGGCGAAGAAATCGTCAAAATAGTCGATTTTGGTATCGCGCTCCTGCGTTCCAAGGACGACGTGCCCACGCAGTCGAAACCTCGCCGGCTCACGCGAACCGGCATGATTTTCGGAACACCTGAATACATGGCGCCCGAGCAAGCGGGCGGCAAGCATGCTGATTTGCGCGCCGACGTGTACGCGGTCGCGATCATTCTGTACGAGATGTTCACCGGCGCGGTCCCATTCACGGGCGAGACGTTCCTCGGCGTGCTCGCCAAACACCTCAACGAGCGACCGCCGCCGATGGCCGTTGTTTTTCCTAGCCTCGCTATCTCGCCTCAGTTTCAAGCCGTGATCATGAAAGGCCTCGAGAAGGATCCGGCCACTCGTTACCAGTCGATGTCCGAGTTTGCCCAAGCGATCATCGCCACTCCCGAAGGCAGCTCGCTCGGCTATCGCACGATGGCACCATCCTACGAAGGGTCCGGCTCGACGCCGCCTCCGGCTGGAGGCGTATCGCCAACCGCGCAGCAGTTCGTGCCGGCAGCGGTCGGTAATCCATCGGTCGTGGCGCAAAGCGGATATCAAGGACCACGCACGGAAACGCCGGCAGTTACT
>DASXKQ010000024.1:0-31163 GCA_036496745.1 Polyangiaceae bacterium
TCTGAAGCGTTTTCGAGCCCTCGCCACCCGCTTCGAAAAGACCGCGCGAAACTATCTCGCGCTCCTTCAACTCGCCTGTTCCGTCCTCTGGCTGCGCGATCTGCTCGGGGGCGCGTGACGAAACTTGGGACAGCCCCTAGTGCGCTTGCGGGCGGCGGGAGTCTCGGTCACCGAGGACGAAATCTTGCCGGGCGTCGGGCGCGCGTACGTCGACGATCCATTCGGCAACCGCGTCGAGCTGATCGCCGCGGCGACGCGCGCGCGTCTCTCGTTCGTGGTGGGAGCTTCAGGTGTCGGCAAGACGAGCGCGGTTCGCTGCCTAGAGGCGCGGGCACACGCGCGGCTTCGCTGCTTTTACTTCGACGCGATCGGCGTGCCGTCGAGGGCTGTCATGGATCGCGATTTCGGTGGCTCGGAAGCTTGGCAAGCGCATGCCACCCGCGCCTGGGTCGACGAAATGTCGAAGGTTACCAGCGGCTCGCTCGCGCTGCTCGACGGACAGACGCGACCGTCGTTCGTGTTCGCCGCGCTGGCGGACCGTGACGTCGATTTGAGCGTCGTGCTGCTCGACTGCGAACGTGGCGCGCGCGAGCGACGCCTCACAGAGCGCGGACAACCGGAGCTCGCGTCGCCGCAAATGGACAGTTGGGCCGCCTACCTCCGCGGCCAAGCCGACGCGCTCCAGCTGCCGCGGATCGACACGACCGAGCTCACCGTCGACGGTGTTGCCGACGCGCTGGAGCGCTGCTTGGGCATCTCGTCCGCGTAGTGCGACGCGACTTTGGCACGCGCTGATTCCTAGAAGATTCCCAAAATCTTGCTACGAATGCGCCGCTTTCGAGCTAGAAGAGCGAGATGATCATCGGACGGAGCCCTCTCAGAATTAGTCTCGGCGGGGGCGGAACGGACCTCCCGTCGTACTATCGCGCCCACGGTGGCTTCGTGCTGAGCGCGGCGATCATGCAGTATGTGTACGTGACCGTTCAGCGCACGCCGATCAAGGAGATTCTGCTGCGCTACTCGCAGATTGAGCGCGTCAAGACGGTCGCGGAGATCCACCACCCGATCATTCGCGAAGCGCTCAAGCTCACGGGTATCGAAGGCCCGAACATTGAAATTTCGAGCCTCGCGGATATTCCAGCGGGAACCGGGCTCGGCTCGTCCGGAAGCTTCACGACCGCTCTGCTCAAGTCACTATACAAGTTCAAGCGTCATTTCATCTTCGCGAACGAGCTCGCGGAGACGGCTTGTCATATCGAGCTCGATTTGTTGAAGGAGCCGATTGGCAAGCAGGATCAGTATATCGCCGCGTTCGGCGGTGTGACCGCGTTCGAGTTCCGCAAGGACGGTAAGGTGGACGCCAGCCCCCTAGACGCGAGCGAGGAAATCATCGATTTACTCGAAGACAATCTGGTCATCGTTTCGACCGGTTTTTACCGCGCCGCGTCGGCGGTGCTCAAAGAGCAGGACGACAAGAGCAAGAGCAACGATCAGGCCATGATCGATAACCTGCACTACGTACGCGAGCTTGGTTACCGCAGTCGCGAGGCGCTCGAGACGGGCAACCTGTCTCGCTATGGCGAGCTGATGCACGAGCACTGGATCCACAAGAAGAAGCGATCGGCCGCCATGAGCAACCCGGACATCGATACTTGGTACGAGCTCGCGCTAGAAAACGGCGCGATTGGCGGCAAGGTCATCGGCGCAGGCGGCGGCGGCTTCTTGCTGTTTTACACTGAAGAAAAGACGCGGCTCCGTGCCGCGCTCAAGAAGGCTGGGCTGATGGAAGTAAAGCTCGGCTTCGACTACGAGGGCACTAAGATCCTCTGACGCCTGAACGACTCAGGGGCGCGTTCAATGCCCTCGAGCTCGACGCGTCAGGAGTTGTCGTCGTCGAGGGGGAGAGCCCACTTTACGCTCGCGACTCGAGTAGCCAAGAGTTTGCGCGAAGGTAGTCGAGCGTGCGCAGGATGCCTTGCTCAATCGTCAACTTGGGCGCCCAGCCCAAACCACGCATGCGTGCGCAATCGAGCAGAATGAACGGGCTGTCACCGATCCAGCCGCGCTCGCCACCACTATAGTGGAGTTCCGGCGTGAGGCCGAGCGCCTTCGTCAGCCAGCCGATCGATTGATTGACTTCGCAATACTCATCCACGCCAAGATTGAGGATCTGCGCTTTGCTCTGGAGCTTGTCGGTGGCAAGCAGCATGGCGTCGATGCAGTCCTGCACGTAGAGGTAGGACTTTCTTTGCTTGCCGTTGCCCAGCACGCGGAGCTCTTTCGGATTCACCACCAGCTGCTTGTAAAAGTCGAAGACGTGACCGTGCGTGTAGCGTTCACCCAGGATCGATACGAAGCGAAAGATGCACGCAGAAAAGCCGAAGCCTTCGCAATACGCCGCGATCAAGCCTTCACCCGCCAGCTTGGACGCGCCGTACAATGACGTCTGTACCGGGAACGGCGCGTGCTCGGGCGTGGGGAACACGGTCGCGTCGCCATAGATCGAACCGGTGGAACTGAAGGCCAACCGTTTGATGTCGTTGCCGCGCATGGCCTCGAGCACGTTGAACGTCGCGATCGTGTTCTGTTCTAGATCACGACGCGGATGCTCCGTGCCGAAGCGCACGTCCGCGTTGGCGGCGAGATGAAAGACGAAGTCCGAGCCTCGCATGCTGCTCCCGAGCGTCGCGGTATCCAGGAGGTCAGCTTCGACCAGCTTGAACTTGGAATGCTCGAGCGCGTCGCGCAAAAACGCACGGTTCCCCGTCGAAAAGTTGTCGTATGCGACGACCTCGTCGCCGCGCGCGAGCAGCCGATCCACGAGATTACTGCCGATAAAGCCTGCACCCCCCGTGACGAGTGCCTTCAAGATGCCTCCGCGCTCGTTTGCGAGCCCGATGAGCCAAAATAGCTATGCAAAGCTAGCATGCGCGATCGCTCAAGGTCGAGCAGAGCGGGCGTATTTGCCGGGCAATTTGTGCTATGGCTGCCGTTGACTTGAGTTTCAAATGACGAAGAAACTCGACAAACTGAAGATCTTTGCCGACGGCGCGTCGCTGCCCGCCATGCTCGGGCTGGCCGAGAACCCGCGCATTGCCGGCTTTACCACCAACCCGACGCTGATGCGCAAAGCGGGCGTCACGGACTACCGTGCGTTCGCGCTCGAGGTGCTCGCGAGCATCCGCGACAAGCCGATTTCGTTCGAGGTGTTTGCCGACGAATTCGGTGAGATGCAGCGTCAGGCGTGTGAGATCGCCACCTGGGGCAATAGCGTTTACGTCAAGATTCCGATCACCAACACGCGTCGCGAAAGCACTACGCCGCTGATTCGCGAGCTGACGGCCGCGGGCGTCAAGCTGAACGTAACCGCACTCTGCACGCTCGAGCAAGTCAGCGATACGGCGAACGCGCTCAAGGGCGGGGCGCCCTCCGTGATCTCGGTGTTCGCCGGTCGCATTGCCGACACTGGTGTCGACCCGGTGCCGCTGATGCGCGACGCGCTTGCTGCTTGTCGCGCTGTGGACATGAACATCGAGCTCCTGTGGGCGAGCCCGCGCGAGTTGCTCAACATCGTGCAGGCGGCGGAGGTCGGCTGCGATATCATCACGGTGACCAACGACCTTTTGGCCAAGCTGCCCACTATCGGCAAGGACCTGGCCGACTTCAGCCTGGAGACTGTGCAGATGTTTCACCGCGACGCAGCCGCCGCCGGGTTCAAGCTATGAGTGAGTTCGTTCGCCTCTACCTCGACGAGACGGTGCAAGCAGTGCGCGCACTCGACGTTGCCAGCATCGACGCCGTCGCCACCGGGCTTGCTCGCGTGCGCGAGGCCGGCGGGCGGCTGTTCATCTTGGGCGTCGGCGGTTCCGCGGGCCACGCCAGCCACGCCGTCAACGACTTCCGCAAGATCTGTGCGTTCGAAGCCTACGCGCCCACCGACAACGTTTCGGAGCTCACGGCACGCGTCAACGATGAGGGTTGGGACACGAGCTTTTCGGAATGGCTCAAAGTGTCCAGGCTCAGCGCTCGTGACGCGCTTTTGATCTTCTCGGTCGGTGGCGGCAATCGCGAGAAGAACGTGTCTCCGAACCTCGTGCGTTCGCTGGAGCTAGCGGCCGGGGTCGGCACTCCGGTGTTCGGCATCGTCGGCAAGGACGGCGGCGCGACGCGCGCTGCGGCTGCGGCCTGCGTGCTCATCCCGACCGTTTCCCCGGATCGCGTCACGCCTCACACGGAGGGCTTGTGCGCGGTGGTCTGGCACCTGCTCGTCAGCCACCCTGCGCTCAAGCGATTCGAGACCAAGTGGGAGTCTACGGCGGGTGCGCGGTGAGTCCGCATTCGGCGCGCAGCCCCTCTCGTTGTCCGCTCAAGTCCATCGTCCCCCCGGAACCTGACGAATTTCTGGAGGTCTTGGTGGGTCATGACAGCCTTGAATTGTCAGCCAACGGATTAAGAGAGCGCGCGATGTGGGTGCCTTCGACGAGCTCACTCGACCGCGTACGCAAGATGCCGGTATATGGACGTGAGGGCGTGCAATTCGCCTCGCTGCTCGACCCCATTCAGCGGACCCTCGAAGTATTTCAACTCGAAGGAGCGCGCTGGCAGGTGGTTCGGAGCTGGGAAGGAGACGCCAAGGTGCGGGCCGTGCCGTTCGATGCGATAGAGCTCGATTTGAGCAGCCTTTGGGCTGACGTTCGTCGGCGCTAGCCTCCGCGGGGTCGACCACCGCGACCCGGACGATGCAGCCGTGGAGAATGTCCGCTTCCAGCACGAGCTCTCCGCGTTCGCTGGTGAGCGTCGCTTCGCTCTTTCCGTGCCGCACTTGCCAGCCGGCGATCTCGTACGGGTTGGCCACGTCCTCGAGCGACTTTCGCGCGGTTAACGTCGCGAAGAAGTTGGACTGCTCCAGAAGCTCGGGCTGCGCGAGACTCGATGCGGACGCGGAGCTGCGCGCGCAGGAGCGAATCGAACAAAGAAATCGGGGAATCCTCCGCTATCCCCCGCGCTTTTGACGATCGCTTTCCCGCGGATTTAGTGAGCGCTTCCATTCAAATGCTCACCACGGACGCAAAATAGCGCGCAGCGTGAAGGTGGGGCCGCTCAAGTCGAGCAGCTCAGCAGGGACAACCCGATAGCCCACGGTCGCGTTGATCCAGACGCTGTCGCTGGCCCACAAATGGAGACCCAGGTACGGACGAGTCTGCGCGCGGTGTCCGAGCCCCGCACGCACGAGCCCGCCAAGCTCGATGCCATAGTGTGGGATCAGGTAGCGGCGAGCGGGGTCCCACTCGAGGCTCGCGGAGTATCCTGCTGCATAGGTGAACACGCTCGGGGTGTGCGCACGCTGCGAGTCGAGCACCTCGAACTCGCCGTAGAAACGGTGATGGCTCGCATGACAATTGTACTGCTGCTCCGCGTGGGCACAGCGGTAACCGCTCACGCTGTCCTCACGAACCGCGACCAGCGTGATGTCGACCGCGCCCCCCAGCAGGAGCTCGGGATCCCGATGGGTAAGGAACGCGCTCGGTCCGCCGCCGAGCAGCAGCCAGTCTGTCGAGTCGTGGCTTGCCCAGGGGGCAATCACGACGACCTTCTTGTGCACCGTGCTGCTGAGCTCTCCGTCCGACACATCCACGATCAGCTCGTGCTCGCCTATGTCCGCTTCACCGGGCTGCCAGGCAAGGCTCAGCACCGAGTGCGCCGAAACGAGCCGCGCGCCTGCAGGCAGCTGTCGAGCCTGGAACGTCAGGGCATCCCCATCCAGATCCAGAGCGACGACCGGCATCGCGCCATTCAGGTAGCTTGCGTCTTCTGCCGGTTTCGCAGACCGAGCGCTCAGAAAAACCGTTGGCTCGCCGCCCTCGCTCGGCGGGCGGTTCGGCTGCACGACGCACACGAACGTGCGCTTGACCGTGACACGGCCGTCGTTGACCGCAAGCTCGAACCGCTGCTCGCCTTCCTGCGCTCTGCTCGGCTGCCAGCTGAGCACGCCCTGCTCTGTGTCGAACGTCGCGCCGGCCGGTACCGGCGTGATCTCGTAGACCAGCGCATCGCCATCGGCATCCTCGGCGTTGAACGTGATGCGTGTCAGCCGTCCGCGGCGCAGCGCGATTTCGCTCCCGCCGCCGGACGACGACAGAGCGGGCTCGACTGAGGGCCAGCCAATTTTGGGTGGATGGTTCTGCCTCGCGCCTGCCCGCTCGGGAACACCGGCTTCGGGGTCCGCGCGAGCCACCGACAGCCGGCTTGAGACCAGGGCGACTGCCCCAAAAAAGAGAAAGACCGGAGACGATCGCATTGAGCAGCCGAAGAGTGGAACTCACGAAGCCGACAAGCATTGGGTTGATACGCTTGCGACCTGCGCGAGCTTCCTGCCGACCACGCTCCCCACGTGGACTTCTCGACGGCGATCCCGTTGCTGCAAGAGTCGGCGCCGCGGACCATCACTGAAGGGAGCGGATCGGATTCTTCAGTGATTCTGGTGGGTCATGACAGACTTGAACTGTCAGCCAACGGATTAAGAGAGCGCGCTCTCAGGCGACTGCAACCCGCGGGAAACATGCGGTAATCTGCCGAATTCGCTCAACTGTCGATGTGGACAGGAGTGGACAGGAAGGGACACGAGAGGACAACCGGCGGTGCTAGCCGGCGGCCGTTTTGGTGCGGCCTCTCGGTCGTGAATGCGCTCGCGCCCTCGTACTACGCAACAGGCTCTTTGGGGCGCCGACGAGTTCCTTCAACCGCGACGGATCGCGAGCCAAGAGCTTGAGCAGATGGCTCATTGGGACGCTCGGCGTCTGGCTCCCTGCTTCGTACTTTTGAAAGGCCCTGGGGCCACCGCCGAGGATCTCGCTGGCCTGCCGCTGGCTGAGCCCGAGCTTTTCCCGAATTGCCGTCACCTCAGCGGGGGGCAGCACTTGCTCGGCTTTGGCCTTCAGGTTCTGAAGTGCTCGGCTGTACTTTCGCAGATCGTCTCCGGTCAGAATGCCTTCCCCGCACGACTCGCACCACCAGCCGCTCACACGAACCTTGTCGAGTAGCTCGCGGTACTTCAGCGCTCGGGTTTTCAGTCCAAACTTCATGACCCCACCACATTCAGGGCAGCGTTGTGTCTTGGTTTTCATCACTTGTCCTTGAGTGAGATGAGCAGATAGCCCGTTTCGTCGGTCGTGAATTTCACGTAGAGAAGCCGTGCTTCGAACGGTAGATGATAGACGTCCTGCCAGATCCGGTGATCCCGAACGGAGGTCATGGACTTGTAGAAGTGTGTGCGTTCGACGCCCTGAATCAGGAGCACGATCCCAGCGTCGGAGAGGCCGAGCTCCAGCGTGGCGAACGTGAGGCTCGTCTCAGTGAGCCGCAGCCCGTCTGGGGTCGAGAAAGTAGCCTTGATGGACGCGAGGTCGTAGTGAGGCCGCTTCTTGTCCATCGCCGCGCCTAAGAGTGGTACCTTAAAGGTGTCATGTCAAGCGGGTGCCTCCGACCGATCAATCGCCGGCTGCTCACGAGCTACGCAGCCCGTTTTGAGCGCGTTGCGGGCGGGCCGGGCTCTTCCCGGCTCAAGCTGGCGATTCTTTCGCGGGCGCGACGACGCACACCGCGTCGCTCGGCGCAGGCTCGTCGGGACGCTCGGCGAGCAGCGATCGCTGGGCGACTCGCAGGTCGTTCCAGTAGTGATAAGGTGCGAGGTGAACGTCGCCCTGCTCGTCCTTGACCAAAAACAGCGTGGTCGTGCGACTCACCGAAGGGGTAACTCCGTCCTGATCGGGCGACGCGACCACGAGTTGAATGCCCAGATCGGTTGCGAAGCGTAGGAGTTGATCGCGGCGGCCGGCGTCGATGCCATAAAATGCTTCGTCGAACATCACGGGACGTATGCGCGCATCGGCGTTGTCGAACATCAGGCGCGCAAGCGCGAGCACGAGCAAATAGTTCGGGACCCCCTGCTCTCCGCCCGATCCGAGCGCACGCAACTCGCGAGTCAGCTCCGTATCGTCAGCCCCCGAGCTCCGCATCGAGAGGCGATAGTCGAACCACCGGCGGTAGTCGAGCAGCTCGGGGATCTCGGTGTCGTCATCGAGGCGTTTGAGCTCGTCGAGGCGCTCGTCGACGAATTGGCGGAAGCGCACGCGACTCTCTTCGTCGAGCAGGCTGAGCTTGCGCACGAGAGCAACAAGCTCGACTCGTTCCGCGCGTGGAGTGACCCTGAATTGATAGCGCGTCGTCCCGAAACGCAGGTCCGAGAGCAGCTCGTTCATGGCACGCACGGTCACTTGCAACCGCTCGACGTGTTCCTGCAGCTCGCGTGCAAGCGCGCCCATTACGAGCCGCTCCATGAGCTCACGCGTCTTTTCGTTGATGACCTCCCGCTGCTCCGCAAGCGACTTGTCGAGCTGTGCCAGCACGTTCGGCAAAGGCTGACCGCGGCGGTCCTCGATGCGCGCCTCGTCCGGCCACCAGCCGAACCCGAATTTGCTGGCCCAACCGATGTTGCGTACGCCGCGGGAGCCGTCGCCGCTGATTTCCGCGCAGGCGACAGCCTCGTCGCGCTCGACGGCGCGCAGCCGGTCCTCGATGTGCTCCACGCTCTTGAACTGGTCGCCCCGCTGGCTCACGCGGACGTAACTCTCGAGGGCTTGCTCGTCTGCCGTGGCTAGGGGACCCGGTAGCATCGACCGAAGTGCGACCGAGAGCGCGTCCAGCTCGGCACGCAACTCACCCAACCGAAGCTCGGTCACGCGCCGAGCAGCGTTCCAAGATGAGAGCTCGCTCGACGCCCGCGCCTGAACTTCGAGCGTCCCTCGTTCGTCGTCGCGGGCCCTGCGCTCGGCTTCGCGGAGCTCGGCGATCCGACGCTCGAGCTCATCGAGGCCGGCGGCTCGAGCTCGGGCGGTGAGCAGTTCGACGAGGCGCGTCGCGTCGTCAAGCTCGGCGGTCGCTGTCGCGAGCCGGGCCGCGCGCGAGGGCTGCTGCTCCGCCACTCGATCACGATCGCTGAGCGCCGCGCGCAGGGCAGCGTTGGCCTCGATCAGCTCTTGCGCGCGGAGACCCGAAAGCGCGACGCTAAGCTGCTCGGCATGCTCGAGGCTCGCCGTGGCGGCCGAAACCAGCGACGCCGCGCGGGCGAGCTCGGTCTGGGCGAGTCCGAGCCCGCTGCGGACACGTTCCAATCGAAGCTCGTGCGCGCGCCGCCGGGCCGCTTCCCCGATTAAACGCGGCGCATCGCTGCGCGTCCGGAGTCCGAGCCCCCTATGCTCATGATCGCCGAGCGCATCGGGTGCGCCTGGCAGGCCTAGCGATGCGGACTGTGAAAGCAGAGTAGCGAGCGCGCCGAGGGCTTCGGGGTCCGTGCTCGCGGAGAAGAGCCCCGCGATCCATGCCGGCAACGTCGCGTCAGCCGCCGTGGTGAGGAGCACGCGCGCGCCCTGGTGGGCCCCGGCGATCGGACGCGCTCGCTCACGATCGTTGCTCGGGACGACGAAGCACGCTAGCTGGTGATCGCCGAGCAGGGTCTCGAGCGCAGCGAGCGAAGCGCCGGGCGCAAACGGCTTGGGCTCGAGAAGCTCGTACAGCGGCTGAGCCCTGATACCAGAGTCGGCGAGCGCGGCGCACGCCGCTAGATAGCCAATGACGTTGGGAAGCTCCTCCGTACGCGCCTCGAGTGAGCTGAGCTCGGCCGCGAGGTCCGCGACTCGGCCTTCGCTCTTTGCTTGCTCCCGTTCTGTGTCGCGTAGCGACTGCGCGGCGGCTCTTTCGACGCGCTCGACGTCACGAATCGCCGACTGGCTCGTTGGCGGCAATCCTGTCGCTAGCTCGTCATCGACGCGCGCTTCGTCGGCGGCAATCTCGCCGAGCACGGAGTCGAGCGGCGTCATCAGCGTCCGCACCCGGTCGGCAGCGTCACGCGCAGCCGCGACGCGGATTCGAAAAAGCATCGCGCGCGCCGCGGCGGCTTTCGCCGCGGATTCATGCGCCTGAGAGAGCATTTTTCCCAGGGTCGAGACCTCAGCCGCGCAGGCAGCATGTTCGGCAGCGAGACGGCTCTGCCGCACAGCCGCGTCCCGCATGCGTACCCCCAGCCCATCCTTATCCGCAGCGAGGGCCGTCGCGACGTCGTTGGCGGCTGATTCGACGCGGGCGCGCGCCCGCGCGACCTCGACGGTCGCTTCTTCGACCGCAAGTGTCGCCGCTCGGAGCTGCTCGGTCTGCTGCTGGCATAGGGTCGTCGCCTCGCTCAGCCGGCGATGCGTCGCGAGCCAGCGATAGCGAGCGATCGTCTCACGTTGCGCCCGGATCTCTTCGCTCAGCTCCGCGAGCGCCGCGACATATGCACGCTGCTCATCGAGTTGTCGGAGCGAGTCTTCCAGCTCGTCCAGGTTGCGCGCGCTGCGTAGAATATCACTGAAGATTTCGCGATTGGGCGAGGGCAGCAGGCGAGCGAAAAGACCTGCGAAGTCACGCGCCTTAGCCACGATTTCGCGATAAGCCTTCGCCATGGACCAGAATCGACACACCTCTTCGTAGAGCGTTCCGCTGCCGAAGAGCCGCTCGGCGAGCGCGCGGCGGAACTCCGACATCCTCACGAAGAAGTCCAGCTTGCCCAGCCGGGCGCGGAGCTCTTCGCGCGAGACGACGCGTGCGCCTTCGGGTGAGAATTCGACGAGCGGCAGGTCTTCGAGCACGCCGCGCGTGAGCAGCGCCCAACGAGTGACGTCCGCCTCCGTGGTCGTAGCCTCTACGCCGATCCCCACCAGCAGTGAGCCGTCGCCCTCGATCTCCCCGAGCTCGAGGACGGCATACGCGACCCCTCCCCCCTCGTTCATGACGCCGCGCTCGGCGTCGAGGCGGAGGACGATCCCCTGCAGAGTCCGGCCAGCGTCGCGGGCGCCGGCCACTCGAGCGGCGGCGTTGAGCTCGAGGCCAAGAGTGCCCGTGAGCACGAGGTGAATCGCGTCGAGCACCGTGGTCTTGCCCGAGCCGTTGTCGCCGAGCAGAAAGAGATGCCCGCCCTCACGAATCTCGATCGTCTCGTCGACGAAGTTATGGAAGCCGAGTAGGCGAACGCGCCGGATCGTGAACCGTTGCGGCGCTCTCCCGCGACGGGACTCCTTCATGGCGAGGGCTCCTCGTCGCGCGAGTGAGGCTCGCCCTCCCGTCCGAGGGCGGCATCGCGCAGCGCGGATTGTCCGAGCGCCCGGACGTCGTAGTGATGGAGCGCTGGCAGGCACTCGTAGAGCCAGCGATCGCGATCGAGCCCGTCGCGTTCGTCGCGCTCGGGCGGGATTTCGCGCAGAAAGCGATAGCGAAGCAGATTGGGCACGAGATCCCGGAGCAGACGCCGGACGCCGTCCTCGTCGGGCGCACCGTCGCCAAGCTCGCTCTGCAAGCGCTCGCGTGCGAATGCGAAGAGCTGACCGAACTCGAAGCGCAGCGGTTCTAGATCGTCGACGTCGACGTTCCGCTCGTCGAGTAAGTGCTCATAGAATTCGAGGACGATCAGAAACGCGATGCACTCGTCTCGCCGCGTAAGCTCGAACACGTCGTGCTGGCTCGGTTTGAGCGCGCGGTTGTACCAACGCGTCTTGTATAGCCGGGCGCAACGGTTATCGATGACGAGGCGCCAGTCGTACAGGTCTTCGTAGAAGCGCGTGAAGTCGGCGCGGTGCTTGCGCAAAAAGGCAAACAGGTCGGGATCGTCGTCGCGGTAGAAGAAGGGCGCCTCGACCAGCACATTGAGGATCGCCTGGACGCGGGTTCGGGCAATCTTCTCGAAATACATGCTCATCGGGACACCCTAACGACGCAGTCGGGCACGCAGATCCCTTCGCGCTCGTCACCGAGCCGTACTTCTCCGGAAGCTTTTTCGATCGAGACGTCGAGCCGGTGCAGATCGCGACCGCGATCGAGATGGCGCGCGCGCGAAACGTCGAGCCAGCGTCGCGGGAGCGACGGTCCTTCAACGCGAACGTCGGCCAGGCGGACCTCGTCCTTGCCCTGCAATAGCCGTGTATCGAGCCATTCCCGAAGATCAGCGAGGCGCCGCGCACGCAGCTCCCGAACGCTTTCGGCCGGGGCTTGCTTCGGGCGCAGCGGCGGGCGATTCGAACGGTCGATGGCCGGGGTCGCGTGCTTGCGCGGGAGGGGCGGGGTTACTCGCGCGCCCGTGTGGTCCGACCGAGAACCGAAGCGCGCGTGCGCCGACGCGACCAGGGCGTTGGCGAACGCAGCCAGCCGAGGGTCGGCATCATCGCCTGCCCTTAGCCGAGCCACCTCCGCGATACGTTCCCGAACATCTTCGAGGCGAGCATTCCGGCGTTCGAGCTCGCGCAGGTGGCGGTGCATCTTGCGTACAACTGCCCGGGCCGAGTCATCGATGCGGGCGCACAACTCAGCGAGCTGACCATTGTCGGCGAAGAAGATACGAAGTGCGTTCAGGAGATCGGTCGCGTTCCGCACCGCGCCCCCCGAACGAAACGCCGCGGGCGCCTGGGCACGCTCGCGCAGAAGCAGCGTCTGATGCTCCACGAGCACATTGCGAAAGCGCGGCGCGGACAGATCGTCGATGCGCGCGTGGATTTCGCCGCCCAAGCGGCGCAGGCCGGCGAGGTACACGGCCACGTAACGCTCGAGCCAGCCGAGGATGGCCCGCAGCGCTTCGAGATCGTAGGGGCGCGCGGAGAACGCCAGCATGCTGGCGCGGAAGCCAAGGAGCTCTTCGCTGATCGCGTTCACGCGCTCGTCGATCAGACCGAGTAAGTACATCGTGCGCCTCGGTGCATCCTCCTCCCGCTCACCCTTGTGTGAGAGCGTGACGATTCGCGAGAGCTCGCGAAGCTGACCTAGCACGTCGACGAGCAAATCGCGGCCGTCGTCGCTTCGACCCTCGAGCCGAGCTGAGAGCCGAGCCTCGAGCCACCCCAGAAGCGCTACCGCGTCCTCGCTCAACCGATAGCGGAAACGCTCGCGTCGCAGATCCTTGTAGCCACGGATCTTCAAGGGCTCTGCATGACGCTCGAGACAGCCCCAGGCGACGAGCGCGTCGACATCGCGTGCGAAGGCCTGATCGTCGCGGTCGGTTTCGAGCGCGGCGAGCGCTGGCGCTAGGAAACGCTCGAGATCCTCGTGCAGCGGCTCGAGCTCGTGCTCACGCCGGCGAAGGAGCATGCCAAATAGAATGGTGACGTAGATCGGCGCGCGCTCAGCGACTATCGCTTGCGCGACCGGCCGCTCGAGAGCTCGCAGCAACAACGGCGCCGCGCCGCCCTCGAACGCAAGCGCGTCGCCAGTCAGTAGGCCCTTGGCCAGCGCGATTTCTTCGAGCTCGAGCGGCACGCGCAAAACCGATAGCTCCGCGTGCTCCCACCTGCAAGACCCGCTATGCTGCCCAGGTCAGAAAAAATGTCGGCGCTGCAAGCGGAGCTCGAGGCGATGGTGCAGGCGACGCCGGGGCTCGGCGCTGTGCTCGCTGAGATCCTCGATCGCGTCGAGCAGCGCCAGGGTCGCTTGCCGGCGCGCATCACGCTTCGGGCGCCAAACGCAGTGTCCGAAGCTTTGGCTCGGATCTTCACGCCGCGGGCGGTGCGCCCAGCGCGTGCGAAGGGCCCGGACACGGTCAGGCTCGAGTTCGCCACCATCGCGCAAGATCGCGCGCTCGAGCGAGCGCTCGTTGAGGCTCTGTATTCCGCCATGGGGCGCGCGCCGCGCGATCGGCTGACTGAAGATCGAGAGAGGCGAACGGCGCTCGAGCGCGGCTTGCTCTCGCTCGAATGCGTTGCCAGGGGTCCGGCCTCGCTGTCGTTCCTCCGGGCGCAACGCCTCGCGCTCGGCCAGGGCGAGTCCGCGCTGGTCGTACGCGCTGCGGCGAGCGACGTCGCTACCGCATTGCGGCTCGTCTCGGACGTCGTGCACTGCGTCGACGCGCTGGCGGAGCTAAAGGAAACCATGCGCGCGCAGACTTTCGCAGCCCGCTTCCTCGGCAACAGCAAGGCACTCCGTCCCGGCGGCGAGCTCCATCGCTGGGTCGGCGAGGCGCTCGTCAGCCACGACCCGCGCACGGTCTCGCTGCTCGACGAGCTCGGCGCGTTTCCGAGCATCGCGGCGTACCGCGCCTCTGCGCTGGAGGCACATGGCGTCCTTTTCGACGAGGCGGCCGCGTCCGTGCTCTGTTTCGGCCCCATCGTCTATCGCAAACAAGGGAGCACGTTCGATCACGTGGCTCGGCACGCGCAGCTGGGCGAATCGAGCCGAATCGTCGTCCAACAACTGCGCGACGCGACGCTCGACCCACCGGCGGTGGAGCGAGTCACGATTTTCGAAAACCTGGCACCGTACCTCGACTACGTGGATGCTCGGGTGGGGCGCGGCCTCACGCCCGAGATCGTGGTGTGCTCGGCTGGACAGGCGAACCTTGCCGTCGTGGGGCTGCTGCGACGTCTTGCTGCCCACGGCCTATCCGCGAGGTACTTGGGTGATCTTGATCGCTCTGGCGTTCTCATTCTTCGCAGTCTGGCCCGGCGCACCGGATTGCGGCTCACTCCTCGATTCATGGACGTCGATACGCATCGTCATTTCGTGAGCCGCGGCCTCGCGCTCTCGGACGACGAGCATGGGCGCCTGACAGCGCTCCTCCGCGTCGAGGACACGACGCTAGAAGGCCACGGTCTTCTCAGAGAAATCGCTTTAACGCGGCGGTGGATCGAGCAGGAGTCGTTCAGCGACGACGTGCTGGACGAGCTCCTGGAGCGCTGAGCCTGCAGGTCGTCGACGTGTTGTGAGCGCGCCGTCCCCCCGACCCACGAACTGGCCGCGTGTGCGACGCAAGCGGCTCAGCGGTCCCAGATTTTTGGGCGAGCTTCACCTTGCTGCCACGAGAGGAAACCTCAGCGTAGCGATGCGCTGGTGCGCGGAAAGCGCAACGCGCGGCCAGAGCGGCCCCGGAGTTGAGGTTGATGTCCGGCGCTTCCGCGAGGGACGAGCGTGCCGTGATCGAAGAGCAGGCGCATTGGCTGAGCGCCCCATCGGTCGCGCGCTGGCTACAGTTGCGTCGAACGCGGCGTCACCAACGGATCGAAAATCCTCTTCGGTGCACGCCCGATTTCTGAGTCCCTACGAGAGTTTGGTGGGTCATGACAGACTTGAACTGTCAGCCAACGGATTAAGAGTCCGCTGCTCTACCAATTGAGCTAATGACCCGTTTTTTGCTGGAAATCGTAGTGCGGGGAGGCGGCTTTCTTCCACAGAACCGAGCGTCGGTCAACCGTCCTGCCGGGGCGCCTTTTGATGCGCGGCTCGGGCCTGTCCGGGGCTCGTAGTCGCTGCTGGTTGCCGCCGCGTCGGACGCCCGCTAACGCGGGCGCGATGGAGCTTGCCTCAGCGCGTGAAGCTTTGCGAGGGCACCGCGCCGCCGATCTTCGCGAGCAAGGTTTTCTCGAACGCATGCTGATGTTGAGCGAGTCGGCGGGCGCTTGGGAGCGCTCGCATTTCGTGCCTGGGCACTTTACGGCGAGCGCGTTCGTGCTCGATCCCGAGCGAGAGGCGGTGCTGCTCATCCACCACAAGAAGCTCGGGATCTGGGTGCAGCCGGGCGGACACATCGAGCCGAGCGACGACACGTTGCTGGCCGCTGCGCGCCGCGAGCTCACTGAGGAAGTCGGATTGAGTGAGGTCGCGCTGCTCAACGGCGGAGGCATCGTGGACGTGGACATTCACGTGATCCCGGCGCGCAAACTCGAGCCCGCGCACGAGCACTTCGACGTCCGCTTCGCCTTTGGCGCAAGCTCGCACGCCTTTGCCGCGAGCGCTGAAGTCGCAGACGCGCGCTGGGTTCGTCTCGACGAGCTCGCCAGCATCGGCGGCGACGCCTCCGTGTTGCGCGCGGCCAGCCGGCTTGCGAGGCTGTGAGCTCAGTCGCGGGTCAGGCGGGCGCGCTCCGCGTCAATCATTGCCAAACGCCGGTCGCGACGAGCTCGTAGCCCGGCGAAGCCTTCCCTCCACCGGCGTATTTGACGAGCGTCACGCACATATCGCCAACCTTGAAGGCTTCCTGCCTGTAGCCCTCGACGTCGCTGACGGTGACCGGGAACCACTGCCGACTCATGCCCGTCGTGTCTTGCGGCAAGGGCTTCGTGTACACGATGCCCATATCGAAACCTTGCGCCGTGAGGTTCACGGCGTTGCCGCTGAACAGCACCCACTTGCCCTTGGCGAGCTTATCGAATGCGGCCAGCGCCGTCTTTTGATCTTTGAGGCTCTTGTTGTTCTTGAGCTTGTCTTCCAGATCCTTAGCGAGCAGAAAGCCCTTGGTCGGAGTGTACTTGGCTTCGATCGCTGCGCGGCGCGCGTCCGTCAGCGTCGTATCGATCTTTTCTGGCCGCTCTTTGTCCGCTTTTGGTTTGGGCGCTTCGGGCATTGGCGGCGCGGGCGCCGTTGGCACGGGTTGTACGGATACGGCGGGCTTGGGAGCAGGTGCTTTCTCCTCCTCACACGCCAGCAGCGCGCACGCTGCGATCAAGCCCGTGATCACTCCGCTCCGTGTCGATCCGAACTTTCCCATGATTTTGGCACTCCGAGCGCCAAGCTTCTAAGAGGACCCAACGCGGGTCTTCGATTCGACGCTGTCCGACGACTAACAGGAGTCGTGATGGGAACCAAATCGCCGAGCTGGGTTCCCGTAGACAAGAGCGGTGACCGGCGCCGCGCACTGTCGTCGCCGGGTACGCACGTTGAGGCCCAAAGCTGGGCGTGTCTAGTCTCTACGTCGGTGCGGGTCCGCCGCCCGCGCCGCCGGCGCCCGAAGACCCCGACGCAGCGTTGAACGGCACACCAGCGGGGCAATTTGCGGCCAGCGTGACGCACGCCGGAGAGGTCGTGAACATGAGAAGCCCCATCAAAGCTTGCTGCTGACCGGCAACAGTTAGCGAACTGCACCCGGGTAGCGCAGACGGCTCGCTAGCGAAGGCTGCGAGATCGTCGAGGCACGCGCCATACTCCCCTACGGTCACCGTGCAATTGCTGGTCAGATTGGAACATGTCGTGGCTGGTTGGGTCGTGCTGCAGGCGGCCGTCCCCGAAGAACATTGCTGTTGGAGTTCGGCGTCGCTGCCTCCCGGCGTTCCGAAGAGCAGCAAGGCCGTATCGACGGCCAGCAGCTCGCAATAAAACGCGCGGATCCCGGAGTGCGTAATATACTGGTCGCTTTGCGCGCAAAGCTGCTGCGTTTCGTCAGTCGTCAATGAGCTGAGCGGCGTCGAGCTCGCCAGGCCGGAGGAAAAGCCCCCCGCGCCGTTGTTCGCTCCCGAACCCGGCGCCGTCGCGCTGCTGCTCCCGCCGCACGCCAAAACGAGACCCATTCCCGCCAGCCCCGTCAGTAGGATCTTGAAATGTTGCATGCTTGCATCTCCACAACGCCCGGGGCGAACGCGAGCGTTCGAACCTGGTGACGAAACTAGCCTCCCGTTCCTTCCCCGACAACTGATCGCTCGTCGCTCGCTGCTGTTCCCATTTTCGCACAAGCCGGGCAGCCCGATGCGAAGTGAGAAGAGTCCCTTCAGATCCCGTAGCGCGCCCCGTAGGATTCGAACCTACGACCCTCGGATTCGAAGTCCGATGCTCTATCCAGCTGAGCTAGGGGCGCGAAGCGGCGTTATTTCTGCGTTTGGGGCGGCATGCGGTCAAGCGGTTTTTGTGCGGCGCGCGGCGATTTGCTCGGGTCGGCTAGCGTCCGGCGCGGCACGTTCGGTAGCGTGTGCGCGCCATGGGTACTTCCTCCGTTCGTCCGCCGTCGGCGGAGGTCGTGCCGCGATTGGATGTGCGGGACCCCGACACGTGGCTGCGCTGGGTGTCATGGGCGGTGATCGCTTTTTCTGTGGTCGAGATTCTGACGTTTTCGTTCGGGCGCGATCAGGGCATCTACGCGATGGTCGGCGACGGCATCGTGCACGGCAAAATGCCGTATCGCGATTTGTGGGATTTCAAGCCGCCGGGGATCTTCCTGATCTATGCGCTCGCACAGGTGTTGTTCGGGCGCAGCATGCTCGCGATCCGTATCGTCGAGGTGCTCGGTTTGATCGGCATGGTCTTCGCTTTCATGCGTTTGGCCGACATTTTTCTGGAGCGGCGCGTGGCCGGTTTGATGGGTGGCGCGGTCGCGGCGCTCATCCAAACCGAGCTCGAGTTCTGGCACACCGGGCAGCCCGAGGTATTTGGTGGCTACCTGACGGCCGCCGCGCTCGTGCTCACGGCGCTGCCCGTGACGCGCAAGCGCCGCGTCTGGTCCTGGCTGACGATTGGTGCGCTCTTTGGTTTGGCGTTCCTGTTCAAGCCGCCGCTCGGTGGCGGAGTCGTGGTGTGCGGCGCGTACCTCGCCGCGCAAGAGCAGGCCAAGGGCAAATCGCTGCGAGCCGCTCTCTCGACGCTGCTCGTCGTCGGCGCCGGTGTGACGCTCCCCATCTTGCTTTGTCTGATATGGTTTGCCGTGCGCGGTGCGTGGCCGGCGCTGCATTGGACGCTGTTCGTGTTCACTCCCGGCTACACGGCGCTCGGCGGCTGGGAAGGGCGTCAAGCGCCCACGATGCTCTACTACTCACTCGAGGAAGCGTTCTTCAAGTTCTCGGCTTTGGCCGCGGCTGGCGTGCTGGCGACGATCACCATCTCACCAATTCACGGGCGTGAGCGAGAGGGCACCTTTCTGGTCCTCGGTGTGATCGCGATGCAGATCGCGGGCGTCGCGATGCAGGGCAAATTTTTCCCCTATCACTACGCGGCCGTGCTGCAATTGATTGGATTGCTCGCCGGCTTCGGCTTGTACAAGTTGTGGCGTCGCTGCATGAGCGGTGGTCTCGGCGGCGTGCTCGCGTTCACCTCGTTCGTCGTGATCGCAACGGACATGCGCGCAGCGACGCGCGATCTGCCGCAATACTTTCGCGAGCGTGCGCTGATGCGCCTGAAATACGCGTTCGGCATGAGCCCGTACCGTTCGCGCGAGGCGCTCGATCACGAGCTCTCATACGTGGCGGACTACAATCTCAATGCCGATCGCGACGTGGCGCTCGAGGTGCGCTCGCGCACGCGCAGCTCGGATCCGATTTTCGTGTGGGGCTTCGAGCCAGCGATCTATTGGCTCTCGGAGCGCACGCCCGCCAGTCGCTTTCTGTACGACGTGCCACAGCGCTGCGAGTGGCAAAAAGCTTACGCACGGGCAGAGCTACTCCACGATCTCAAGCAGCGACCGCCCGCGATCGTGATCGTGCAGCACAACGACGTGTTTCCCTCGGTTACTGGTCACGCCACGGACTCCGCGGATGATTTGAGCAGCGCGCCGGAGCTCGAGCGCTGGTTGCTCACTCACTACGAGTACCAGAAGCGCATAGAAGATTTCGATCTCTACGCGCGAAAGGACGCGTCACGTTGAGCTTGCTCGGGCCCTCGTCATCACGCATCGAACGAGTCTCGAACGCAGTGGCCGCCATCGCCACGCTCTGGTTTGCGACGGCGGCTGTCTGGGAAATGTTCGGGTCGTTCGGCGCGGGACACCTCGCCGCTGGTCCAGCGTACATGGTCGGCGCGGAAAACATGCTGCGCTGGCGTACGTTCGGGCCGGCTCCGTTCGCGTATTTGCTGCGTCCGCCGTTGCCGAGTGAATACTACTGCCACCACCCTTTCGGCCTGTTTTGGCTGATGGCGCTGGGTAAGCTCGCGTTCGGGCACCATCCGTGGGTCGTGCGATTGCCGGCGGTCGTGATGAGCGCGTGCATGCCACCGTTGATATACGGCGCGGGTCGTCGGCAATGGGGGCCGGTCGCGGGCGCCAGCGCGTGCGCGGTGTTCGTGACGGTGCCGCTCGCGCTGGCTTTCAACGACTTGAGCAATTTGGAAGTGCCGACGATGTTCGGCATTGCCGTCGCGTGCTGGGGTTACCAGCGGTTTTGTGTCGGCTTCCGACGGCGTGATCTGGCGCTCAGCGTCGTCGGGCTCGCGTTCGCGGTGAACATCGATTGGCCGGGCGTCTTGTTCGCCGCTGCCTGGCTCGGCCTTATGTTCCTGCGCGGGCTCCCGCTCGCGCGCCTCTTTCCGGCTACGGACGTGCGTCGGTTTTGGCAATGGTGGGTGCTGGCCCTGCTCGCCGTGACTTTGGTCGTCGCGGGCACTCTTTCTTTCTTCGCGGCCACCGACAACTTCACGGATTTTCTAAATCAAGGCCAGCGTCGCTCGGCCGGCTCTCAGCTCCCGCTCTGGCACGTCCTGTCCGAGCGTCGCTATTGGATCGATATTTCGTTCACGCCGCTCGGTGTGTGGCTTGGCAAGTGGCTCGTGCCGCTGGTCGCGTTGCGCGCGTTTCTGCTGCGCCGGGACGCCGAGTTCGCAACCCTCGCCATCTTGTTCGCCTCGATCGTGCATTACGTCGTGTTCAAGAACGGAGCGGACATTCACATCTTTTGGCCGCAATACTTCGCGCTCTACCTCGCGTTCGCGGTGGGCTCTCTGATCGCAACCATTCAGAGCGCGGCGGCTTGGATTTTCTTGAAGCTCAGGAATTTCGCGTGGCTTCAGCGCGTCGCGATCCAAAGCGCAGCTCCTTGGCTTAGCCTCGCGCTCGGCGTCTCATTACCGCTGACTTTCGCGCACGACGCCTGGGCTGCGCTCGTCTACTGCCGCCTCACGGGTGGACGTTTCGACCAACGCGGCGCCTTGATTCATCCCGACAAGGACAAGGCGGCCTTCGTTACCTGGCTTTCTCCGCGCTTGGACGCCACGAGCGGCGCGGTGATGGCCTCCGACATGAAGCAATCGCTCTGGTTCAGCTGGACATTGCAGCATCCGGTACACACCGTGTCCGCGGGTGCCTTGCCGGCGCCCTCGAGGCTCGAACGCTATCAGCTGCTCGACACGCGCTTCAGCGATCCGAACGAGCTCGCCAAGCTCGCTCAAAGCTACTCCGTGACGGCGGTGGGTCCGTTCTGGTCGATCGACCGGCTCGCGCCGCACGCGGCGCTGGTCGGTTACGCGATCGATCGTCGTACGCCGAATTTCCTGGAGCGGTTTTTCGTGTCTGGTGTGCACGATCTGCGCTCGATCACGTCGAATCCCTACGTCACCTGGGAGTACCGCGATCAGTTTACGCATGACCCCAATCTGCCGCCAACGACGCCGCCCAGCTCGAGTGAGGACTATCGCGTGCTGCATAATCTGCTGGCCGCACGTGGAGACTCTGTGGCTGCGGAGGGCGCGCTGTCGGCGGCGCTAGCGGGCGCCGATCGGAGCGTGGCTACGGAATTCAGCGACGGCTCGGCGCTGCTGGCCATGCGTTTCGAGCATCATGCCTCGCGCGTGCTCACGCTGTATTTCCGAGCGGGCGCGCCGCACTCCGGCTGCGAATTTTCGGTCACCTCACGCGTGCTCAAGCGGATGCCGCTCAGCTTGGTTCCGCTCGATCCCAAAGTGCGCGACGTGGGTTTGCCCAGCGCGATTGCGCACTCTGCTTGGAAGGCAGGCTTCGTGTACAGCATGGTTACCGAAATATTGAAGCGCCCGGGTAGCGAGTCATTTCAAGGCAACTGGCTCGGACCGTCTGCGCCGCAAAGCCTCTCACGGCAAATGCCGATACATTTGCTCACGCTCGAGTGAACTCGCGTGAGGCTCACCGGGGACATCCACTGCTAGCGCTGCGCCGCGCTCTTGGGCGGCTGCTTGCCGGTGAGTTGCGTGGCGAGATCTTGCAGAGTGACGTCCCAGCTCACGTTGAGTTCTTCCTGCGTGCGGCGCGCCAACTCGTCGCACGCGCTGCGCGGTAGTCGGGACCAATCCGGAAATGTCTCGCAGCGCCCACCGCCGGGCGCGGTGTAGATCAGCTGATCGTTCACGCCCGAGCCGTCGATGCGGCTGGCGTGTCCGGGCCGCTCAGGCAGCAGCGATTGGCCGATGAATGAAGCCGGTCGATGCAAGCCAAACAAATGCGCGATCGTCGCGCCGATGTCGACCTGACCGCCGATGGTCGTGACGACCCGCGGCGCCACTCCGAGTCGCGTGGGTAGCGCGACGATCAGCGGAATTTGTTTGGTGGTGTAGTCTCGCTGCGTGAGTCGCTGAATCTTTTCACGCGGTAACTCGAGGCCCGTGGTGACGGCCAGCGGATACTTGATGCGCGAGTCGTGATCGCCGTAAATGATCACGGTGGTGTTGTCGAGCAACCCTTGCTCAGCGAGCTTGTGCATCAAAAGCTCGATGGCTTCGTCGTTGTAGCGCATCGAGTGAAGGTAGTTGCCGAACTCGGCAGCCTCGGTTTGCGGCGCGAGCTGAAGCTTGTGCTCGCGCACGGGCACGTACGAAAACGGGCCGTGCGATGTCAGCGTGATCAATATGCTCACGAACGGACGCTTGAGCGCTGCCACGCGCGGCTCCACGCGCTCGAAAAAGAGCTTGTCGCCGATGCCCCAACCCATCTTCGGGCCCGGACCGATCTCGTCGCGGAACGCCGTTTGGTCGAACCCATACTTTGGATAGAGGACGCCGCGATTCCACATGCCGGCGGCATAGGCGTGGCCGGCGAACGTCGTGTAGCCGGCCTCCTTGAAGGCGTGGAGCAGCGTGAAAAAATGGTTCTCGTCCCGGCGAAATGCGACGGAGCCCTCCGGGATGGGAAACTGCGAGTTGAGCACCATGTACTCGCAGTCGGAGGTCGAGGAATCGCCGGTTTCGTCGAACAGATGTGAAAAGTAGAGCGAGTGCTCGCGCAGTTGATTGAGAAAGGGTGTGATCTCTTGACCGCGATAGCGACCACCGACCACCCACTCCTGCATTGCCTCGACTTGAATGATCAGCAGATTGGTTCCACGCGCGACGCCGAATTCGGGATCGGAGTGTGACTCCTGCGCGCGCTCGGCGTGGTAGCGCTTGACGAACGCCAGCCGCGCAGCCGTGATGTTCGAGTGCGTGCGTGAGTCGCGAATCGAACGCGCGACCTCCTTGATGTGCGCGACGACGTAGCCGGACGATTGCACGGCGTCCGTTCCGTTCAGAACACGCCAGGAGCGGTCACTCTTCATCCACGCGTCGACCAGGCCGCGCACGGGTCCCAAAGACACCAAGCAGCCCACGACCAACACGACGTCGACTACCGCGCGCATGCCAAGCGGCAGATGCGCCTTGGCCGGCGTTCTCGGCCATAAAAACCAGGTCGCGATTGCGGCGATCACCCACGGCAATAGCCAAGCATCCCCGCGCTGGGTGTACTTGAAAATGATGTCGCGCACGTCCCAGATCTGGCCTCCGCTACTCACGGCCAGCACCGGCAAAATGTTGCCGAAGTAGCGTAGATAGATCAGGTCCCCGTACGTGATGAGCGCGAACAGGAGCATCACGATCGCAAAGCCGCGCGCGCGCAGCCGGCCGGGCACCACTGCTATCGGTAGGGCAAAGACCGCGGCCGACCAGAACGCGGCAAATTTGAAGCCGTCCCACAGCTCGAGCTCAGTGAGCTGGAGCGACAAAAAGATCGTCGCGACGCCCAACGCGTACGTGAGCGGTACGAGCGCGACCTCGGCACCGAGCAAGAGCCACGGCGTCACGCGTGAGTGCGCGAGTCGTAAGGCGAGGCCGAGGCCGAGCACCGCCAGGGGGACTGCGAGCATCCAGGGCCGCGTGCTGTCGGGCGTCAGCGTATCGGGCACGCGCTGAAAAAAGCGGCTGGACGCGAGCGTATCTTGCAGCGCCCAGAGCAGCGCCACGGCCCCCGGGAGCGGTAGCGCGAGTCGTGCCAGAACTTCATGTTTGGTCGCGAGCCAGCGCTGCGCGCGTTCGAGCCCTATCGCGAGCCCGGCCGAAGCGACGAGCCAAGCGAGCGCAACGACGCTGCCTAAAAGCGAGCTGCCCTGGCCGTGCGCGCGCTGAGCGGACAAGAGCTCGGGCAGCAGGTCGAACTTGCGAAGGACGAGCAGCGCGCCGGCAGCGACGATCAGCGCCGACGAGACGAGCGCGTACGTACTTGGGATCTTCAGCTGCTTCTTACGCGCGAGCCCGGCGGCCAGTGCCGCGAGCAGTGTCGAAACCTCGGCAAAGAGCAGCACGCCGAGCGCCGCGGCGAACCAGGTTACTTGTGCCATGACGCTCTCGACCGGCATCACCCTGAGTCTTCTGGCGGAGCGCGCAGCCCGTCGGTCAACGCTTCTTCCACGCCTCGTTGAACTCTTGAGTCATGGGGACTTCGATGTGGCGTCAGCATACCACGCCGCACTTTTCGACTATCCGCTGCGCCAGTTCGTCGAAACGCGCCGCGTGAAGTTCGGGACCGACGCTCGGGCCCGCCCGCAACGGGCAGAGCTCACAACGCTCTCGCGAAAAGACGAGCGCGGAGTGAGCGCCCGCGGCGTTGGCCGCGAGTACGTCGGCGCTCGAGTCCCCGATCATCCAGCTGCGAGCGAGGTCGAAATGAGCGTGCTGAGCGGCTTGCCGCAAGAGCCCGGCCTTCGGCTTGCGGCAATCGCAGTCGGTGACGAGCTTGGGGTCGCCGCCGGCGCCGCCCGTCGGATGGTGCATGCAGACCTCCAGCGCATCGATCGAGATGCCGGCGTCGGCCAATAGGCGTACGAGAGCGTCGTTCGTGCGCTTGACGGCGTCGGCGCTGAATTGGCCCTTGGCCGGTGCGGGCTGGTTGGTCGCGATCGCGAAGCGGTAGCCGGCATTGCGCAGTGTCGCGAGTCCGTCGAGCACGCCTGGCAAGAGTCGGAGCTGGTCGGGGTGAAACGCGACAGAGATGACGCCGAGCTCTTCGTCGCGCACGACGTCGATCAACGTGCCGTCGCGGTCGAGGATGATTCCGGCCTGCTTCACGGTTGTCCGGGGGGACGAGCAGGTCGCGCGGGGGGCGCGGCATGCGGTACGGCCGCTGGCGCGGGCTGTCCGACTTCAGCGCCGGCCGGTGAACGCTGTGCGAGCGATACGACCGCGAAGAGCGCCGCGAACAACAGACTCGGCACGGCAACGCAGCGTACGACTCGAAGCCAGAGCAGTTCCTCGCGCGTCCGCCAAGTGAGCTGCCGAAGTACGCGTGCGATCGCTCGTTCGACGCCAATCGCCTGCTCGGGCGCGATCGGGTCGGCGGCGGCGGAGCTCAGTGCATCTGCGGCCGGCGACGGCAAGCCAGCCGTGCGCGCCGCTTGCAAGAGATCCTCAGCGGTCGCCGTGACGGCCGGCCTCTGCTCGGAATGGTTGGCGATGAACGCGCGGAGGGCGAACTCGGTCGCGTCTCGGCGAAGCAACGCGAGCGTGCTCGGAGACCCGTCCGCAGCGTGGAGCTCCCGCAGTGAATCGAGGCATTGTCGTGCAGCGAACGTGAGCCGGCGCACCTCGTCATGCTGCTGGGTTGGATGAGTGGCCGCGCTGAGCGCCTGACTCAGCCAGAGCGGCTCGAGTGGGCTTTTTGTGGGCGGACCCTGGTGAGCAGACATCGATTTTCCACGCTACCGCCGCGAACCAGAGCTCGCAACCGGCCCGATTTGGCGGAGCTTGGCCGGCCGAGTATCGTGGCGCGCGATGAACGCATTGAGGCACTCGCTCGCGGCGTGCGCGGCCTGGCTGCGGGCGCTGAAGGAGCGCGCGCGCCGCGATCCGGTTGCCTTCACCCTCGCGACAATCGGGCTCGTGATCGTCGCGGTCATGGTCGGTCGCGTGGTGGCCCCGCTCTTCGCGGATCTATCGGCGATGGGTGGCCACGATTGGGACGAGCACAGCGCGCACCGCTACTTGGCCGTCAAGTCGCTGCGGGAGTTCGGGCAATTCCCATTTTGGAATCCGTACACGTGCGGAGGATTCTCGGATTGGGCGAACGTGCAGGGCGGCGTGAACATCGTGTCGCCGTGGTTCCCAGTCTATCTGCTCGCCAAGTTGCGCTACGCCCTGCGCGTCGAGGTCATCGGCATGGCCGCGATCTCTGCGCTCGGTACCTGGCTCTTGGCGGGCGAATTTACGAAGAGCGCTGCCCTGCGAACCCTCGCCTGCGTGGTGTTCGTCGTCAATGGGCGCTGGGCGCTCCAAGCTGCGACCGGTCACACCTGGCACCTCTATTACGCTTGGGTGCCGTGGACATTTTGGTTCTTCGAACGAACACTGCGCTTCACGCGCACGAAGTGCAAAGTCTGGAACATCCTCGGCGGCGGCGCGTCGATCGCGCTCATGATCTACGAGGGCGGCATCTATCCGTTTCCGCACACGGTCGTGCTGCTCGGGTTGTACGCGTTTGCGCGCGCCGTCCATGGGCGCTCGCTCGAGCCGCTCACGGTCGCTGCGCTGTTTTTCGCCACGGCTTTTGGCCTGGCAGGACCGAAACTGCTGCCCACCATGGCGGACTTTCCGAACCACCCGCGCTTGACGGAGTCCACTGAGGCGATCGATCTGACGGCGTTCGTACAAGCCTTGGTCGCGCGCGAGCAAGTGCCGGGCGCGCATCCGGCGCACATCCCACGCTGGGGTTGGCACGAGTACGGCATGTACATCGGTTGGGCGGCGTTCTTGTTGCTCGCTATGGCCAGCAGTCTCGCGCAAAGCGGGCGTGAGCGCGCGCTGCGCTTCGCTGGATTGTGGGCGGTGCTCCTGAGCTTCGGCGCGTTTCACGAATACGCGCCGTGGACGCTCCTACATCAGGTATCCATCTTTCGCTCACAACACGTGCCGTCGCGCTGGCTATATCCGGCCGCGTTGCTGCTTGGGCTCGTCGCCTGCGCGGTCGGCGAACGGTACCTCGTGCGGAGCGGCCGCTTTCGGCGGCGCCTCGAGTTCGTTCTGCTCTTGCCTGCGTTGTGGTTGGCAGTGGACGTGAGCCGTGAGGCGAATCGTCCGATGCAACACGCGTTTTGGATGAAGGAGCCCGACGTCTCCAAGGTCGACGTCTTTTACACGGAGCAAAAGGTTCCCCGCTTCTTGCAATACGCCAAGCGTGACTACGCGCCGGAAGCGCTGCCGGCGATGCAAGCCGGGATCGGCGTGATCGAATGTACGATGCACGCCGGCCTCAATATCTGGGCCGAAAAGGACGCACGCGGGCGCACGCCCGGCCTCGGTGCGCGTGGTCGAGGTGCGCCGGACTACCGCGGCGAGGCGTTCATGCTCGCTGGCGAGGGCAAGGCGCAAATCACGCGCTTTACACCGAACGAGATGGTCGTTCACGTGAGCGGAGCTCGTGCCGGCGACACGCTCGTCCTCAACCAGAACTTCGATGCGGGCTGGCGAGTGAACGGTCAATCCGTCCTGAATCACGAGGACTCGCTGGCCACGGTGCTGCAATCCTCGGAGGGAGACTATCGCTTCCGCTTTTACCCGCGCTGGCTATGGCCCGGTTGCTTGCTGTTCGTCCTCACACTCGGTGTCTTCATCTGGCTCTTGCGAATCCTGGGTAGGCCGCCAGCCTCGCCCACGGTCTTACACGAACTCGAGGCGAAGCCACCGCCCTCTACCGGAGCCAGCGAAAGCGAGCCGGCCCCGCCCGCGTCGAACGCCTAGGCTCGCGCGAGTCGGCGACAACGGTGCTAAGGTGCGCGCGTGTTCGAGGACTCTTCCTTGACGTCGACTGAGCGTCACTTTGCGTTCGAGCCGACGCCGGCCGTGGCGGCGTCGCGCGGGCGTATGCGCTACGTGAGCTGTCCGGTCTGTGACGCTAGCCGGGCCGAGTACCTGTTTCACCGCGTCGGCGTGCGCTTCGTGCGTTGCCCGAGTTGTGGGCTCGTGTACGTCAGTCCAGTCGGCGGCGCCGGGGCGAACTACTTTGATATCGAACGTACGGCGCAGCTCACTGCGCGCGATCGTGGCTTGCTCGAACGCGATTTCGAGAACTTTCTCGAGCTCTTGTCAGCGCGGTTGTCAGCGGTGTCTCATGTGACTCTCGAGCGCGTCCTACTCCTCGGTCGTAGCTTGCCCGGCTTTGCAACTAGCCCGGTCGCTCGCCGCGTCGGCCTCGAGCTCGTGCCTTTGAGCGATGCCGCGTTCGAACGCCTCGCGCTCGACGGCTCGCTCGAGTTTGCGCGCGACGCGCTGGCACGTCGTCCTGGCGCGGTGATTCTGCATGAGCTGTTCGAGGCCTGTGCCGATCCGGGCGCGCTGCTGGCCGAGTTGAAGCGCGAGCTACCGGTGGGTACGCCGATTGTCGTTACCTACGCCAACGTAGATTCGCTGCCGGCGCGGCTTTTGCGCCGTTACTGGCCCGCGTTTTTCGATTTGAAGCGAGCGTTTTTCTCGACTTCGAATCTGGCGCTGTTGATGGGCAAGCAGGGCTATTCCCTGCGCGCACAGTTCGGTTTTCCCACGACTCGTTCGGCCGGCTACGTTTTCGAGCGCTTTTCGAGCCGCTCTGCGGCGGCGCGGCTCCAGGGGTTGCGCGCGGTCTCGGTTCCGCTGCGTACCGGACACCAAGTCGGAATTTTTGCGACGCGTGAAGAGGCCTCCGCGCCGCGCGAAAAGCTGTCGATCATCCTGCCCGTTTTCAACGAAGCGCGCTACGTCGCCGACGTACTCGACGCGCTGCTGCGAAAGGAGCTCAGCATCGACAGGGAGCTGATCGTCGTCGAAAGCAACAGCCAGGACGGCACGCGCGAGATCGTTCAGCGCTACGAGGGCCGCGCGGGCGTGCGGACGATCTACGAGGATCGCCCACGCGGCAAGGGGCACGCGGTGAAGGCGGGGTTGGCGGCGGCGACCGGCAGCATCCTGCTGATTCAGGATGCTGATTTCGAGTACGACCTCGACGACTACGAGTCGTTGCTGGAGCCGATTCTGCAAAAGCGCGCGCACTTCGTGCTCGGCTCGCGCTCGCTCGGGCTCGATGACTGGAAGGTGCGGCGTTTCGCCCACGGCGCGTTCAAGGGACTGCTGATGAACATCGCGCAAGTCGGCTTCGCCAAAACATACAATCTGCTCTACCAGCAGCGCGCGACGGACGTGAACACCATGTTCAAAGTGTTCCGGCGCGAGTGCCTCGAAGGGATCGAGCTCGAGAGCGACGGCTTCGACCTGGACATCGAGCTCGCCTGCAAGCTCGCTAAAAACGGTCATGCACCGCTCGAAGTGCCGGTGAACTACGTGTCGCGAGGCTTCGATGAGGGGAAGAAGATCCGGTTCTTGCGCGACGCCTTGCCCTCCTATGTCGCGTTCTTTCGCTATCGTTTCAGATGACCTCAGCGAGCATACCTGATGACGACGTGCGCTGGGGCGGCGAGCTCCTCGCTCGCGGAGCTCGGGATTTGCCCGGGCTCAAGTACTCTTACCTGGCTTCGCATTTGCCGCCGCGCGGGCGTGTACTCGAGGTGGGGTCGGGCGAGGGCAAGTTGCTGCGCTCGCTGCACCGCGACGCGCCCGAGCTCGAACTCTTCGGTTGCGACGTGCGGAGTCCCGCGACATCACCCGACGGCTACGAATTTTCGATCGCCGAAGGTGGCTTGCCCTATCCGAGCGCCAGCTTCGATGCCGTGATCGTGGCAGACGTGCTCGAGCACGTTCCCGATCCCGAACACACTCTGCTCGAGATCGCGCGCATCTTGGCGCCTGGCGGGCGCCTGGTTGCGTTTGTTCCAGTCGAGGGTGAGCCGCTGTCACTCTACAGCGCATATCGGGTCTTGCTCGGACCGGACCTCTACCTGCGAACTAAAGAGCATGTGCAGGCCTTTCGCCACGCACATTTGCGGGCGATGGTGAGCGCGCATTTCGAGACGGCGGATTGGCGCTACGCCTACCACGCGCTCGGTCACGCATTCGACGCGTCGTTTTTCGCGGTCGCGCGCTTGCCACGCATTCGCGAATTCTGGTGGAAAGAGAACAAATATTACCGCGGGGAGCAGGAGGTCGGGGCTCTGGCGCGGGCATTGAATCGTCTGCTCGAGCTTGGCAACCGCATCGCGTACTACGAGTCGGTTCTGCTGGCGCGCACGCGGATTTGTGCGGCGGGTGTCTTGTTCGACGTGCGCAAGCGGAACAGCTCGGTCGTCGCGTAAGCCGATCTCAGCGGGCGCCAATCACGCGCGAGTGAAGCTCGCGAGCGAACCCTTCACGCCGATGGGCATCGCGTATTTGCCGACGACGAGGCTCACCGCGCGGCGTAGCGGTCCGCGGCTCACGCGCGCCGCCGCGCGAAAGATCTGTCCCTTCAAGCCGTGGTCGCTCTGCCCGACGTAGAGCAGTTGGGCACAGGCAATCTCGTCCTCGGCGCGGAGCAGTCCACGCCGCAACGCGGGATGCGCGGAATTCGGATGCAAGCTCGCTAGCCCCGCTTGTTCCAGGTAGCGATGCATCGTGCGCGGCGAGTAGTAGAATAGATGGCCTTCGGGATGTAGATACGGCCAGTGCTTACCGAGCACGCGCGCATAGAGCCCGCGCGCGTTGCCGGTCGAATAGACGAAGACCCCGTCCGGCGCGAGCAGCTCGGCAACCTTGCCGAAGAACGCCGAAGGATCGCGCACGTGCTCGACCACCTCGGTCGCGTTGATCAGATCGAAGCGTTTGCCGGTCAGGTCGAGCTGCGACAAATCGCCGACCATGACGCGAGCACTCGTGCGTTGACGGGCGATCCGGGCGCCGTGTTCCGACAGTTCGACACCGGTCACGTCGGTGTAGCCGGCCGCCTCGAGCTCGAGCAAGAGGTCGCCGACGCCGCAACCGACATCGAGCACGGAGCGCGACGGGCCGCGGCGAAGCAACGCGAGCTTGTCGATGATCGCGCGGCTCTCGCGTTGCCTGAGCGCGGCTTGTCCGGCCAGCGCGTCATAGTTCACCGACATGTCGAAGCCACGTCCCTCGAAGTAGTCGGCGTCGTACAGCGCCAGATTCGCGTTCTCGCTCAAGCGCGGATTGATGAACAAAAGCCCGCAATCAGCGCACTCGACCAAGCCGAAGCGTGCACTCGAGAGGGCGCCCGTGAGCTCACAGCGCTGGCGTAGCCGCGGCGACCTGCACAAGTTGCAGGCGTCGACGCGCTCGAGCTCGAGCGTCACCTGGGCTCGCTCAACTTGCGCTCGAGCTCGGCGATACCGAGCTCGGAGCCGATTTCGTAGAAACGCTCCGGAGCCAGATAGGCGCGGAGGCTCCCGTTCCGCGCAAGCTCATGCTGCACGTGATCGAGCCCGAGCGGCACGTTTGGCTCGAGAGCTTCGATCACCTTCCGGCGCAGAGCGATCGCGCCGTAATCGATGTGG
>DASXKQ010000025.1:0-5596 GCA_036496745.1 Polyangiaceae bacterium
TACGGCGATGCGATCGACGTCTTCCTTTCGCCCGACAACTTCCCGAGCGCCGCCGGCAAGTACGCCGCGAACGGTGAGCGCTTCTGGACCTACAACGGCCGTCCTCCCGCGGCGGGCAGCATGATTCTCGATACGGACGGCGTCGCGCTCAGGACCTGGGGCTGGATCGCCGAGCGCTATCATGTGGACCTCTGGTACGCGTGGCAGGGCCTCTACTTTTCCGATCGCTACAATCACGGTGGCCCGACCGACGTGCTCCACGATCCGGTCACTTTCGACGAGCGCTCGCGCGGTGGCACGGACTTCGGCAATGGCGACGGGCTCTTGGCGTATCCAGGTGCGCTGCCCTCGCTCAGGCTGAAGGCACTTCGCCGAGGGCTAGAAGACCGACTCCTGATCCGTCAGCTCGTCGCGTGCGGCGGCGCTGGCACTGCGGAGCGCCTCGTGCGGCGCATGATCCCGCGCGCGCTAGGCGAGGCCAGGGGTGCGCAGAGTTGGTCGGTCGAAGAACCCGTCTGGGAAGAGGCGCGCCGAGACGTGCTCGACGCCATCGAACAGGAGTGCCATGAAGCAGCAAACCTGGCTCGATGACGAGCTCACGCTGGCAGGCGCTCTGCGCCAAGGCGCCGAGCTTCTGTGGGCCGGTTTTCGGCGCAGCTTTCTGACGCTGTCGCTGATCGCGGTGTTCGGCGTGACGCTCGGGGCCGCGGTCGTTTGGGGCAAGCACGAGTACGCCCCACGCTTCGTCTTGCGCGTGATCGAAGCGGATCGCGATCCCAGCAGCATGCCGCGCTTGAGCGGCCAACTCAACGACTACGTGCGGCAGGCGATCTTCACGAGCGCGCCGCTTTTCGACGTGATTGAGCGCAACGGGCTGTACCCGAACCTGATGCGCCACAACCCGCGAGCCGCTCTCGACTCCCTGCGCGAGGACATCTCGCTCGAGGTCTATCGAAACTACTTCGTCGAGCAGCGCGCGCCGGGGGAGCTGCCGCGCTCCGCGCGCTTGGCGTTGAGCTATCGCTCGCGCGATCGCGTAAAGGCCTTGGCGGTCACCCGCGAGCTAGGCAATCTCATTATTTCCCATGAGCTCGAGGTGCGGCGTGCGCAAGCGCTCGAGGCGGCGCGCGCGGCCGAGATCGCGCGAGACTCGGCGCAGCTCGCCGTGCAACAGCGCAGTCAAGAAGCGCTCTCGATGCAGCGTCGCATCCGCGAGGCGCAAGCCCCCAATCCCGAGCTGCAAGTGGAGCTCGTCGGTTTGCTCGGTTCCCTCGACTCACTCGAGCGTCGCGCGGAGGCGACCGAGCGGCGTTCCGCTTCGCTCGAGCTAGGGGCCGCGTTCGAAAAACGAGGCATCGGGCTGCGCTTCGAGGTCGTGGACGACGCGAGCTTGGCGAGCGGCCACGAGCAGCAACGCGAGCGCGAATGGTTGGGCGCCGCCGGCTTCGCGCTCGGCATACCCCTGGTGGCCATGGCGGTCGGCGCGTTCGCGCCCAAGCGAGGACGGAGCGCATGAACTCGAACGAAACCGAAGAGCGCGAGCTCGACGCGCGTGAACAGCTCGAACGTTGGCTCGCGTTTCTCCGGCGCGCGCTGCGCTTCTGGCCCACGGTCTTGCTGCTGCTCGTGCTGGGCGGTCTCGGCAGCGCCGTGTTTTTGCACTTCAAGCACCCGCGCTATCGCTCGGAGACCGTGATCCTCTACGTCGAAAAGGGCGGCGCCAACGACGACTCGGAGGCGGCCAACGCATCGCGGACCATGCCGATCCGCATGAAAGAACTGTTGCTGTCGCGCTCTACCCTCGAGCGCGTGGTCACGGAGTTCGATCTGTACCCCGACGTGCGGAGCGCGTTCGGGATCATGGACGCCGTCGAGGAGCTAAAGAAGCACGTCGAGTTTCGCGCGCCGGGCGGCGACACCATCAGCATCGCGTTCGAAGGCAGCTCGGCAAACGAGGCACAAAAGGTCACTGCCGAGCTCGCGCACCTGGTGATCGACGGAGACGCGGAGTTGCGCAAAGGACAAGCGCATGTCGCGCTCGAGTTTCTGGTCGGCGAAAAGCGCAGCACGGAAACGCAACTGCGCGACGCCGAGCAAAAGCTGGCATCCTTCATGGCTCAGCATCCGCGCTTCGCGCTCGATGCCACGCCGCTCGCGAGCGGCACCGCGATTCGAGCAACCCTCGGGGCCGGCGGCGCTCAGCTCGGTGAATTCTCGCGCTTGCCGATGATCGGCAGGCTGTCGTCGAGCTCCGCGGGCGGACAACAGGGCGCGGCCTCGAGCAATGTGCCAAGGCCGGCAGCCTCGCACGAGGTGAGCCCCGACGAGGCCCGCGCACGCGCGGCGGTCGCGGCAGCTCGTGAAAACCTGACCGAGCAACTGTCGCGCTACACGCCCGCGCACCCCGACGTGCGCGCGGCGGAAGCCGCGCTCGCGCAAGCCAACGAGCGACTCGCGGCGCTGACGCAAGCGCCGGGCGCGTCCGCCGTGGCGCCTGATTCTGCCGCGAGCGCCCCTTCTGCTGCGAGCGCCCCGGGCACTCCGCCGGCAGCGCCGCCAGCGCCGCGCAGAGTGGTGTTCGCACCGGCGCCGGTCCAGCCGAACCCTGTTCAGCTGGGTGACCGCACGAAAGAGGTCGTCGCGCTCGAAACGGACTGGCTCAAGCTGACGCGCGCGGTCACCGAGGCGCATCAGCGCCAGGACCAAGTCGAAGCGCAACTGTTCCGGGCGGACATTCAAGCCAGCTCGGAGGGTGCCGGCCGGGGTGTCGAAGTGAACGTGATCGATCCCGCGTATCTTCCCCAGCGCGCCTTGCCGCCGAGTCGCAACGCGATCATCGCCATGTTCTCGAGCGGGGGTCTGCTGCTCGGTTTGCTGCTGGCCCTCGTGCGCGCCGCCTTCGACGACCGTCTGTTTGCGGCGCGCGACTTGGTCGGCATCAGCGAAGTCCTGGTCGAGATCCCGAAGCTTGCCAGAGAACGGAGACAACGTGTCGCAATCTGAAAGTCCGAGTGTCGATCGCAATATCATCGACGTCGAGTGGACCGCCGCTGCGGCGCCCGCCGAAGACCCCGGGCGGCAGCGCCAAACGGCGCTCACCGTTCGCCTGGGCACGGGCAGCGCATTGGCTCGCCGTGAGCCGAGCGTCGTGCTCGAGGAGGCGGAACTGCCGAGCTCGCTCGACGCTCGACTCGTGGTCTTGAGTGAACCGAGCTCTGCTCGCGCCAGAAGCTATCAGCTGCTGCAGCATCGGCTGCTCGCGCTCTCCGATCCACGCGTCATCAGTGTGACCAGCGCTTGGCCCGGCGAGGGTAAGACGACTTGCGCGGCCAATCTCGCGCTCACGCTGGCCGACGAGGCGTTTGCGCGGGTGCTTTTGATCGAGGCGAACGTGCGACGACCCGCTTTGGCGCAGGCGTTCGGCTTCGATCCGGAAGACAGCTTCATGGATCGGCTCGTGCGCAACGGCGACGCGGCGTCGCCGTACCTAGTTGCCGCGATTCGAGGTAGCCGCTTGCACGTGGCGGCGTTGCGACTCGATATCTCGAAGGCGCTGCGCGTCGATCGCTTGCTGCTCGGGTTGGCAATCTCCCAGCTGCGCTGCTCATACGACTATATCGTGATCGACTCGGCATCGCTGTTCGAGAGCGCGGACGCGGACGTCGCCGGCGAATGCGCCGATGGCGTGATCGTCACCGCGCGCGCCGCGAAATCGCGTCGGAACGGGCTGCGTCGCGCCGTCCAGCAATTGAGCCCGGCCAACGTCCTTGGCGTGGTGCTGCTCGACGCCTAAAGGAGCCGGCATGTCAGCACTTGCCTTGGATCCCAGACACATCCACCGTTGGCTCGGCGGCTATGCGCGCGCGGCGCTGCGCAGACTCACGACGCCGGGTCACGACGGGCCGCGGCACGTGCTCTTTGCGATCTGCGATCACTACGAGCCGCTTTGGGGGCACGCATCGGACGTGTGCGGTGGAGAACGCGTGCGGCGCTGGCTCACGCGTTACCCGGAAGTGATACGCGAGCTGTACGACGCGGACGGTCGTCCTCCGCGGCACAGTTTCTTCTTTCCCGGGGAGCAATACCGGCCCGAGTATCTCGAGGCGTTGGCGCGCCTCGCGCACCGCGGGTTCGGCGAAGTCGAGCTGCACTTGCACCACGACGGAGACGACGCGGAAAAGCTCACGAGCGACCTCACCAGGTATCTCGCGGCGTACGCCGAACACGGTCACCTCTCGCGTGACGCCGACGGGAAGCTCCGCTACGCGTTCATTCACGGCAATTGGTGCCTCGCAAACTCGCGCCGTGACGGGCGCTACTGCGGTGTCGATTCGGAGCTCGACGTGCTGTTCGAGACTGGTTGCTACGCCGATTTCACGTTCCCGTCGGCGCCCGACGAGACGCAGCCAAAGATCGTAAACCAGATCTATTGGCCCGAGGGTGCTCCGGGCAGGGCTCGCGCGCACGAAAGCGGCGTGCGCGCTCGCGTCGGTCAGACCATGGGCGATCGGATCCTGATGATTCAGGGGCCACTCGCGCTCGCGCGGCGTTCGCGCGGTTTCGGCATCCGCATCGACGGCGCCGCGCTCACCGCGCGCGATCCGGCCAGCCCGAGCCGCGTGGCGACTTGGATCTCGCAGGGCATTCACATCGAAGGCCGGCCCGAGTGGGTCTTCGTCAAGCTCCACACGCACGGCGCGCCCGAGGCCCAGGCCGATTCGCTGCTCGGCAAGCCCGGCCGCGCGCTGCACGAGTTGCTCGCGCGTCACTACAACGACGGTGAGCGCTACGTGCTGCACTACGTGACCGCGCGAGAGATGTTCAATATCGCTCGCGCGGGCATGGCCGGGCGCTCCGGTAACCCGAACGCGTATCGCGACTACGTGCTCCCTCCGCCACCGGTGGCCTCATGACAGACCTATACGGATCCGTCTTCCAAAGCGTGCTTTATCCAGGCTGGGAGAGCGCCATTCGCCGGCGGCCCACACTGTCGCACTTGAAAAGGCTCGACCGAACGCAATGGTGCTCGCTCGACGAACTCTGCGCGCTGCAAGCGGGCGAGCTGCGGAAGCTCATCGCGCACGCCTGGCGCAACGTACCGCACTACCGCACGCGCTTCGAGCAAGCAGGCCTCGCTCCGCACGACCTAAAAACGCTCGACGATCTGCGGAAGCTGCCGCTCTTGACGCGCGAACAGGCGGTGACAGAGCAGGCCGCTCGCCAGTCGCTCGTGCCGCCGTTGCCGTCGATCGCCAAGTCGACCAGCGGCACGACCGGGAGTCCGCTGACTTTCGCGTACGACCGCGGGTCGGAGTATTGGCGGCAAGCGATCAAGCTACGCGGCTACGGTTGGGCAGGCTACGGGCTCGGCGATCGCAGCCTGCACTTCTGGGGTTCGCCTCCGAGCGAGCCACCGCCGCTCGCGGCCAAGCTGAAGGTGTCGGTCGATCGCGCGATTCGACGAGAGCACTTCGCGGATTGCACGGATCGTTCGGACGCGGCGCTGCGCGAGGTCGTGCGCGAGATTCGCGCGCTGCGGCCGTCGGTGATCGTCTGCTACGCCCAGGCGGGCGTCGCGCTCGCCCGCCACGTGAAC
>DASXKQ010000026.1:0-5620 GCA_036496745.1 Polyangiaceae bacterium
GTCGGCGACGAAGCTCACGTTCTCGTGTTTGCCGGGCTCCAGGCTCAAGTCCACGTTGAACATGTTCACCGTGAAGCCGTGCGTGGTGTCCTCCGAGGTCTCGAGATTCGTGATGTGGATGTTCACCGTGTCGCCCTGCTCGACCTCGATTTGATCGGGCGTGAAGTGGCTGCGAATCGCGGTCATGTACACGTCCACGGTCTTGCCGCTTCGCACGATGCGCTCCTTGCCGCCTTCGGTCGCGTTTGGATCGCGTTCGCCCGTGTAGATATTGGTCCCTGCAGGGTAGGTCGGGAGCGGCTTCAGCTTGTCGATCTTGATCATCTGCGAGTAGTGCGGCTCGCCGATGCCGATCGGCGTGTCCGAGAGCAAGCGCATCTTGTCGCCGGTGATGTCGATCAGCTGGAAATTTTGCGGGTAGAGCGGACCTACCGGCGTGAAGCGATCGATCGACATCTTGTTCATGGCCACGACGTATTTGCCGTCCGGGCTCACCGTGTCGCCTTCGGCGGCCATGATGTGACCGATGTTGTAATGGACCGGGAGCTTCTCGATCAGCTTCATGTCCTTGAGCGACCACTTGGCGACCTTGCTCTCGATGAACACGGACGTGTACGCGTTGCCCTTGTTGTCGAACACGGTGTGCAGCGGGCCGAGCCCGATTTCCACCTGGCCGCGGATCGCGTCCTTGAAGGCCAGGATCGGCAGCCCGTAGGCGTCCTTGCCTTCGAACTTCTTGTCGTCGATCAGCGCCTTGATCTTGGAGAACTCGAAGACCGTCGCGTGCGTGTCGAGCTTGCCGCCGACCACGATCGCCGTGCCGTCGGGTGTGACGTCGCAGCCGTGCGGGCTCTTGGGCTCACCGACCAGCGTGAGCACACCTTCGGGGCCGGTCACGCTCATCGGCAGCACTTTCACGCCCTTAATCGTGACGGCCCGGCCGGCCTTGACGAGCTCCTCGGCTTTCTTCCAGTTGATGATGTGCATGTAGTCCATGTCGTTCTGCGAGGCGCCGCTCTCGATCGCCGGCTTGCCTTGCAGCGTGCCGCCCGTCGCCATTTCGGTGTTGAACGAGTTGACGAAGGCCCAGCCGTCGCTGCCGATCTTGCCGGCATCGGCCAGGTCTTGCGTGTAGGGCGGCAGCTCAAGCGCGAAGCTCTGGCTCGGGTCGATGCGACCCTTCGAGCGGTCGAACTTCCAGAACATCGCGACGCCGCGGTACTTGTCCTTGTACTCGGAGAGCGGCGCGTACTCGCGACCGAACGGAGTCGGATATTGGCTGGTCTCGATCACGTAGTTCGTGTTCGGATCGACGAACGCACCACCGTGGTCGCTGCCGACCAACGGGTTTGCGACGATTTGTTTGGTCGCGAAATCAGAGAGATCGATCACGGCGACACGGCCGTTGGCCTTGTCGTTCGCGAATAGGAATTCGCCGTCGTAGTCACCCTTCGTCTCGGAGAGGTTCGGGTGGTGGACGTCGCCCCACGTGAGGTGGTGGCCGTTTTGCGCACCCGCAGCGATTAATTGGTCGCTATTGCCACCGAAGCCGTAGCCCTGCCACGGCTCGGGCGTGAACACGCCGATCACTTTGAGCAAGCGCATCGACGGCACGCCCATCACCAAGATCTGGCCCGATTGGCCGCCCGAGGCGAAGATCATGTACTCGTCGCGCTTGCCCGGTGGCACGAACGTTTTTAGTGCGCCTTCGACGTCGGCCTCGCTCAGGTTGCGAGCTTTCATCAGCTCCTTGATCGAAGTCGAAGCGCCGAGCGCTCCTGCTTGGCTCTTCTGAAATTCTTTTTCGATCTTGTTCTGGCAGCCGAAGCTCGCCACGGCTGTCAGCGTGGCGAACGCGCCGAGAATGAACGGCCTGTTGAGTAGCTTCTTGCTCGCAATGTCTTGCATTGAGACGACCTTCCGAATGAGTTCTGGTCGCGCTGACTGCAATCGCCATTCCACGTCGAAGAATCCGAAATTGGGGCTTCCATTCGCGGGCGTGCGCGCAAAGCCTGCGGGGCCTGCGATCTCGATGCGCAAAGCGTGCGCTCACGCGCTCGAGTCTGCGCTTAGGTTTGCAGCCGGGCCGTGCGTCACCGAGGTGACGTGGGGTTTCCGGAGATGCGGGTGCGGTTTGAGGAGGCGATTGCGAGCGGATGAATGAGAGGGCTCCGCGCGCGCCGGGCTGCCATTGCCCTACCGCTCTGGCGGCCGCTCAGAATGTCTTGCACACCTGCTCACCGTTCCGGGAAAGCTCACAGCGCTCGAGCTTGCTCTGGGCACCGTGGTGGTTGAGGCAGTCGTCGAGCGCGGGGCGCGCTGCGGCCTCGAATTGGTCTACGAGTGGATGCTCGTCCGTGCGAGTGTGGAGCTTCGCGCTAAAGCCGTTGCGTGCGCTGGTCCACGTGCGCTCCGGCAAGCGCTCCTCGTGGTACATCTCGTCGAGCAGGATCTGCTCGCGCAGGTGCCATGCGTACGCTTTGCCACGGTACGGGCGGATCTCCGCCTCGTACACGCGGTAGCCATCGCCGTCCGGCGTGTAAACGGTGTACACGCGCAAGACCACGCCACCGTCCAGCGTGCCGCTGACCTGAAGCCACTGCGCGGTATTGCGCGCTGGCGCGAAACCTGCGGCGAGCAGCTCCGCGCGCACTTGTTCGAGGCGTCCGTCGCACGTAAAATGGAGGCCGGCACCCGCCTGGATAGCGACGCCGCTCGGCGTAGAGAGCGCGCCCGAACCGCCTGGCGCGGAGGGCGCGCTCGAGCTGATCGAAGCCGACAGCATGCTCGGCGCGGAGGGTGCGCCCGAACTGGTCGGCACAGTCACAGCTCCGCTCGGCGCGGCCGCGACGGCCCGGCCCGTTACGCATCCGCGCGTGAAAAGGCTCGCCCAGAGTCCGAGCACGATGAACTCGGGCGCCGTGGCGAATGCTCTGACGCCTTGCCTCATGCCTGACACCCGACTTCGTACGCAGATAGCACCACGCGACAGGCCTGGCGACTCCTCCTCAAACCCGCTGTGGAAATCGCCGTCGGAGACGAGCACTCTTGCGCGCGCCTGCGGAGCGGAGAGGTGTCCTGCTGGGGTCTCACACGGCCGGACCTGCCGCTCGGAGCGAGCGACGCGATCACGGCTCCCACCATCGTGCAGGGAATCGATGGCGCTACGGCACTCGCTGCGGGTGGGGCATCCGCTTGCGCCCGTATCGGTAGTAGCGAAGTCCGCTGTTGGGGCCAGGACATTGGTGACCCGTCGCAAGGGCACGCTTCCCCGATCCCGCTGGTCGTTTCGCTGCCACCGCCGCAAGCAGGGCACTAGTTGACGCGCCGCCAACGCGACCCACGCCATTCGACACGGGACCTCCATCCAGTAGTGCTAGGGCCTAGATCGCGCGAGCCCAATGGCCAAGGCGGCGACGCCGATCACCAGCAGGAGGGCTCCGAGCATCGACGGGATCAGCAAGCTCTTGGCTAGCGTCTCCTCGCTCATGTTCGTGAGAACGAGTTCCGCATCGGCATCGCCACCAGCCTCCAATACGAGGCGCGTCGCAGCCTTCGGCGGCTCGCCGCCCGTCGCTTTCCGCGAGCGGGGCCTGCGCTTCGATGGGCCGAGCGCATACAGTAAGTCGCCGGGGGCAAGGAGCTCTTCCGTATAGCGGAGCTCCTTCGGGACGCCGAGCAGCGTCTTGATCTTGATGCCACGCCGGTGCAGGAATTCCAAGAGCTCCGGCTTCTCGCTGTGCTCGTGCGAAGTAGCGGCGATCTGCGCTTCAACGAGCACGGTGGCGCCCTTCGGGCGGATGCGAGCTCGCTCACCAGAGCCGTCGTCCAGAAAGAATGCACGCGACCGCCTCACGCTCGCCAAGCGCGACCACTGATTGTATTGGCCATCGAAATGGCGTTCTTCGACTTTGGCGCTGAACAACACACAGGAGCGCCCGCTGAACGGTGCCTTTAGCAGGCCACGTTTTCCGGCGACGATACGCCCCTTGACTTCGATGGGAGCGCCGCCTGGAGCCAGCGCCACGGACGAAGTCGGCGTGTCGCTGACCCGGCGGCGGAATCTCAGATCAACGATCGACAGCGATAGAATCACGACACCGAAAACGATGGTCGCAACACCGACTCGTAACCAGTTGTCATCGATCAACGTCAGCAGGAAGATGCAGCCCAACGGCGCGGCCAACAGCCCAAGTGCGATTAGCCTGCCGGACCAGCCAAGTGGCGTACGCTTTCGCGACATAGCATTCACGAGGTGGGGGCCAGCCGCTCCAGTTAGCACGAAACCAACGAGATCAGCTCGAGCGAAAGCCCGCGACCAAGCGCTCGGCTACAGGGCGATTGGTTGTGGGACAAATTCGACTTGCTTCTTGCCGTCGCCAAACTGACCGCTGACGCCGTTTCCCCAACATTCGAGGATCAATGCCCGTGTCATGGCGCAAAAGCTGTTGCCGCCAGCCGTAATCGAGGTCGACTCGGGTAGGTCAGGGACCTCGGCTGGTGACCAATTGTGACCCGCGTTCTCGGGTGCAAGTCCGTCTCCGAGCTCACCTTGTCCATCCGCCCCCCAGCAGGACACGAAGCCATCCGACAGCGCACAGGTCGCATCCGCGCTCGTCGCGATCTGCGTCGCGTCAGCGATGTTGGCAACAAGGGCGGGGCTCTTTCCCCCTACCATGGTGCCGTTGCCCAACTGACCTTCGTCGGGATCGCCCCAGCACCAGATCGCTCCACTAGCTTGCAATGCACAGGTGTGAGCGTCACCGAGCGCAAGCTGAGTGATGCCGACCAACAACCCCATTGGGCCTTGGACGGCTTGCGGAACGACGGAGTCGAGCAAACCGCCGATGCTCAGTTGAGAACGGTCGTTCGCGCCCCAGCAGAAGACCTGCCCATAGGGACTCAAAGAGCAGGTGTGAAACGCCCCAGCGACGACGCTGATGCCGTCCGTCACGTGGGCTGGCGCGGTCACGCCCGACGCCGTGCTGCCACTGCCAGTCTGGCCACGATCGTTTTCACCCCAACACCAGATACTCTGGTCTGCCTTGAGCGCGCAGATGTGTCCAGAGCCTGCTGTGAGCTCGACGACATCGGTCATGTTCGGTACAGCCGCCAAAGTGGTGGTGGATGTAGTCGTGCCATTGCCGAGCTCACCGGAAGTGTTCGTGCCCAGGCACTGAACCGCGCCGGTCTTGAGTAGCACGCAGGCGGCACCCGTTTCCGTTGCCACCAGTTGCGCGACGTTGCTGAGCGCCGGAAGCGCCCCAAACGACGCCGCATTTCGCAAGGTAGTCGACTTCGCACTGGGCAGCATTCCAGCGGCTCGAACGGTCCCGTCGTCGTACACGATGGCGAGAGCGGACGCGTTCAAATAGGTGCGCGTGACGTTGCCCACGAAGCTCGCCGTCGCATTGACCGGCTTGTTCTCGCGAAACGTGAGCGCGAGCGTCGATAGCGAACGCTTAGCACTACTGCTTGAAATTTGAGATTTTCTCGAGAATTTCGCGACTTTCGGAGTGAGCTCCGTGGGCTTGCTTCGAGCTCCTGCGATCGAGGCGGGCCGTGTGCGAAACGGGCTCTGGTCCACCCCTTCGGGTGCCACGGGGCGCGGTCGCCCAGT
>DASXKQ010000027.1:0-5619 GCA_036496745.1 Polyangiaceae bacterium
CGTCGTCTAGAGTCGGAAAGTCGAGAGCGAAGGCGAGCCGATCCCGCGGCTCTAGGCTCTTTCTCACAGACACGAGCACAACGGATCACCGGGCGGACAGTTGCAGGGCTTGGCTCCGCCGCCAGCCGGTTTCGCGCTGCCACCGCCACCGTGCATCTGTTGCTGCAGGCCCGCCGTATCCTTCTTGGCCTTGGCGAGTTCGGCTTCGAGACGAGCCTTGGTCGCTTCGTCCTTGGCGTTGTCGGCTTGGGCTTGCAGTGCGTCTTGGCGCTTGGCGGCTTCATCCATCTGCGCCTTGAGCGCTTGCAGTTGCTGTTCGGCTTCGTGCTGCTGTGCTGCGGCGAGCGCCTGCTGCGCGGCTTGCGCCTTGTTCGCGTTGCTCACCCACATGCTGCCGCCGATGATGCCGGCGACCAACACCAGGCCGCCGATGATCACGGCCACCTTGAGCTTCTTTTTGCCCGAATCGCTGTGCAGGGCGGCGAGCTGATGCTCGTGCGCCTGCTGTGCGGCCAGCGCTTCCATACGTGAGCGATGCTCAGCCTCGGTGCGCGCCTTTTCGATCTCGCCGTGGCGAATGGCTTCGAGACGCGCAGCCTCCTCTTTGCGTCGTTGCTCTTCAGTACGCCGCGCTTCTTCCTCTTCACGCAGGCGACGCTCTTCTGCTTCACGAGCGGAGCGCTCCGCGCTGGCGCGAGCCTCCGCCTCCGCGCGGGCTCGCGCTTGCTTGTCGGCCTCTTCTTCCTTGATGCGGTTTTCCTCAAGGTTCATGAGCTCCTTGAGCGAAAAGAGAACCGAGCTTTCCTTCTGTTCGGCCATATTCAGATGTCCCTCGTGCGGGCGAGTCCTTCGTGCAGGCGCATACCAACCGTTCCTGAGCTTCGTCAAGCGTGCGAGCGGCGGAAAGCGAGCGAGAAACTTAGTTCAAAGGCGCCTCTCCGCCCAGTCAATCGAGCAAACTCCATGAACTTTTGACCAATGGATCGTGGCTTTGCTTGGGCCTCAAGCTAGCTCTGTAAGTAAATGTGGGTAAAGGTCCGCTGCGGGCAGCCATAGGGTCTCCCTGGACAGGCCGGATCTCGGGCTAGAGTCTTGGCGTATGCCAGTAGACGTTTGCGCGCATATCACCGGAACCGTGTGGAAGATCGTGGTGAAGCTAGGTGACGAGGTTGCCGCCGAGCAACCGCTCGTGATTCTGGAATCGATGAAAATGGAGATGCCCGTCGAAGCTCCCGAGGCCGGGCGAGTTCTGCGCATCGCGGTATCTGAAGGACAAACCGTGGAAGAGGGCGACGTGTTGGTGGAGCTGGGTGCGGCTTGACCGGCGGTGTGGATCCGGTAGCGTGAGAGTGGCAATGCGCGCGCGAAATGCACAATGGCTCGCGCGATCGCTGGCGCTTCTTTCTGCGTCCTTGGTGATCGCAGTGGCCTGTGGCGGCCCGCAAGACCAGGCGAACGAAAACGGCAGCTGTTTTCGCTCGGAAGATTGTAAGCCTGGGTTGGCATGTGTGCCTTCGGCCGATGGATCACAGCACGTTTGCAGCGCCAATTTGGCTGGCATCGTGTCCGAGGTTGACGGCGCGCCCATGGAGGCCGCGGCCACGGGCGGTGCTGCAGGCGCAGACGGTGCTGCCATGAGCGGGGCCGGCGGTACCGCGGCGGGCGCCGGTGGCGCTGGAACGGCCGGGTCGGGCACCGCCGGATCGGCTGCCGGCGGCGCGAGTGGTTCTTCTGCGGGCAATGCGGGGAGCAGCGGGTCTTCCGCCGGCACCTCCGCGTCAGGCGCAGGGGCTGGCGGGAGCTCGACGAGCGGCAGCGGCGGGCAGGCCGGGGCTTAGGCTCGATAGCTCGTCGTCAGGCTGGCTCATTGCTTCCAGAAAAACTTCCACGGGTTGTGCTTTAGGTCCCGCAGCATTTCCTGCAGATCGTCGTAGAGCGCTTCGTCCATGACGAGCGCGCCGACCGTGCCCTTTCCGGACTTCACGCGTTGCACGAGCGCTTGCGCGTCTGAACCAATCGCTTTGGCCTGGGAGCTCGCGTCGCTCAGGTTCTGCGTAATGGCTTTGTAGCGTTCGATTTGCGCATCGCTCGCGAGCGCTTGGCCGAGCTTTTTCCCGTCCGAAAGTACGGCGCGGCCGTCGGTCATCAACGGTTCGAGATTTTGGCTCACCACGGAGGCTGAGCGTTCGACATCGTTGAAAATGCGGGTGACTTGCGGGCCGTCGACGTAGCGGTCGCGCACCGCTTTCAGCGTCGAGTCCGCGCCGCTCGAAAGACTCTGCATGTCGTCGACGATCTTGTCGAGCTTGGTCTCGTTGTGTTCGAAAAATTGCCCGCTCGCATGCAGCGTACGGTGCAGGCCGTCGAACGTCTCGCTGATCTCTTGACGGTTGTTGGTGATGCCAAGATACGCTTGATGCAAAAGCTCGTAGCTCTCGCTCAGCAGGAGATCGAGGCGCGGCGGGCTGATCCCTTGCACGGTCGCGCCATCGCTCAAGAGAGGTCGATCTTGCGAGCCGGGTTCGACGGCCAGAAACATTTCTCCTAACACACCCTGGCTGGTCACGAACCAACGCGAATTTTCGCGGATGGCACTCTGGTAGCGCCGCTCGATACGCCCAACCGCTCGAATCGGCGGTTCCGGCTCGTGCGTCTTGGCATCGACCATGCCGCCCCTGAACTCGAGCTCGCTCACGCGCCCCACCTTGACACCCGACATTCGGATCGGCGCGCCCGACTGCAAACCACCAGGATTCTGAAAGCTCACGTAGACCGTAAATGTTGGCTGCAAGCTCAAGCCACCCATCACCACCACGAAGCCCGCGAGCAGCCCGAGCGCCACCAGGATCAGCAAGCCGACTTTGACTTCGACCGAGCGCTGACTCACGACGCCCTCACGCTTCCATCGGCCCTGCAGCGCGACCGTTGATGAATTGCTGGATCACTGGATCGTCGCTGCTCTTGAAATCGGCCGGGGTGCCGAGCAGCTTCACTTTACCCTTGTACAGCATGACGATGCGGTCCGCGATGGTGAAAATCGACGTCAAATCGTGAGAAACGACCACGCTCGTCACGCCCAAGCTATCCGATAGCTCGCGGATCAGCCGATCGACCCGACGGGCGCTCACCGGGTCTAGGCTGGTGGTCGGTTCGTCGAAGAGTACGTAGCGCGGCTCCATGCCGAGGGCGCGCGCGATCGCAACGCGCTTCTTCATGCCGTCGCCCAGTTCGTTCGGGAAGCGCTCGGCGAATGGAGTCATCTTGACGCGCTCGAGCAAGCGTCGCGCTTCGCCTTGCGCGTCTAGCGCGTTCAAGGCGCGGTGTTTGCGTAACGGTAGCGCGACATTGTCCAGGCAAGTTAGCGAATCGAAGAGCGTAGAGTGTTGGAAAACCATCGCGCATTTCTTGCGAACCGCGTACATGCGCGCTTCGTCGAACTGACTCACCTCTTCGTTGTCGAGCCAAATCTCGCCGCCGTCGGGGCGCAACAGGCCGACCAGCTGTTTGATCAGCACGCTCTTGCCGACTCCGGAGGCCCCAATGATGAAGAATACCTCGCCCGGGCGGACGTCGAAGCTCACATCGCTCAGCACGTGTTTGTCGCCGAACGACTTCGAAACACCACGGAACGAGATCATGACGACGATGCTAGAGCGGCAAAACGGTTTGGGAATACGAGCACAGTGCAGAGAACTCGGACGTGTTCGGTAGCGCGTGGGGTGGGGCCCCGCTGAATTCACTTCAGCGGGCGGGCGGCGCGTGCCGCCCCGCTGAGCGTGTCACAATTTCGGCCGGTTCGGATAGCGTTGCGGGTTTCCGGATTGACTTCGGGTACGCGCGGAGTGTAGCGCCGTGGCGATGCTTCTTGCTGATGGTCGTCGGGTAGCACGGGGAATCGCGGCGCTGTGGCTCGTGATCTTCGGCTCGTGCGCGGAATCGTGCGCCGCGCACAAGGATCAAGGTCGTGCTGCAGACGGGCAGAGTCCGCTGAACCCGGCGTGCGCGCCCGATCAAGTGCGCGAGTACTTTTGTGACGATCTGCTCCCGTTGACGTCCACTTCGCCGGCGCCGCCGCCCTACGAAAATTGCCCTGGAACCGTCGCGCACCGCCCGACCGCATTCAAGTCACTCAGCACCCAGGCGAGCTTCGATCCGCCCTTTACGGAATACACGCGACGTCGCGTCGCGCCGGGCCATGCTTGCTGTTACGGCGTGTGTACCGCGGTTGCGATCGCGCCGGCCTCAGGTGCCAAGCCACAAGCTTGCGCGGATCGCTACGCGATGCCCGAGACGTTCATCATGCGAGAGACGGAGTCAGGCACGTCGGAACCTGCCGCGGCTCCGTTCGATCGCTGTCCGTCGGCGATCAAGCCGCCCGAATCGGGGGCGTTCGCCGTGCCCGAGGCGGCGCTGCTCAATCCGGTCGAGACCGCGACTCGGCGGCAGCAGATCCGGCTCGCGGATTGTGTCTACACTTGGTGCTCGAAGGCGCCGGTCGGCACGGTGCTCACTCAGCCGAAGACGAGATAGCCGGTGCCGCTGATCAGGAAATTCAGCACAATCACCGCCAGCGACGAGCTCACGACCGCGTTGGTGGTTGCGGCCCCGACACCCTCCGAGCCACCGAAAGCGGTGAGCCCGCAGTAGCCGCTGATCACGGGAATCGCCGCGCCGTACGCGACGCATTTCGTCAGGCCGATCACGAGATCACCGACGTGAACCATGCTCGTATTCGCGAAGGTTCGTGGATTGATGCCGAAGAAGGCTTGTGCCGTCCACATGCCGGCCAAGAATGCGACGAGCGCAGCGATTACGACCAGCGCGCCAAAAGTGGCGAGGCTTGCGACGAAGCGCGGCTTGATCAAATAGTCGATCGGATCTGTGGCGCACATGCGCAGCGCATCCACTTGCTCGGTGACCACCATCGAGCCGATCTCCGCGGCTATGCCGGCTCCCACGCGGGTCGCCAACATCAACGCGCAGATCGAGGCGGCCAAGTCACGCACGAGGAGTTGTAGGAAGGTAGCGCCGAGCATGGATAGGTCTGGAACGACGCGCTGTGTTTGTAGGCCGCCTTGATAGACCAGAATCATGCCGATGAAGCCCATCACCACGCACAGAAACCCGAGCGAGCGATTGCCGATCTCGTACATTTGGCGGAGCACGGTGCGAGTGCTCCGTTCACCGCGTGCGGTGTAATAGAGAGTGAGGAGCAGCACGCGGTACACGTCGCGCAGGGCCGCGACTCCATCGAGCAAGGCGCGTCCGAGTTGGCCGATGGGAGAAGCTTGCTGCGGCCGGAGCCAGAGCTGGTCGTCGGAAGGAGCGGTCATCCGATTGCGAATGAGATGAGGTAGTCGAGGATGAAGATACCGGCCGCGCTTGCGACGACCGTGGCGTTGACGGAGCGGCCAACGCCCGGGGCGCCGCCGGCCGTGGAGCTGCCGAAATGACAGCTCGAAAGTGCGATCACCACGCCGAAAACCAGGCTCTTGATCAGCCCATGCGCCACGTCTCCGAACCCCAACAGGCCGGTGGTGAGCCCGCTATAAAAGATGCGTGGCTCGACGCCGAGGAAAACAGAGCCTGCATAGGCGGCGCCGAGCAGCGCAAGCGCGT
>DASXKQ010000028.1:0-2572 GCA_036496745.1 Polyangiaceae bacterium
CCGCGCCGAACACGAGCCGATCGAGCGCCATGACCGCGACCACCGCCGCGGCAAATGCGGCCCATTCGAGGGGCCCGGCGCAAGAATGCATCCTGCTTTCCGTATCATGATGCCCGCGCGCATGCTAGAAGGGGGCGCGTCATGAATGCCCGTTTTGGCCGCGGAATTTGTGCTCTTTCGTGTGTCGTGCCCTTGGTCATGAGTCTCGCCGTGGCGTGCAAACGGCAGCCTGAGCCCGAGCCCACGCCCGCTCCGATCGCATCCGCCGGTGAGGGGCAACCAGCGAGTTTACCAGCGCCTACTCCTCCGCAAGCCGCGTTGCCCGCGCCGGCCGCGTCGCAAGCTCCCGAGCAAGCGCTGAGCTGGAAGGATCCGGCGAGCTTTCATCGCGTCGAGCCCAAGAACCCGATGCGCAAAGCAAGCTACGAGATCCCGCGCGCCAAGGGCGACAGTGAAGACGGTGAGCTGGCCGTCTTCTATTTTGGGCCGGGCCAGGGCGGCGGGGTCGACGCCAACGTCAATCGTTGGATCAAGCAATTCGGCGACGTGAAACCGGCGGACGTGAAGCGCGCGGATCGCAAGGCCAACGGCCTCGCCGAGCACACGGTCGAGATCGTGGGCGGCACGTTCGCGTCGGGTATGCCGGGCGGTCCGTCGGCGGCCAAGAGCGGCTACTCATTGCTCGGCGCGATCGTCGAGACACCGAGCGGCCCCTATTTTTTCAAGCTGACCGGGCCGGATAAAACCGTCGCCGAGGCGCGCAAGGCATTTTACGGCCTGCTCGACAGCGCCCGCGTCGGCTCGTGAAACGACAATACTTTTAACCATTTTCGGCCCTGTGTTGCGTTTGCCCCCGCGACAAGCGCTTGACCTTGCGAACGATCACGCGCGACTGTCCCGCCCATGTCGAGAGCCAAGATCACGTCGCTGATGTTGCTCGGTACGCTCGTCGCGTGCAGCAACGAACCGCAGCCGGAGTTCGCGTCGTCCGCCAATGAGACGAGCTATGCCGAGCGCTACCCGGCCGAGCTCCAAAACACGCGCGCCGCCTATGCCAGCGACGAGCAGAGTGCGCGCCAGCTGTTCGACGGCTTTGCCAAGTATCCAGCCGAGATCGGCACCGCCAAGCACGACGCGGTGCTCGGCATGGTTCAGCGCGCGGACGCTGCCGGCAAGAGCGCCACATATTCCAAGCAAATGACGGAAAATCAGAGCGTTGCTCGCTTTTACGCCGACGAGAAAGACGTGCTCGCGCAAAAGGTGGGCGGCGCGGCGCAATACGTCGTCAAGCAGAAGCCATGCGACGTCGAGGTCTACGGCCCGACCGTCGGTGCGCTCGACCGCAGCATGACCAAGCTCCCGGAGGAGCGCCTGCGCGGCCACGACGAAGCCCACCGCTTCATCGAGGACCACGAGGATGCCCTCGGCAAACCGAACCTCGAGAAGCTGCAGCGCGAGGCGGACGAGATCTCGCTCGCGAGCTACCTGGTGCACGTGCAGAGCAAGATGACGCGCCGCGACCTCGCGCGCCGCGTGAACGACGCGGGCGACGTGAAGAAGACGCTCGACCGCAGCGAGGCGGAGGCCAACGCCGTACTCGCCGACGCCAGCGCGTCGAAGTCAGCCAAGACCACCGCGCAAGCCCGCATCAGCACCGCGCAAGCCGCGCGCACGAGCCTCGACAACGAGGTCGCCCAGGCCAAGAGCGCGATCGCCGAAATGGACAAGCGCACGCCCCAGCTCGAGAGTGACTATCAAAAGGCCCTGGACGCCCTTGAAAATGAGCTAAAAAAGCCGTAGCGACAATTCTTCGAAAACAAGCCATGAGCCACGCTTTTGCAATGATCCTCGCGGGTGGCAGCGGCACCCGCTTTTGGCCCGCTTCGCGCGCGCTGCGCCCCAAACAAGTGCTCGCCCTCGGCGGTAGTAGGCTGCCGCTGATCGCGCAAACCGCGCGGCGAATCGAGGCGCTGTGCCCCGCAGAGCGCGCGGTGGTGGCGACCGGCCGCGCGCTGGTGGAAGTGACGCAGCAGGCACTGCCCTGGTTCGCGCCGGACGCCTTCTTGGCCGAGCCCGTCGCGCGCAACACCGCGGCTTGCATCGGTTGGGCAAGCTCGCTCATTCATCGCCGCGATCCGGAGGCCGTGATCGCCGCGCTCCCGAGCGATCACTTGATCGCGAACGAGGCCGCGTTTCGCGGCGCGGTCGAGCAAGCCTTCGCCGTCGCAGAGGACGGCACGATCGTGACCCTGGGCATCAAACCCGATCGTCCGGAAACGGGCTACGGCTACATCGAGGCCGGGTCGGCGCTCTCGCGCGGCGTGCACAAAGTGCAGCGGTTCGTCGAAAAGCCCGATCGCGCCAAGGCCGAGGAGTACCTGGCGAGCGGTCGTTATTTCTGGAATAGCGGCATGTTTTTCTTCCGCGCGGACGCCATGCTGCGCGCGATCCAGGAGCACATGCCCGCGCTCGCCAGCGGCCTCGAGCGTATCGAACGCGCCGCCGAGCGCGGCGCCGAAGCCGAGCGCCTCGAAACCGAGCAGGTGTTCGAGGCGCTCGAATCCGTGAGCAT
>DASXKQ010000029.1:0-20527 GCA_036496745.1 Polyangiaceae bacterium
CAAGAAATAACCGGCGTCACGGCCTTCCGCGAATAGGCTCGAGAGCTCGGAGATGTACGGATTGATCCAAACGCAGATCTTGAGCCCGCGTGCTTTCAGGCGCGCGAGCATCGCCTTGGGGTCCGGAAATTTTGCTGGGTCCCAGGTGAAGTCGCACCAGTGGTGCTCGCGCATCCACAAGCAATCGAAGTGAAAGACGGTGAGCGGAATGCCGCGCTCGAACATGCCGTCGATCATGCCGCCCACGATTTTCTCGTCGTAGTCGGTCAAAAACGACGTGCTCAGCCAGAGGCCGAACGTCCAGAGCGGGGGCAGCGTGGGGCGGCCCGACAGCGCGCTGTACATGTCGAGAGCGTCCTTGGGCGTCTGGCCCGCGAACACGTAGTAGTCGAGATCGTGGTCGCGCACGCTGAATTGCACGGCCGCGACGCGCTCGGTCGCGAGCTCGAAGTCGACGCGGCCGGGGTGGTTGACGAGCACTCCGAGCCCGCGATTGGTCAGATAAAACGGAATGCTCTTGTACGAGAGGTCCGTCTCGGTGCCGGGGTCTTCGTTCCAGGTTTGCAGCGATTGACCGTTGCGCACGAGCGCGGAAAAGCGCTCGCCGAGACCGTACACGCACTCGCCCACCCCGAGCGACAAGCGTTGCATCAGGTAGTCGCGATCCCCTTTGACGTTCATCACGCCGAGCGCGTTCTGCCGGCTCTCGGTGACGAGCTGGCCATCGCGCATGAATTTCAGTGAAAACGGCGCCTTTTGCACGTGCACTTCCAGCGCTCCCGAGCGGAACACGAGCGTCTCAGCGCCTTCTTGAATCGCTGCCTTGTGGCTCGCCGCGTGCTCGAGCGCAAAGTTCGGCAAGCCGAGCTGACGACCGAGCTGATGTTGCACGCGAACGCGCACCGCGCCGGGCAGCGGCGCCGAGAGGCGCACGATGATCGCGTAGGCGTTGATGTTCGCCTTCGGCTCCATGCGGTTCAAACAGGTGAGCACGAGCTCGCGCTCCTCCACCCGGTGCTCGTGCACGCGCACCGCATAGATGGGCTCCACTCCCTCGTGCATCGTCCAAACGCCGTGGCTAAATCTCATGATGACAACCTGACTCCGCTGCGCCGAAAGCTAGGGCGCTGCCGACGATTTCCGCCGAAGCGCGGTGGTCTTGGCCGCTAATCGCTGGCTTCGAAGCAGCGTGGAATGCACTCGGCACTGTCATTGGAACGCCGCCCGCGCTCAGACGAACAGATCAGGCGAGCGCGCTCTCCAAGATAGGCGTCGCATCCGCCACAATCGGGTCCAACGCCGAGTCATCGAGCCCGATCACCGACAAACTGTCGACGACTGAAACTTCGGTGATCGGGCAGGCGGGCAACGGAACGCCGTCCGCGCCCGGAGGACCGAGTACGTTTGCGGCGAAGCGCGCGCTCAAAAAATCAGCCACGTTGACCACAGCCGCGACGCGCGAGGACGCGCCCGTGTGCTCGTGATGGTGGTTGCCGACTACGACCGAGAGATCGCCGGGCAGACCCCAAGCCTTGGTCACCACGCGCGACGCTTGTTCGTGCAAAGCGTCGACCTCGGGCCAGAGCTCGGGCAGCGGCGGAAGATCCTGCACCTTCTTCTGCGCGATGGCGAAGAGCAGCGCGAAAAACCCGACGTCGTGCAAGAGGCCGCACAGAAAGGCTTGTTCGTCTTGAATCCGCGCGCGTCGACACACGACGCGCGTCAGATACGCCGTCGCCGTACCGTGCCGTGCGATGCGCGTCATCAACTCATTGTGCTCCGGGGCGCCCACTGCGCTCTTCTTGAGCGCGGCCTCGAACACGGCGTCGCGCACGGTGCGAATGCCGAGGCGCAGCACGGCGTCCCGCAGCGAGCGCGCGGGACCGCGACCCGCGTACAGCGGCGAACCCACCAAGCGCATCACGGCTCCCGCCAGCATCTGATCCCGCTCGAGCAAGCGCACGACCTGATCGACGTCCACGTCGTCGCGCGTGGTGAAACTCTGCAGTTCGAGCGCGACGCTCGACAAAGGAGGCGGGTGATAGTTCGGGTGATCGAAGGTCTTCGCGAGCTGCTGACGCAGCGTGGTGGAGAGCGGCGATTTGGTCATGTCAGGCGCTGCGAGCCTCAGCCACGACCTTGCCGAGCCGCGCGATCGCTTCATCGATCGTAGCCAGGTTCGGGCCGAACGAGAAGCGCGCGTGATGAACGAAGCGCGAAGCGCGACTACCGCGGCGCTGACCGGGGTCCACGTCGAAGAAATGCCCGGGTACGGTGATCACTTTGTGCCGGAGGGCCGCGCGGAAGAGCGCGTCGCCGGTGTTGATCGCCGACGGCAGGTTCGACAGGTTGCCCCAGCAGTAGAACGTGCCCTGCGGCTCGCGCTCGAAGCGAACGCCGAGCGCGCGCAGGCCGTCGATCATGCGCTCGCGCTTTTTGCGAAAGGCCGCGCGGATCGCGATGGCTTCCTGCCGCGCGTGCTCGGCCGTGAGCACCTGCAGCGCGGCTTGCTGCATAGGTCGCGAGCCACCGCCGTCCAGGAACGAGCCCGCGCTCGCCAACGATTCGATCACCTTGCTCGGCCCGACGGTCCACGTGACGCGCCAGCCTGGATAGCGCCAGTTCTTGGTGAGTCCGTCGAAGATCACGACCGGATCGCGTTCTACGTCTTCCACGTACTCTGCGGCGCTGATCACCGGCGGCCCGTCGTTCCACAGATAGTGCGAGTAGAATTCGTCGAGTAGAAGCGTGCAGTCGAGCTCGCGTGCCGTAGCTACCCACGACTCGAGCTCGGGACCCGAAATGGTTTTACCCGTCGGGTTGCACGGATTCGAGAGCAAGAGGGCGCCGAGACCGCGGCCGGAGATCTCGCGACGTAGCGAGTCGAGTGAAAAATCATAGCCGTGCTCCGGATCGAGCAAGATCGGGATCGGCGTGAAGCGGCGGAAAATGTCGAGCAGCTCCTCGTACGCCGTGTAGTCCGGCAAGAAATGACCCAAGTGGATCTGCCCGATCGCCGCACACGCGCGCATGATCGATACACGCCCGCCGCCGCAGACCGCGACGTTCTCCGCGCTGTACTTGGAGGGCATGCCGCGGCGAAAGAGTTCGTTGTACATGCCGGCGACCGCCTCACGGACGGCCCACAGCCCCGCGACCGGCGCGTACTCCTGTGCGTCGGTATCGATTTGGAGGTTCGTGATGCGCGGCGGCGCATTCGGCAACGGTCCTGTCTCCGGCTGGCCTTGACCGAGGTTGCACCAATCCGAGTCTTCCGAACGGAAGCCGGCCCGCGTGGCCTCGGCAGTGACGTAGATCACTCCGGTGCGCGGGACAGGGCGGAACGCGCCAGGCGCGCGCTCGGGAACGATCGGATGGCTCATGGCGAGCCCGAGCTTAGCATTTCCCGGATCGGGGAAAGCTGGTCTACTCTGCGCCGTGACGTGGCCTTCATTCGTGGCAGGCAGGCCGACTTCGTGCTTGTTCGCGCTCCTCGCGCTCGCCGCTTGCACCAACAATCCGTATCCGGACACGGACGATGGACGCAAGGTCCTCTACACCTCTTTCAACGAGGCGCCGAAGTCACTCGACCCCGCCGTCGCCTATGACACCACCGCGCACGAGATCACGGGCCAAGTGCACGATACCCTACTCGAGTATCACTACCTCAAGCGGCCTTATCAGTTGATTCCGGGGCTCGCCAGCGAGATCCCGAAGGGTCAGCCGCTGTCAGACGGCGGCGTCGTGTACGACTTCGCGCTCCGACCGGGCGCGCTGTTCCAGGACGATCCGTGCTTCGAGCTCGGTGCGCCAGGCCGCAAGACGCGGGTGATCGAGGCGAGCGACGTCGCCTTCGAGCTCTACCGGATCGCGGATCCGCGCGTGAATTCCCCGGTAACGGAGCCCTTCTCGAACCTGGCCGGCTTCGCGGAGTTTTCGGAGCGACTGGCCAAGCTCGCCAAGAGCGACCCGGCCTTCGCGAAGCTGCCGGCGCGCGAGCGCTACACGCGAGGGGGTGACATCGCGGGCATCCGCGTCGTCGATCCCACGCACCTGCGCATCACGCTGCAGACCCCGTACCCGCAGATTCTGTATTGGTTCACGATGCCGTTCACCACGCCGGTCCCGTGGGAAGCGGTCGAATACTACAATGGCAAAGGCGACCACCCGCCGCTAGCGGATCACCCGGTTGCGTCCGGGCCGTACCTGCTCGCCGAGTATCGCAAGCAGAGCCGGATGGTGCTTGCCAAGAACCCGAACTGGTACGGCATACGTCACCCGGACTGGCACGCACCGGGAGCTACCTACCCGAGCGACGGTGAGGCCGAAGATCAGAGCGCCGGCCGGCTCACATCGGAGTCCGTGGGCCAGCCGCTGCCGCGCATCGAACGCGTCGAGTTTCGCCGAGAAAAAGAGAGCATTCCGGCATTTACCAAGTTTCTGCAGGGCTACTACGACAGCTCCGGCATCATTCGCGAGAGCTTCGACAAAGTCGTGCGGGAAGATCGACTCTCGCCCGAGATGGCGGCGCTCGGCTTGCGGCTCGACAAGTCGGTGCTGGCCGGCGTGTTCTACCTCGGCTTCAACATGGACGACCGCGTCGTCGGCAGCAAGGCCGGCGCTCGCTCGCGCAAGCTCCGTCAAGCGATGAGCCTCGCGGTGGACATGAAAGAGTACTCGCGCTTGTTCATGAACGGCCGCGGTGTACCGGCTCAGTCACCGCTACCGCCTGGGATCTTCGGCTACGACCCCGCGTACAAGAACCCATATCGCGTGGTCGACATCGCCCGCGGCCAAGCGTTGCTCGTCGAAGCCGGCTACCCGAGGGGCATCGACCCCACGACGGGCCAGCCGCTGCACCTGACATTCGACACCTACGATACGTCGGCGGAAGGGCGACCTCGACTACAATTCTTCATCAACGCCTGGCGCCAGCTCGGCATCGACGTGGAGCTCGCGGGCACCACCTACAACAAGTTCCAAGAGAAGGTGCGCGACGGCGCGTACCAAATCTTTTTGTGGGGTTGGTACGGCGACTATCCGGACGCCGAGAACTTCATGTTCCTCTTGTCGTCCGACATGGCCGCCTCCAAAAACCACGGTCCAAACACCGCCAATTTCTCGAATCCCGAGTTCGATCGCCTATTTTCGATGATGAGGACGCGCGAAAATGACAATGAGCGGTTCGCCATCATCCAGCGAATGATCGGTGTCCTGGAGCAGGAGCGGCCCTGGATCGAGCTCTACCATCCTGAAAACTACGCGCTCTTTCACGCCTGGATCAAGGACGTCAAGACCGCGGGACTGTCGGTACCGACGCTCAAGTATCAAGACATCGATCCAACCCTGCGGCGTGAGAAGCGGCTCGCCTGGAATCGACCGTTGGTGTGGCCGGCCTACGCGCTGCTCGCGTTGGCGGCTCTGGTGATCGCCCCGGGCGTGCTCACGTTTTTCAAGGAGCGGCAGTAGTCATGCTCGCCTATCTGGTGCGGCGCGCTGCCTACGGTGTGTTGGTCGTGTTCGGCGTGCTGATGTTGCTGTTCGCGCTCTTCTTCGGCGTAACCAAACCGGACGACATCGCGCGCCGGGCGATCGGCGAGAAAGCGATGCCGAGCGTGATCGCGCAGTGGAAAAAGAACCACGGCTACGATCGCCCGCTCTGGCCGGGCGCGGGGCACCTGACCGACAACCTGCTCGTCGATCATTTCCGCAAGATGCTCACGTTCGACTTCGGCCGCAGCGACGCCGACGACACGCCGATCATCAATCGCATCAAGGACGGCGCGGGACCGAGCCTCTCGCTCACGCTACCCGAGTTCACCTGCGGGATCGGGCTGGGTTTGATCATCGCGCTATTTTTGGCCTTCTTCCGTGAAACTTACATCGACCGTGCCGGACTCGTGCTGGGCGTGCTCGGCATGAGCGTCTCGGTGCTGCTGTACATCATCGGCGGGCAATTTTTGATCGGCAAGCTACTGCGCTGGTTCCCCATTTCGGGCTTCGACTCTTCGTGGCTCGTGCGCCCGAGGTTCTTGATGCTGCCCGTGATCGTGGGTATCGCCGCGTACCTCGGCAGTGACACGCGTTTTTATCGCACATTGTTCGTGGAGGAGATCCACCGCGACTACGTGCGAACAGCGCGAGCCAAGGGCGCCGGGGAGATCCGCGTCATGGCGCGCCACGTACTGCGCAACGCGCTGATTCCAATCCTGACCGGAATCGTGATCAGCGTTCCCACGCTGTTCATGGGCAGCTTGCTGCTCGAGAACGCGTTCGGCATCCCGGGCCTCGGCTCACTCACGGTGGACGCCATCACCGGCAACGATTTTGCCACGCTGCGCGCGATCGTCTTCATCGGCTCGCTCTTGCTGGTCGGCGGGCAAATCTTGACGGACATCACCTACACCCTCGCCGATCCGCGGATCCGACTGGAATAGCTCCCGTGGCCGCGCTGCTTTCTTCCCACATCACCGCCAACGCCGTCGTCGGCTTGCTCTTGCTCGGAGCCCTTTGGGTAGCGCGCTTCGTGCGCCGAAACCGCCTCTGGCGCGATGCCTTCACGCAAATCGCCCGGCGTCGTCCGCTCGCGCTCGCGGTGTGCGCGCTGTACGTCTCGCTCGGGTTGATCGACTCCGTCGCGTGGATCGGCGGCGGCGACACAGGCGGCGACGCGGTCGCCAGCCATCAACCGCGCAGCTTGCTCGACCGCGCCTTCGGAACCTCCCGGGAGCGAAGTTATTCGGCCCCGCTCGCGCGCGCCGAGTTCTACGGACAGCGGCCACTGGCGCACCCCGGCAAGCACCTGCTCGGCACGGACGTGCTCGGGCGGGACGTGCTCTTCGTCACGCTGAAGGGCGCGCGCATCGCGCTCCTGATCGGTGGACTCACGAGCCTGATCTCCATCCCGCTCGCGTTGTTTTTTGGCGTGCTCGCCGGCTATTTCGGCAAATGGTTGGACGACGCGATCTTCTTCTTGATGAGCGTACTCGCGTCGGTACCCGGCATCCTGCTCTTGATCGCGCTGATCATGGCGCTTGGCAAGAGCACACTGTCGGTCTGTCTGGCGCTCGGTGTCACGGGCTGGGTCGGCTTCTGCCGCATCGCGCGGGGCGAGGCGATGAAGCTCCGCGAACTCGACTACGTGCACGCGGCACGCGCGCTCGGCGTACCGGAAGTACGCATCATCCTGCGCCACATTCTGCCGAACCTGATCCACCTGATCGTGATCACCTTCGTGCTCACGTTCTCGAGCCAGGTGCTCTCCGAGGCCGTCTTGTCCTGGATCAACATCGGTGTGGACGGGAGCTGGGGCCAGATGATCGCGCAGGCCAAGGACGAGCTCGCGCGTGACCCGATCGTGTGGTGGAACATCGCGGGCGCAGGCGGCGGCCTGTTCGGCCTGCTTCTGGCGATCAACATGGTCGGCGACGCCGTGCGCGACGTGCTCGACCCGCGCACCAGCAAGGAAAACCTCTAGTGGCCCTGCTCGAGGTCCGCGAACTCACGACGAGCTTTCCGAGCGAGCGCGGCCGTGTGCCGGTCGTCGACGGCGTATCCTTTGAGATCCGCGCGGGCGAGGTGCTCGCGCTGGTCGGCGAATCGGGCTCGGGCAAGTCGGTCAGCGCGTTCTCGGTGATGCGGCTCGTGCCCAAACCCGGTCACGTCGACCGCGGCAAAGTCGTGTTCGGCGGCCGCGATTTGTTGACGTTGAGCGTGCCCGAGATGCGCGCGGTACGAGGCCACTCGATCTCCATGATTTTTCAGGAGCCGATGACCTGTCTCAACCCGGTGCTGCGCGTCGGCGACCAGGTCGTCGAAGCGATTCAATTGCACGAACCCGTCAGCCGCGCGGCGGCGCGCGCGCGCACGCTCGAACTGTTCAAGAAGGTCGGCATTCCCGATCCCCAAGAGCGCCTGGACGCCTATCCTCACCAGCTCTCCGGCGGGCTCAAACAACGCGTCATGATCGCGATGGCGCTCTCCGCGCAACCCAAGCTCTTGATCGCCGACGAGCCGACCACCGCCCTCGACGTCACGATTCAAGCGCAGATCTTGGAGCTGCTCCGTGAACTGCAGCGGGATTTCGGCTCCGCGATCCTGCTCATCACCCACGACCTCGGCGTCGTCAACGAACTCGCGGACCGGATCGCCGTGATGTACGCCGGCGCGATCGCCGAGCAAGGCACGCGCGAAGAAGTGCTCGGCGCGCCAAGCCATCCGTATACGCAAGGTCTGCTGCGCGCGATGCCGGCCCTCGTCAAACGCGGCGAGCGCTTGAACGAAATCCCCGGCGTCGTTCCGCGGCCGAGCGATTGGCCCAAGGGGTGCCATTTCTGCACGCGCTGCCCGCGTGCCTTCGAGCCCTGTCCCGACATCACGCCCAGCGAGACGGTGCTCAGTCCAACGCACAGCGTCTACTGTCACGCGGTCGCTCGCGATCTGAAAGGCTCACCGTCGTGACGAGCGAGCGAGAAAGCTCCGTCCCTTTGCTGGAAGTCGAGGACCTGCGCGTGTGGTTTCCGATCAAGCGCGGCATTTTGCGCAAGACCATCGGCTACGTGCGAGCGGTCGACGGGGTCGCCCTGACAATCTCCGCCGGTAAAACGCTGGCCTTGGTGGGTGAATCGGGCTGCGGCAAGACCACCGTCGGGCGTGCGATCCTGCGCTTGCTCGAGCCGACCGAAGGCGTCGTGCGTTTTCAGGGGCAAAACTTGCTCGAGCTCGATCCGCCGCGCTTGCGCGCGGCGCGCCGCAACATCCAAATGGTCTTCCAGGATCCGATGACGTCACTCGATCCGCGCATGCGCGTGCGCGACATCGTGGCCGAGGGCATGGAGTCGTTTGGCATCGGCGCAAACGACAGCGAGCGCACGGAGCGCGTCGCGGCGGTGCTCCGTCGTGTAAAGCTCGACCCCGAACACTTGTGGCGCTTTCCGCACGAATTCTCGGGCGGTCAGCGGCAGCGCATCGGGATCGCCCGAGCGCTCGCGGTCGAACCCAAACTACTGATTTGCGACGAAGCAGTGTCGGCGCTGGACGTATCCATTCAAGCGCAGATCCTGAATTTGCTCGGCGATCTGCAGAGTGAGCTCGGCCTGAGCTACTTGTTCATCACCCACGATTTGTCCGTCGTGCGTTATCTGGCCGAGTCCGTGAGCGTGATGTACCTCGGGCAAATCGTGGAGCACGCGGCAACGGAGGCGCTCTTCTCGGATCCTCAGCATCCGTATACGCAGGGTCTACTCGCGGCGGTGCCGTCGATCGACCCCGCGCACCGCTCGATCCGCGCCGGCGTGCTCGGGGACGTGCCCTCGCCGGCGCATCCGCCCTCGGGCTGCCGCTTTCACACGCGCTGCCCCAAAGTATTCGACCGCTGTCCGCGCGAAGCGCCGCCACTCTTTGAGCTCGGCGGACGCTCGAGCCGCTGCTTTTTGAACGAGACGACCTAAACGCAGCTTGCTCTAGCCTTGCAGCGCGCGCGCAGCGCCGAGGCCAAGCAAACCGAACAGCAAGCAGCCCGCGACGGTCAGCGCGATATTGAGCAAGGCCGTCGTGGGGCTCGGGCCCTGAACGAGGGTCAGCGTTTCGTGGTTGAACGTCGAGTACGTGGTGAGGCCGCCCATCACGCCGGTCGTCAAGAACAGGCGCACCTCAGGCGTGAGCGAGGGCGCGCTCAGCGACAGACGAATGATGAACGTAATCAGAAACGAACCCGCCAAATTGACCAGCAGCGTGCCGTACGGAAAGGCCGTCCCCAAAACCCGTACCGCGCCGAGCCCCATCAGGTAACGTGCCACGCCTCCCGCGCCGCTGCCGAGAAATACGATCAGGATCTGCTTCACGGGCTCTGGCGGGCGAGTCTACACCAGCTGGCGGATGAGCCATACTTGGCGGAGGACCCATGTACAGCGGCTGGTGGACGATTGGCAGCTTTCGCTCGGCACCGATCCGATTGCACTGGTCCGTGCTGATCGGTGCGTTGCTCTTCAGCGGGTTTCACGTCGAGCCCGCCTTGTGGCTGGCCTTTCTGCTCTTGATCCTCGTGCACGAACTCGGACACGCGATCCTGGTCAAAGCATACCGCTTACACGTGATCGAAATCGCCCTGCACGGGATGGGCGGCCACTGCGCCTACTCACCGCCCGGCACGTCCAAACAGAGCGCCGTGATCGCCTGGGGCGGCGTGCTCGCACAAGCGTGTTTGCTCGCCGCTACCGTAGCAGCGACACATGTCTTCGGCCTGCCCCTGTTCGGCCCCGCCTACCAATTCTACTACGTGTTTGCGACCGTCAATGTCTTCGTCATCTTCCTCAACCTTCTGCCCTTTCGCCCGCTCGACGGCGCCAACGCCTGGCGCCTCGTGCCGATCCTGATCCGCCAAATGCGCACGCGCGTAGACGCCCAAGCGCGAGTTCGGCGACGGCGCGAGCAGGTACAGGAGCATCTACGTGTGCTCGACAAGGCGGCGGATGAGAGCGAGCTCGACGAAGAGGGTCGACGCCTCGTGCGCGAACTGATCGAAAAGACCACCAAAACCAAGCGCTGAAGTCGCTTTTCGCGAATCCCCTCGCCTCGACTTGCGCATGGGTCGAGAAGAGCGCCCCAGTCGAGTCTCATCGCGGCCGGCGGAATGCATCTTGCACATCAGTTCGCGCAAGTTGGCACACAGTCGACGCGAGCAAGTTTGGAGCCTGCTACCGAGTCGTAATACTCGGTCGATACTCTTTTCTCCCGTGGCGAAATCTGGACGTCGCGGCATCTTCGCACTGCGTGTAGCTGGCGTGACGCTCGCTTTGCTGCTCGTAGCGCGTCTTTTTCGCAGCGTACGCCTCGACCATGTGCTGTCCCTGCTCGGAAGCATCGGCGTGGGTGGGCTGTTGCTGATTGCCGCACCGCAAGGCATCGCGAGCTTACTCGAGTGTGTCGGTTGGCGACAGGTCTTCGCCGTGTGGGGCCAGCGCGTCGGTTTGCGTCCACTGCTCCGCGTACGCATCGCAACGGAAGCGCTCTCGCAAACCCTACCCCTCGGGGCGCTCTGGTCGGAATCGCTCAAGCCGGCCTTGCTCGGCCGGCACGCCGAGGTACCCACGAGTCGCGGCGTGGCATCGGTAGTCGCCCGCAAGTACCTGCAGGTCGCGTCGCAGGTCCCGTACGTAGTGCTGTGCGGTTGGCTCGGCGCGAGCGCGCTACGCCGGATTTCCGAGCATTTCTTGGGGAATTCCTGGTTGCTGGGGCTGCCCTGGCTGGCTGCCGCCGTGCTCGCTGGGCTGGCCTTCGGACTGGCCGGAGCTTCTGCCAAAGGGCAACTTGCCGCGCGAGCGTACGCAGCGCTCAGCGCCATCCCCAGTGCTCGTTTGCGCGCGTCCCTGGCGCGCAAGCGACAGCAATTCACGCGCAGTGATTCACTCGTCGAAGCCTACTTTTCGACGCCGTTCGCCGTCTCCACTCTGCGCCCCGGCTTCGCGGTCTTCAGCGCTTGGCTGTGCGAAGCCGTGGAGACCTTTCTGATCTTGCGCTTGCTCGCCGTGAAGCTCGACTTCGCCGCAATACTCGCCATCGAAGGCTCGCTATCATTCGTGCGAAACGTCGTGTTCGTGGTCCCCGCTGGGCTCGGTGTCCAGGAGCTCGGCTACGCCGCGTGCCTCTCCGCGCTCGGCGTTCCGGATGCGCTGAACGCCAGCGCGGCTTTCTCCATCCTCAAGCGCTCGAAAGAGCTCGCGTGGGCAAGCGCCGGCTACAGCTTGCTCGCGTGGGACCTGCGCGAGCGAGCGCCGCGCTTCAGCCCCGAGCCTGTCCAGAAAACCGCCTAAAACTGGCTCAATACGAGGAGTGCACGGCGTACGAAGCAACTGCCGTGTCCATGCTCAAGAAACTGAAGTTGCCTTCACTGCACGAGCCGCTATTCAAAAACAAGCGGTTACCGTGCGCCTCACGAGCAGCCAAATGCGTGTGACCGGTGACCACGATATCGAACTCGCGTTCGGCCGCAACGTTCATAGCCCAGCGTTGAAACGAACACTCGGCACCGTCGAGTGACAGGCCTCCGCGCTTCTCGTCGATTTCGCTGGCGAGGCGATAGAGCGCAGCCATGCCGAGTCGCCGGATCCAGCCGCCGAGCCACACGCCGAGCTCCGACAGCCAGCGCCGGCGTTGAATCAGCTCGTCGTTTTGGTGACCGTGCGTGAACAAGATCCGGCTCTGGCCGGTGTTCAGGATCAATTCATCCGGCGCGCCTTCAACCGCTCCGGCCACGAGATCGTGGTTGCCATGAACGTACAAGTACTGCGAGCTCGCGAAGCGACGCGCAATTTCTGGATGTGATTCACGCGCGCGGCGCAGCTGCGCGGCGGGATCGCCCGGCAGCGCGCCGGTCAGGGTTTCCCAAATGTCACCCAGCAGCACCAGCTTCTCGAAGTTGCCCTCGAGAAATTTGAGGAATTTCAGAAATTCCCCGTCATCGTGGCCAAACCCGTCGGCCGCGCCTCCGGTGCCCAGATGAAGATCCGAAATAACGGCGATCTTCATGACCTTTCCTTTGGTCGTCGATGGATGAACGACTCTGGGCTTCCTAATTACCGGTCGGTTGTTACAAGCAGGTGCCACTGCGGAAAGACTTTGGAAAACTGCGGAGTCTGCATGACTCGCATGACGGGGTGTTACGGATCTACACAGGTCCATTCGATCCATGGGTACCTACCCCCTCAGATGCAACCCACGCGCCGTCGAATGTGACTCAGTGTCTTATCTGGTCAGACCAGTCGCAGCGAACTCGAGAATGTCAGCGTCAGAGGTGGCAAATAAGCCTATTCCGAAAACGCATGCAGTTGCGTGCGGCCAGAACCGCCGTGACAAAGCCGTCACTCCTGTGCGCATGCGTCACAGTGCGTAAAGCGACGGCAAGAGCCCGCGCTTCACGAGCACCGCTACGATCTGCTGCGCGACTTCTTCCGGATCACTGCCGTCGAGCAGGACAATCGCGTCGGGTTGCTTGGGCGCTTCCTCGCTCACGCGCAGGGGACCGGGCCCGTACACGCCGCGTTTGTCGCGCTTTTTCCGCAGCTCGAGCGAAGTCGTCACGTGGATCTCGACGAAGCGGTCAGCGCCGACGCTGTCGCGAATCGTGTCGCGATCAGCGCGCAGTGGCGAAGCATACGCAAAGATCGCGAGCAGTCCGGCGTCCGTGCAACGGCGCGCGAGCTCGGGCGTCTGCGCGGGGCTCGAGCCGTCGGGCTGTACGCCGCGCGACAAGCCGTCGTCCGGATCGATCACCATCGCCAAACGCTTCAGGTCGAACAAGCGCCGCTCGAGCGCAAACGCGATCGCGCTCTTGCCCGACGCGGGCAAGCCGGTGAGCCACACCGTCGCGCCCTTTTGCCCGAGCCGCTCGCTGCGTTCGTCTGGGCTCACCTGAGTGCGCGGTCGTTCGAGCGAGCTCGGTCCGCGCTCGTCGTCCTCGTCGCTCGAGAGCTCGCTCTCCAGGATCATGCCCGCCGCCACCGTGTTGTTGGTCAGCGAGTCGATCAGGATGAAAGCACCCGTGCCGCGATTCTTCTGGTACGCGTCGAAATACACGGGCCGATGGCAGGTGACCGTGGCACGCCCGATGTCATTCAGCTCGAAGCGCGCCGCGGGCGTCTGCTTGAGGGTCTCGAGGTCCATCACGTAGGAGACGTCCGCTATCTCCGCCCGCACGACCTGCGTGGTGTGCTTGAGTAGGTAGCTCTTCTGTCGATCGAGCGGACGCTCACTGAGCCAGACCAACATGGTTTCGAAGCGCTGCGCGGCATGCGGCAGGTTGTGCGGATGCACCAACATGTCGCCGCGGCTGATGTCGATCTCATCGGCCAGCCGCAACGTGACGCTCATCGGCGCGAAAGCGCGCTCCTTCTCGCCGTCGAAGGAGTCGATCGCCACGATCTTGCTCGTGCGCTGGGACGGCAGCACCATCACGGCATCGCCCTTCTTGACGACGCCGGACGCGAGCGCCCCGGCAAAGCCGCGGTAGTTCAAGTCGGGCCGGAGTACGTACTGCACCGGGAATCGGAAATCCTCGTGGTTCCAGTCGCTGGCGATCGGCACGTTTTCCAGGTGCTCCAGCAAAGTACCGCCGTCGTACCAGGGCATCGACTCGCTACGGTGCACGACGTTGTCACCGAGCAGCGCGCTGATCGGCGTGAAGCGCACGCCCTTGAAGCCGAGCCCAGCTACGAAGTGCTGAAACTCGGTCCGGATCTGCTCGAACTTCGAGCGGCTGTAGCCCTCGAGATCCATCTTGTTCACGCACACGAACAAGTGCGGAATACCGAGCAGAGACGCAATGTACGCGTGGCGCCGTGATTGCTGCAGCACGCCGAGCCGCGCGTCGATCAAGATGATCGCGACGTTGGCCGTGGACGCGCCGGTCGCCATGTTGCGCGTGTACTGCACGTGGCCGGGCGTATCCGCGATGATGAATTTGCGCTTGGTGGTCGAGAAATAACGGTACGCGACGTCGATCGTGATGCCCTGTTCGCGCTCGGCCTTGAGCCCGTCCGTGAACAACGAAAAATCGATCTCGACGCCCGCGCGATGCGACGCGCGCTTCACCGCCGACAGCTGATCCTCGTAGATGCCGTGCGTGTCGTGCAGTAGGCGGCCGATCAACGTGGACTTGCCGTCGTCCACCGAGCCCACCGAGACGAAGCGCAAGAGCTCCTTCTGCTGGTGCTGCTCGAGGTAGCCAAGGATGTCCTTGGAGATGAGTTCTTGTTCGTTCATGGGTTGGTTTGTTGTGCGTTCCGACCTGAAACGCTCGGCGACATACGCGACCTGAAGGCAAGCATGCGCCGGGTCCGCCGGCTCTCGTTAGGTCTTGGTGTCAGTTCCGCTCCGTGATCTGGTACTCCGGGCCTGATCCCCACCCTCACCTAGAAATACCCTTCCCGCTTCTTGGTCTCCATGGACCCTTCTTCGTCGAAATCGATCAGGCGACCCTGACGCTCGGAGTACTTGGTGAGCAGCATCTCGCGGATGATGTCCGGCAGCGTGGTCGCCGTCGACGGCAAGGCACCGGTAAGCGGGTAACAGCCGAGCGTGCGGAAGCGCACCATCTCCATGCGCGGCTTTTCTCCCGGCTTTAGCGGAAAGCGCTCGTCGTCGACCATGAGCAACGTGCCGCTGCGCTCGACCACCGGCCGCTCCTTGGCGAAGTAGAGCGGCACGATCGGGATGTTCTCGAGGTAGATGTAGAGCCAGATGTCGAGCTCGGTCCAATTCGAGAGCGGAAACGCACGAATGCTCTCGCCCTTGGTGATCTTGCCGTTGTACAGGTTCCACAGCTCGGGCCGTTGGTTCTTGGGATCCCACTGCCCGTAGCGATCGCGGAACGAGTAAATGCGCTCCTTGGCGCGCGAGCGTTCTTCATCGCGACGCGCTCCGCCGAACGCCGCGTCGTACCCGCCGTTGTGCAGCGCCTGCAAGAGCGCGTGCGTCTTCATGATCGTCGTGTACTTGGAGCTGCCGTGGTCGAAGGGATTGATGTTCTCTTCGAGCCCCTGCTGATTCGTGTGCACGATCAGATTGAAACCGTGCTCCTTGCAAAACTTGTCGCGAAACTCGATCATTTCGCGAAACTTCCAGGTCGTGTCGATGTGCAGGAGCGGGAACGGCAACTTGCCGGGGTGAAACGCCTTGCGAGCGAGCTGCACCATCACCGACGAGTCCTTGCCGATCGAGTACATCATCACCGGGTTGTCGAACTCGGCGGCAACCTCGCGGATGATGTGGATGCTCTCAGCCTCGAGCTGGCGCAGATGGCTGAGCTTCAGATCGAGCGCGCGCTCGGGAGAAGCGTCGACGGCTTGCATGAGCGGCGCTTTTCTAGCACTAATTCAGTCGGAATTCGCGACTTTACCTAACCCCATTAAATCATTAGATTTTTTACAAGCAAACCCCGTACGAGACGGTACACGCGCACCCGCTCGTCCCCGAATCAATCGCTAAGAAGCCCAGCGGAGTTCCGGCTATTCGAAGTGCCCGGAGAGCAGCATGCCGCCGCCGTTCGAGGCGACAGCAGGCAAGAGCTGCAGGCGCGGCGCCGCGACCTCTTTCGTAGGCCTCGTGAAATAGAGCACGGTGGTCACACCCGCTGCGATCACAGCGCCGCCGAACAGGCCGTCCGCGACCAAGTTGAGCGTCGTGCCGTCCTTCTTGAGCGAATCGGCCTTGCTGTGATCCGCGGGGGTGAGTTGGTGACCGTTTAGGCTGTCGTAGTCACTGTGCTTCTGCGTCGCCATCACGCCGACCACCGCGCCGCCGATCGCGAACGCCGCGGTGGCTGCAATGCCGATGAAGACGCCCGTGGGCACGGGCCGCGCGTACGCTTGCGGCTGGCCAACGCCGCCACCGGCGACACCGCCCGCAGGAATTTCTTCCTTTTCGAGCTTGAAGGGGTGCGGAGCCGTCGCTGGCGTATCGAACTCCCACACGCTCGGCTTGAATCCGCTCAGGTTCGCCGTGATGCGATGATGACCGCCGCGGACGCCAACTTCCGCCTTGTCCGTGAAGGGACCATAACGATTCACCACGGGTGAGCCCGCCGACGGGTAACGCTCGTCTACGAACATCGCGCCGGGCGGATCGGATTCGAGCGTCACCTTGGCGACGCCCGCTTGCAGCGTCTGCATGTCGCGCGTGAACTGCGCTTTTTCCGCGGGATCGATCTCGGAGCCGCCCTCCGTCAGATATTTGTTGAACGCGTCGATCGCCTCGCCGTCTCGCTCGAGCTTCATGGCGGCGATACCGAGGTTGCCCGTGATCTTCCAGGACGGGGAATCCGCGTAGGCGGCCTTGAACTCGCGGTACGCCTCGTCGTAGCGAGCACCGTCGGGATCCTGCATCAGGTTCACGCCTGCGGTGAAATGCTGGCGCGCCGAGTCGCTGATCGGGACGTCATCCGCGCGCGCGACGCTCGTGATCGCGAGTAGGCCGAGGGCGATCGGCAGACCGAGCCAGTTCATGCCACCGAGCGCGCGCCGGCTACGATTCGAAGTTTGCCCACTTACAGACGATTTCATAGTTTATGCCCTTGTCCGGCCAAGGTTCTTCCGGCGGCGCGACAAACGCAAGGGTCCGCCGTGTTTCGCTGAATTTCCTGCTGCTTTTGGCTAGCTTTGCGCTGCTTCTCGCACGCTAGCCTTCGCGGACGCCGGCAAACTCGGCGAACAGTAGGCAGCATGCGCTCGCTGCCGCGAGGCGTGCGCGGCTCAAGTACTCGCTGCGCGAGATCTCCGTCGCGCCGAGCGAAGCGAGATGCGCGGTCAGAAACTGCACGTCGAATAACACGATTCCGTGAGCAAAGAGCCACGCCGCGGCCTTGACCAGCGCCACCTTCGAGGCGTCGGTTTCGCGATGAAACATACTCTCCGCCGCGAATAGCGAGCCACGCTGCACGCCGTACAGGCCGCCCACCAGCCGCTCGCCAGACCAGACCTCGAAGCTGTGCGCGTGTCCTAGGCGGTGGAGCGCTTCGTACGCTTGCACCATCTCCGGCAAGATCCACGTTCCGGTGTCGCGTTCGCGACCGCACTCGCGGATCACTTCGCTGAACGCGCGGTTGGCCGTCCAGCGAAAGCGCCCCGAGCGCAGCGCGCGCCGCAAGCTGCGCGAAACATGCAGCTGCTCTGGCGCGAGGATCGCGCGAGGATTCGGGCTCCACCACAGCGGCGGGAGCCCCTCGTCGTACCAGGGAAAAATTCCTTGCTCGTAGGCGCGCAGCAAGCGTTCGGGACTGAGATCGCCGCCCACCGCCAGTAGCCCTTCGTCGTCGTACGGCTCCGGATCAGGAAATTCGTACGGCGCGCCCGGCTCCAAGAGCAATGGTTTGCGACGCGCGCGCATGGCCACGCCATCGTTACACGGCGCGTGCGCCGAGCAAACCGCCGGAATTTAGCGCGGAACGCGCACGTCGTCGGCGCTACCGAACTGGCCGTCCGCGCCGGGCGAGCTCACCGCGATTTCGTCATCCCCACACTGAATGCGGAAGCGGTTGCCCCAGGCGTCGTCGCTGCGCGCGCTCGTAGCGAGCTGCTGCACTTCGAGTAGTTTGCTGATCGTGGGACAGCCCTCGCCGCCTTCACTCTTGTAGTTTTGTGCAGCGTGCAGGATGAGCTGCGCACTCTCACGAGTCGAGTCGGCGCGCGAGCTCGCGCTGCTCTCGTGTTCGAACAGCCAGAGCGCCGAACCGACGACGCCGAGCACGGCGGCGACGGCGACCGCTGCCAGCGGGGTAAAGCCTCTTGATGACGGGGAGTGACGCATGACGGACCGTTCGACACCAGCAAGCCCCGTGCCATTGGGTGCTCCCGACGCACCCACGTAAAGTCGAGGACTTGGCGCGGACAGCGCGGGGCGCCACCTCGAATTGTTACGTCAAACTGGCGTCACGACGTCGACGGCGCGGCGCGCGCTGACAATTTGTCAGCACGCGCGATGAGAGCCGGCCGGGAAAATCTTGCCGGGATTCAGCAGGTGCTCGGGATCGAACACGCGCTTGAGATCGCGCTGCAGAGCGATCAGGTCCGGCGCTTGCTCGAGCGGCAAGTACGGCGCTTTCAGCACGCCGATCCCATGCTCACCGCTGAGCGTGCCGCGCAAGGCGATCACATCGCGAAATAACTGCTCGATGGCGCGCTCGACCGCAGGGATCTCGTGTTCCTCATTCCATAGGAAATTGACGTGCAGGTTGCCGTCGCCGGCGTGCCCATAGGTCAGTGAGCGCACGCCCGTCTGCTCGCTCGTGCGCGCGACGCGGTCGAGCAGTTCGCCGATTTGCTGGCGCGGCACCACCACGTCCTCACTCAGCTTGCGCTTGCTGAGCCGGCGCACCGCATGGCTCATCTGACGCCGCGCCGCCCACAGCTTCTCGCGCTGCGTCGCGTCTTGGGCCACGAGCACATCGAGTACCTTGGCGGCCGCGCATGCGTCCGACACGCGCTCGGCTTGCGCGTCGCAGCTCGCCTCGTCGCCGTCCACCTCCATGATCAGCATCGCTCCGGCGCGTTGATCGATGGCATTTCCGGCTTGCCGCATCGCCTCCAGCGTCGTCGCGTCCAAGAGCTCGATGCAGCGTGGCAAGAGCCCACGCGCGACGATTTCGCGCACCGCGGCGCCCGCTTGGTGCACGGTCGAAAACAGCGTCAAGAGCGTCATCACGCGCTCCGGCTTCGGGATCAACTGCAGCGTGATGTCCCCGAACACGGCCAGTGTTCCCTCGCTGCCTACGAGCAAACCGGTCACGTCGTAGCCAGTGACACCCTTCATCGTGCGGCGCCCCGCTTGAATGCGTTGTCCACCAATCAAGAACGCTTCCACTCCGAGCACGTAGTCGCGCGTCACGCCGTATTTGAATGCTCGCGGCCCGCCTGCGTTCTCCGCCACGTTGCCGCCGAGCGCGCAGCTGTCCTGCGAGTTCGGATCGGGTGGATAAAACCAGCTCTCGGCTTCCACGGCGGCCTGGAGATCCGCGAGGATCACGCCGGGCTCGACCACGGCAATGCCTTCGCGCGCGTCGATCTCCTTGATGCTCTTCATGCCGAGCGTCGACAGCACGATGCCGCCCGCGACCGGCACCGAGCCGCCCGTCTTGCCGGTCCCGCCCGAGCGCGGCGTGATCGGCACTTGCGCCTCGCGTGCGACGGCCAGCGCTTTCAAGATGTCGTCGGCCGACTCGGCGAGCACCACCGCGTCGGGCAGGACGCCAGTCGCCTCCGACTCGTCACGCGCGTACGCCTCGCAGGCGTCCGCGCTGGTCAGCACTTTCGACGGACCGAGCGCGCGTTCGAGCAGCGAGCGCGCTTTGTCACACGCGCTCTGCGAAGGACGAGGAAGATCGGGTCGCCCGAGCAGCACCCTGCGAGGGTAGCGCCCTGTATCGAGCAGGCCCACCCGATCAGCGTAAGCCGCCGGAAACAGCGAGAATAGGCGTGCCTGTTGCGCGCAAGCACACAACCGCCATCGTTCACCCTTGACGGCGGGGCCTTTGCGGCTAGCTTGGCGCCCTTCCCAGGCTTCGCATCCCTTTCCGGAGAGGTGACCGAGAGGCCGAAGGTACCCGCTTGCTAAGCGGGCGTGGGTCAAAAGCCCACCGAGGGTTCGAATCCCTCCCTCTCCGCTGACTTTCTTCTGACCTTTCCGTTACTTCAAACAACAGCCGCTTCAGCACTGCCCACCGGCTGCCCAAAGTCGAGCGGACCGATCGCTTCGCGCAGCGCGCTCGGCGCGAGATGCATGTGCCGAAAGGGTCATGCTGAGCGTCGAGTGTCCCACGAGCTCCTGTATCGCCTTCGGCGCGGCGCCTCGCATGGCGAGGTGTGAGCAGAAGGTGTGCCGGAGCACGTGCGAACCGATGACTAGGGGCTGTCCCAAGTTTCGTCACGCGCCCCCGAGCAGATCGCGCAGCCAGAGGACGGAACAGGCGAGTTGAAGGAGCGCGAGATAGTTTCGCGCGGTCTTTTCGAAGCGGGTGGCGAGGGCTCGAAAACGCTTCAGA
>DASXKQ010000030.1:0-22959 GCA_036496745.1 Polyangiaceae bacterium
GTCGATAATCGTTTTCCTTTCGAGTGGCTTCAAAGTCGTAGTTGTCCGCTGGACAGCTCGACGCGAACACATCCGCGATACCCGTGCCTGGGCCGAGACCCAATACAGTGGCGACCGTCAGCGCTGGCGCGTGCTGGAGACGTTCTCTCCGGACGGCTACGAACGCGTCCCGATCCCACCCTCCGCGCCGCCAGCCCGCACATTGAGTGACATCATTGCAAAAGCGGCACCGACGGCAAACGCGATCCTGCCGACGGGGATCACGGCACTCGACCGAGCGCTCGCAATCGGAGGCGTACCGCTTCGCGGGGCTCGCGTCGTGGTGCAGGCGCCAACCGCAAACGCCAAGACTACGTTCGCACTCGAGATCGCCGCATCGTATGCGGCGGCGGGGATAAGCGTCGGCTGGATCGCCACTGGTGACGAGCCGCCGGAATCGATCCACGCTCGTTGGCTGCAGCGCGAGGGAATGAGCCGTGAGGCCGCCGCCGCCGCCGCAACCGGAGATGGCGAGCTCGCACCAAGCCTCTACCTGATCGACGGCCGCGCGATCGTTCTCGAGGACGTGCTCACGATCGGCGGGTTCGACATACTCTTTCTAGATCCGCTTCAAAAGGTCCGCACACGAGCCGGCGCGGACAGCGGGAAGCTAGAGCAAATCGGCAAGGTGCTCGAGCTGGTCGAGAAAAGCGGCCTGACGTGCTGGATGACCAGCGCCCAGGTACGCGCCAGCGGCGGTCGGCAGAAGCGCTCGCCGCTTGAGGCGTCATATGGCGGCGGCGGAATCGAGAACGGCGCGACGCTACTGCTCGGCCTAGCGCTGGCGGGTGCTGCTTTGACCGTCTCGATTCTCAAGTCCCGCTACGGTGGCGAGGGCGAAACGCTAGCGCTCACCGCGGACCGCGAACGCCAGCGTGTGCTTTCGCCCGGCGAGGCCCAGCCGGCCGCGGGCGTCGGCACGGTCGAGGCGCGCATCTGGGCCGACGTGCAAGCCGCCCTAGGCGAGGGCCCTCGGTCCAAGCGGTGGCTTGAGGACCACATCACGGGCGGGGCGGCGAGCGTGCGCAAGGTCATCGCAGCGCGCCTCAAGGCCGGCGATCTCGTCACCGTTAACAAGCTCATCACGCTGCCCGGCTAGTGCGTCTCCGGCCCCCCTGTAGGATAGACGCACTAGGATGGTAGACGCGCTTCTACCGCGGAAAACATGCGGGAATAGTGCGTCTATCCCAACGGTGAAAAAACGTCACTTTTCGTGCCTCGCATAGACGCACTTTCACAGCCAAAAACACCATCTAAAGTGCGTCTCCAGTCGACTCGTCGCGCCCTATATACGTAGTGTAATAGGGGCGTGATCGTTGGCGGCACTGGTAGCAGAGCCTGAGCCTAGCCAAGCGCGCGCACCGCGTAAGCTGGCACCCGGCCTTTGGTGGCACGGGCCCTGAGTCGCCGCGCCGTGCGTGGCTTGGCGTGCGTAGGCCCGCACCTTGCGTGAGGCGCGCGCTGCTCGGCAGGCGTGCGCGCGGTGCAGCGCTGCCACGGGCGCCGGCCTGGTGTCGCCTCAGTGCGCCGACGCGCTGGGCGTAGTGCGCGCTCGGCTCGGGGCGGCGCTGCGTAGCCCGGACGTGCGTGCGTGGACGCGCGTGCGCACCGCGCTGGCACAGGCCGCGGCGTGGCCACGCGCGGTGTCGACCGGGTATTACCGCCGACCCTTCGCGGGAAACGGGCGCGTCAATGCGGGGTTATGGCCGCGCAGTAAAATGTGGCGGCCAAAACGTCCGCGCGTGTTGTGTCCTGCGCGATTCGTGCAGCGTTTCGTTTCGCCGGGTTTTGCCGACGCGTCTGCCATCGGTCACAATTCACGGCATGCCCCGCCCAACGGCCATTACGCCCGACCTCGCTGACGCGATCGACTACCTGCTCAAAGATGGGCCGCTAGCGCTAGCGACACTCCGCCGGCATTTGGCCGCGGGGGGGTTCGCCGTTTCTGAGCGAACGCTGCGGCGCTACCTTCCGGGGCGTGGCATGCCGGCCGAGCCTTTGCCCGGCGCCGAGCTCTCGGGCCTCGACCCGGAGACGGCCAGGATCGCGGCGGAGGCGAAGGCCGTGCTCGACTCCGACGACGTCGGCACACCCGAGCATCTGGTGACCTTACGCGCAGCGCAACGGCGAATCGCAGCGGCGATGCAAGAGTGGGAGCCTCGCATCGGTCACGAACGTCAGGCTGTGCTGAGCTACTCGGCGCTAGTGAAGATCGCCGGACAGATCGCCCGTGAGATTGCCGATCTGACGCCCCGACCCGAAGCAGACCGGTACAAGCCGATCGAGGGCGAGGCCTTGCGGGCGCTACTCGCTCGAGCCGAAGCGGCGGCGATCGCGGAGTCCGGCGCACGCGAGCGCGTGACCGAGTACGACCGCATGATCGAGGATGGTACGCTCACGATCGGGCCAGGCCGTGCGTAGGCTGATTCCGTAGCGACGCGGACACCTGCGGCAACTAGCAGCGGCCGGATCCGGCCTGATTCCCGCGCCCTCGCGATACCTAAGGCAGGTATTGCCGCAACTACGCGCGCCGAGCGAACCCGGGCCCGAGCTTGCGATTCGCTCGGGCCCCGGCTCAGCCGCGCCGTATGCGCGTGCTCAGCGTAGCACGATTATTGACAATCGTGCTACTGCCGCTAGCCTTGTTAACATGCATCGCACCGCAGTCACTCTTTCGAGCGCGCTCCCCGCGCAGCCGCCCGCCGAGTTCCGCATCTTTGCCGCGGGCGCCAACGCGACGGCGAAAGGGACGTTCCTTTTCGACGCGCAGGCCGCGCGCTCGGTCATGGCCGACGCGGCTCAGCGCGGCGTCGACCTGGCGATCGACCTCGAGCACCTGAGCCTCGATCCGAAGTCGCCGAACTACGACCCCGACGCGCGCGGCTACTTCCGGCTCGCGCTTCGCAACGGCGAGCTCTGGGCGGTCGGGGTGACTTGGACGAGCGACGCCGCGGCAAGGCTTGGCGCTCGCACACAGCGGTACATTTCCCCGGCGTTCACGTTCGACGATGCGATGCGGCCGACCGCGCTCGTGAACGTGGCCCTCGTCGCCCAGCCAGCCACCGAGGGCGCGGCGCCGCTCGCTGCGAGTCGTAGCGGCGTGATAGCCGCGCGTTTACCGAATCCGATGCTCCGCCGCGTCCGTGCGACGGCCGCACGGCTCGGCATCGCGCCTGGGCAGCTAGTCCGCGTGTGCCTCGCGGGCATCCTCTCGAGTCAGCGCGACGATCCGGCGAAGCTCCTTACATCCTTGGTCGACCTACTCGGCCTGCCCGCCGACGCCAACGCCGACGCGATCCGCACGGCGATCGACGCGCTGCTCGCGGACACTGCGTCGGACCCCGCGGCCGACCCGCTCGCCAACGGTGGCAAGGCCGATCCGCTGGCCGCGGCGAGTCTCAGCGCTAGCGAGCGCGCCGGGATCGCCAAGCTCGGTATCAGCGCCGGTGAGTACCGCCGTCGCATGGCCCTGGCCGTGCGTCGCGTCGGCTCGGCCGTGCCCGCGCCCACGGCCGATCGGGCCACGCTGAGCCTACAGCGGGCCACGGCGCAGGCCCGCGCGCGCGGCATGACGCCCGACCAATTTGCCGAAGCAAAGCGCAACGCGGTTCGCCGCGCGTAACGACACAACCAACGGAGAAACACATGCATCAAGTCAACATTGAAGACGGGTACCTACACCCCCGCGAGCTCGCGAAGTTCACGCCCGACACGAGCGGAGTCGAGCGCTACGCCGCTCGCGTGGATGCCGCGATTCGAATGCTAGGCAAGCGCGACGATCATCGCTCTGCGTGGGCTAGGCCCTTGCTCGAGCGCGAGCGCGAAGCGTGCGCGGCCATGCTCGCGGCAATGCCCCTCGCAGCGCTAGAAGCCGCGCGCGCAAGCTTCCTTGCCGCGATCGATCGCTGCGTGTGTGCCGAGCGCGCGATCGAAGCCGCGACGGACGCGCAGACCCTAGTCCTCGCCCGGGCCGAGAACGAGCTTGCTGGGCGTGCGCTGGCAAAAGAGCGCGAGGCATTCGTCGCCGCGGCGCGCGCAGCCCGTCCGCGAACGCGCGGGCTTGAGCTGCAGGCTGGCCTTAGTGGGCATGACCGCGATCCCGAGACGCCACATTTGGCCAGGCTCGCGCCCGGCCTGGACGGCTACTCGGGCCCCGGCTACTCGTGTCCCGCCTATGAGCGTGCATGCCGCGCCGGCAAGACTACCGAGCCTTCAACTATCGTTTGGGAAGTGGTCGCCGAATCGGATTTCATCGCGTCGCCGCTGGCCGAGAAAATGTTTGCGCTGCGCTGGGAATACTTCGCGCGCGCCCATGGTCTCCCGTTCGAGCCGGTCGAGCTCGCTCCGCGCGACGAGACGCTGGCCGAAAGCGGGCGGCGCAAGCTTATGGCGCGGTGGGATCGCGAACGCGCCGAGCATGAGCGCGAGCAGGCGGCGCGGTGGCCGACATGACCGCGCTCGACGGACTGCACGCGCAGCACGAGGCCTGCGACGCAGCGCAGGGGCGCTCGAATATCCGGATGCGCGCGCGCGAGCTCGCGGCGCAGCTCGGCGTGCCGATGCCTGACTGGGCTCGCCATCGCAAGCCGTCGCGAAAAAACTGCAAGCGAAGCCGTGCCCAGTCGCCGATGCCGGTTCGACGCCGAGCGCGACCGGCGCGGGCACAGGCGCCGGGCGTCCACATTGCGCCGGCAGCGCTCGAGGCATTACGTGCGTGGCGCGAGCGCACGCCGGGCTCAGTCGTGCAAATCACCCACAAGGGTGTCGTGCTACACACACTCGCGGGCAAGCGCACGTTCCGCGATATGGCCGCGGCCGTCGCCGCCGTCGCCTAGACGAATGTGCCGCGCGCCACGGAGCATGCACTCCGCTCCAGCCGGCACTGGCACCCCGCGTAGTCTGGCGCGAACGCGGGGGGCGCACTCAGCAGATACCCGCACTGCCTGGGTTTGCGCCTCATGCGGTCGGCGTGTGGCCTACGACCGCGCTCGGCCGTGTCCGTGGCCCGTGGCGCGCACGGGGCGGCCGCTTTGCGGGGCTTGCGCCCCGCGAGGGAAGATCGCCCGCGGGGGACGCGTAGAGCGTAACGCGTTGGCATATCGCCCGCGCAAGTAGACGGGCACCCGAGCGGTTACAGCCGCCCGAGCGCCCTGAGCACCACCGGAAGGTAAATTCCTATGGCACCTACTCAGAGTGTATCTGAATCGCTTGCCCGCGCGCGAGCCGAAGTCGCCGAGCTGGCGTCGAAGATTGAGCAAATCGGCATCGAAACCCGAACGCTGACACGCGGCACCGGCGCCGATCGCATGGTCGCGGTCGGCGTGGCCTGCAACGCGCAGCGCGTCGCAATCGTGGCTTTGCAGCTCGCGGCCGCCGCAGCTACCGCGCTTGCCGTAGCGCCCGAGGTGGCGACGTGAGTGCGCGCAAACGCCCGCCTGGGCCGCTCGGCGAGCCGTTCACGGCGCCCACGCTGCCTGAGCAGATCGACGCCGCGCGCTCCCTCATTCGGATCGCACGCGAGCTACACGCCAAGGCCGATCATGACCTGGCGATCGCTGACACGGGCCTGGCCGACATTGCGGCGCAGCTCGCGCGAGCGAACGACGGTGCGTCGTGAGCCAGCGCTACACCGCAAATCGACGCTGCTCGCTTTGCCTGCGCGACGCGAGCGAATGCACGGAGCGCCCGCGCAAGCTCTCGGGCGTGGTCGAGATCGAGCCACGCGGGCTCGTGTGCGCGTCCTGTGCGCGCGCCGTGGCCGTGGCGTGGGCCGCGAGCACGCGTGAGATCACGGCCGTGCCGTCGCGGGAGGACGCGCCCGAGCCGTAGGAACACTTCGCGCGCCACACTGGACGCCCCGCCGGCCTCGCGCTCGCGGGGCGTTCGTGCCTCCTCGCCCAAGCAGACATCAGGTGACAGGATAAGTCTGAAAATTGTGTTTCCAAGATTTGACAAATGAGGCTTTTTTAAAGCGATATGCGCATGCGATCCTGTGCGTGTCTGCTCCAGTAGACTTTTTGATTCTTGTCGTGTATCGTCTGCCGCCTAGATGGCAAAAAAGTTACCCTCCAAGCCGGTCAAGGCTCAAAAAAAGCAGTACCTGAGCCAAACCGACGTGCCCGCGTATGCGCTTGAAGCCGCCTCACGCGTCTCTTCCGCGCTGGCCGACAGCTATGGCAAGAATCCCACCAAACCCTTTCGCGTTGCGGAAGCAATGGGGCTGTCGCCCGGCTCCGGCGGCTTTCGAATGCTTTGCGGCGCTTCGATCGCGTATGGCCTGACTGAGGGAGGATATAACTCCGACCTTATCGCATTGACACCGCTGGGGCGGCGCATCGTTGCCCCGACCAAAGAGGGCGACGCCGAAGCGGCGAAGCGGGAAGCGTTCCTTCGCCCGCGGGTTATTCGAGAGTTCTTGACGCGCTATAACGAAAGCAAACTCCCCGCGGACGCTATCGCGTGCAACGTGCTGGAAGAGATCGGTGTGCCGGCTGATCGGACGAAGGCGACGCTAGCTCTTCTGCTGGAAGGGGCTCGCAGTGTCGGCGTGCTGCGAGATTTAAAGGGGCAAACATACGTAGATCTGGGAGCGATACCCGTGGCGGCGCCCGGCGCGGCTGACGTCCCCGATGACGGTGGCGGCGAAGATGGCGGGACCAGCAACAGCGATGACGAGCACGAGCCACCGTTGGCGTTGCGGGGCGCAAAGCTCGACGAAATCGCCTCGTCCGCTCGCGCGAACAGGAGAGTTTTCATCACGCACGGCAAGAACAAGGAGATCGCGGGGCAGATCAAGGAACTGCTGACCTTTGGCGGCTTCAACCCCGTCATCGCGATCGAGCAAGAGTCAGTCTCTAAACCAGTGCCTGACAAGGTCATGGACGACATGCGCTCGTGCTCCGCCGCGATCATTCATGTAGGCGCGGAGCTGAAGCTGCTTGATGCGGACGCGCGCGAGCACAAGATGCTGAATCAGAACGTCCTGATCGAGATTGGCGCTGCGTTAGCACTCTACGGTCGCAAATTCATACTGCTCGTAGAAAAGGGCGTGACTCTCCCGTCGAACCTCCAGGGCCTGTATGAGGTTCGATACGAGGGCGCCAAGCTCGACTACGAATCGACCATGAAGCTATTGAAGGCCTTCAACGACTTCAGATCTTGACGGAGCAGTTGTGCGCGAAGCGATTCCGAATAGCACCCGACTGAACGATGAGGCCAGGATACCCGGCTTCCAAAACCGGGCGTCTTTCATCACGAGGTCGAGGAGTCAGCTTCCAAAACTGACTCGGCTATTCGGAATCGCTTCGCGTCTAGCTGGAACGATGGCTTTCATGAGCGCATCTTGTCAAGGTTGCTCAAGCGTTCCGTAGCAGTATGATCGATCTCCGCCTTCGCTTCTGTGGCAAACGCGAGCGCTTCGAGGTGCCGGACGCAGCACGCGAGACCGCGCTGCGCGCCATGGCAAAGGCGCTCACGGATGCCGAGTGCGATCCCGAGCGCGCGCAACGCTTGCTCACGGACGCCGCGGCCGCGAGCGCGGAGCAATTCGCCGCGCTCGCGAAGTATGTGGAGGTCGAGACGGGCGCCGGCTTGCCCGAACCCGCACCGACCGCGCCCGGCGACTCCGAGACGTTCGCGGACTACGCCGATCGCTGGTTCGACGATCGCGAGCGGCGCGGCTTGAAGATTGGGAGCGACCGCGGCCGCATCACTAACCACGTCAACCCGACGCTCGGCGCGCTCCAAATTCGCGCGGTCACGAGTGAGCATCTCCGCACGGTGGTCGAGCGCCTAGACGATACGGTGCGCGCCAAGGCGCTACACTGGAACACGGCGCGCAAGGTGTGGGGGCTGGTGACCAAGCTTTTCAACGACGCGGCGCGCTCCAAGGTCGCGGCGCTGCGCGTGCGTGAAGACAACCCCGCGCGCGACGTGCAAGGGCCCGATCGCGGCGAGCCAACGGCCAAGCAGTGGCTTTACCCGAGCGAGGTTACGGCGCTGCTCGCATGCGCGGACGTGCCGCTGCGCTGGCGCCGGATCTACGCGCTCGCGACGTACCTCTATTTGCGCCCGGGCGAGCTAGCCGCACTCGAGTGGAGCGACGTGGACACGGAGCGCGGCATCGTGCACGTCCACCAAGCGCTCGATCTGCAAACGAGCAAGGTGAAGTCCACGAAAACGGGCATCACGCGCAAGGTGCCGATCCACCCTTCCCTCGCCCCGCTACTAGCCGCGCTACGGCCCGAGAGTGGCGTGGGCCGCGTCGTGACGGCCGAGCCGCACGTGAACCGTAAGGCCGCCGGGGGCATGCCACCGCTTGAAGACTTGGCCGCGACGCTGCGCGATCACTTGTGGCGCGCGAACGTGCGCCGCGCCGATCTGCACGAGGAGCGCCCGACCACCAAGCGCATGACCTTCTACGATCTGCGCTCGACCGGCATCACGTGGGAAGCGCTCGCGGGTACGGAGCCCTTGCGCGTGCAGCAACGCGCCGGGCACCGCGAGTTCAGCACGACGCAGGGCTACATCCGCACGGCCGAGGAGCTGGGCGCCTCTGTCGGCGAGCCGTTCCCGCCCCTGCCCGCCCACCTCATTCCTGGCCCAGGAAGTGGGCCAGAGGGTGGGCCAGGCGGTGGGCCGGAAGCGACGATCCAGCATGATTTCAGCCAGATCGTTGGGCGTCCCCAAGGGGATTCGAACCCCTGTTACAGCCTTGAAAGGGCCGTGTCCTGGGCCGGGCTAGACGATGGGGACCTAACGTAAGGGCCGCGGACCATAGTCCGGGCGTCCAGCTTCGACAAGGTGGAAAGGCGTGAATCAGAGGGGTGGGTCGATGCCGGCTGAGCGGCGCGCGGCGAGGCATTGGGGGCAGCCGACGGCGAATTCGCCGCAGATGGAGGGGCGGATTTCGTAGATGGAGCAATGATTGGGTTTGTCGGGCTGGCCGAGGTGGACGCAGCTGCCGTCCGCGTGCGTGGCGATCGCGTCTTGACTGAAGTGTCCCGGAGCGCGCTGTTCGGCGAGCTCGGGTCGACCTGAGTCGCGGAAGCGCAAGAGGTCTTGCTCGGTGATCAAGATGACGCCCGCGTGGCCACGACAACACGCGCCACAGGTCAAGCAATCGAGGTCGGCTGTCTCCGCCACGAGGCATGGCTTACCACGGCGCATGAAGCGCAGACGCGGCGAGCCGTCGAAAATCCACGTGCTAGGCTCGCGCCGTGCTTTGGCTGCGTTACTTGGCTTCGCTTTTGCTTTTTGCGGGACTGGGTTTGGCTGTCCCGGCGTGCGGCGCGCGCACGAATCTCGACTTGCCAGAGCCGTGCCCGCGCGAGAGCGATACGCGCCCGTGCAGCGATCAATGCGGAACTGGCACCGAGACGTGCACGCACGGCTACTGGCAGTCGTGCGTCGTGCCCCCCGCAACCCGTGGCTGCAGCGACACGTGCGGCAGCGGTAGCCAAACGTGTTCGAACAATAGCTGGGGCAGCTGCGACGTGCCGACGGCCATGCGCACGTGCACGAACGATTGCGGTAGCGGCACGCAGATTTGTGCGCAAGGCGCCTGGCAAACGGACTGTACCGTGCCGGTCGCCCAGCGCGACTGCACTTCCGCCTGCGGTTCGGGCCACGAGACCTGCTCCGCGGGCAGCTGGGGACCGTGCGATGCGCCGCAACCAAAGCCTCCGAAGCTCGCCGGTCGCATCCGAGACTTTCACAAGACGCAACCGGATTTCGAGATCACGTTACCTCCGGGCACGTCTGGCGACGATCGCGGGATGTTGCTGGATGAGCTCGACCAAGACGACAAGCCTGTCTACGGCGATCATCCGATGGGCACGGTGACCACCGACGGGCAGAAGAACTTCGACGTTTGGTACCGAGACACTCCGGGCGTCAACCTGGGCGAAGACATTCAGCTACAGCTCGTGGATTCACCCGATACGCCGGGCGAGTTCGTGTACGCCGACACCTCGTTCTTTCCGATCGATGATCAGCTATTCGGTGACGAGGGGTTCCCACACAACTATCACTTCACGTTCGAGGTCCACACTTCGTTCGTGTATCAGGGTGGCGAAACCTTTTCGTTCGCCGGCGACGACGACATGTGGGTGTTCATCAATCGCAAACTCGCGATCGATCTCGGGGGCCTTCACCAGAGCGAACGCAAAGACCTGACTCTCGACGAGATCGCTTCGGACTTGGCAATCAGTCCTGGCAACGAGTATTCGCTCGCGTTCTTCTTCGCCGAGCGGCACTCGATCTCCTCGGAGTTCACCGTGCGGACGACGATCGCGTCGGCAGGGACGTGTCCGTGATGGCTAGCTAGTCGAATTGTGCCCTCGCCTACCCTGCGCGAACTCGACAGCATAGCCGTCGGGATCGAGCGCAGTCATCGAGCGTTCCCAGGGTTCGTCATGAGGAGGAGCGTGAAAGCTGACGCCCCTGGCCTTCAAGGTCTCGTACAGCGCGTCGAGGTCGTCGGTGCTGAACTCGACGTGGATGGCGCGCTTTTGCAGCGCGCTCATTGCCTCGATGCCTTCTTTGCGAGCCTCGACCATCGACAGCAAGCCGATGGTGCCGCCACGCTCGCCGCCGATGCGAATCATCGCGAATGCGGGTGCGGCGTTCCACTCGACCTTGAGGCCGAGCTGGCCGCTATAGAACGCGATGGACCGCTCGACACTGTCGACGGTTAGGGTCAGGCCTTCGAAACGCACGCTTTCACTCATTGAGTATCGTGCCTCTCGTTTCTGTGTTTTTACACGCTCCGTCAGCGTCATTTTTCAGGCGCGCTCGGCGGGGCGTTCGAAGGCCACAATTTCCGCATGTGCGGCGAGCCACGTCGCTTTGGGGCGGGGCGTCCGAGGCGCAACGTTCGCCTCGGCGCTATCGTAGATATCGAGCCAGAACGACTCGCCGTCGCGCCGCACGAGCCAGGGCGCTTCGCGAGCGAGATCCAAGCCGAGCGTGCACACCACGATCGTGCGGCGCGCGGCGACGGTGCGCAAGCGCGCAAGCACTTCGAGCAGCACGAGGCCGGTGAAGGGCAAGTACAGGAAGAACACGGTGCCGTCGTCGAGCGCCGCGTGGCGCGCGTCGGCGCACACGAAACGCACGTCCAACCCGCAACTCATGGCGGCCAGACGAGCCCGCGCTGCTAGCGCCTCTTGTAGCTCTACGCCGCGCGCCGTCGCGCCCGTCAGCAGTTTAGCGAGCAACACGACCTTGCCCAAGCCCGAACCCAAGTCGATCACGACGTCGTCCTCGGCGACCGGCACCTCGAGCAGCAGGCGTACGATCGAGGCGACGCCGCTCGCGTGGTAGCCGATCAGGTGCTCGCCCGGCGGCGCCACCGAGGGCTGCTCGCGAATGCCGAGCAGCTCCTCGCAGGCGGCATCGCGCTCGCTCGGGGGTAGGCCCGCAAGACGCGCAAGGAGGTCACGCGCTTGCATCGGCGAGTTACGCTAGAACGCGTAGCCGAAGGTGAGCAAGACGCGCGGGCGAAACCCACCGCCGCCGATGATCGCGCTCGCGAAGTTCAAGCCGTCCGTGGCGATGTTCTTGCTGTTCTTGGTCGATTGAAAACCGGCGCCACCACCGACGACGAAGCCACCGAGCACCGCCTGGCCTCCCACGTCGAGAGCGAAGCCGTAGCTCGTGAAAGAAGTGCTGCAGCTGGGAGTCGTGCAGAAGAGTCCTGCAAGGCCTCCTGACTGCTTGTACGAGGCGAACAGAAACGACGGACCGACGAAGAAGCCGTTCGGTCCTTTCTTGCCGGTGTAAAAGCGGTAACCGAGCTCGCTGCCGAAGCCGCTGAATTTGCCCAAACTTGCCCCGTTGAGGGTGCCGCCGTCTACGCTCGTGTAGAACGGATTCAGCGTAATAGCGTGGTGCATGACCGGCAAATACTCGCCCTGGACGCTGTAGCGACCGATGATCAACGAGAGAGGGTAGCCGGTAATGGCCACGTGCCGCAGCTCCTCGTCTTCACCCACTGCAGGCGCCGCTTGAGCTGGCGGAGGGGGAGCCGGCGCGGGTGTCGCCGCTGGCGCGGCGGTCTCGGGGGTCTCTTCGTCGGCGCTTGCCGCACGCGTGTGAACCAAGGACAGCGCGATCGTAGTACCCAACAGGATCGTAGGAAGGTTTCGCATGGCGGCTCCGGGGGGAATGGGGAATTGGAACTAGGAACGCCGTTTGAACCGACGGACCAACCCTCCACCTTATTCAAATCCCGCGCCTCGCGATAGACGCAAACGTCGCCTAGGGAGTCTCCAACAACGTAATGTCCGCGTGCAATACGACGGCGAGCAAGACATCGCCGTCTTTCGACACGTGCAGTCGATGCTCGCTTCCGGGCTCCATTGGGTGCAGATCGCCCGCGCGATAGACGCGTCCCGTCTCGTCCTCGTAGCAGCCGTCCACGACCAGCACGCTCTCGGTGCCTTGGTGCCGGTGACGCGGGAAAACAGAGCCCGCCTTCAGACGCACGAGCCCGGTATCCGCCGTCGCGACGCGCGGCCCGCCAGCAAAGTGGAGCAAGCTCACCCAAGGCAGCGGGCCGGGCTGCCACTCGGCCGGAGCGACGGCGCGCTCGAAAATGCGCCTGAGCTCCGCGACGGGCAGGTCGAACAACTCAACCAACTTGCGATAGAGCGGCGCGTAGCGTTCAGCAGGCTCAACGAGCGCCGTGAGCAACCGCGCGCGCCCGGCAGCGAGCGAACCCGTCGCGGCGGGCAAGGCGGTCGACAAGCTCACGACCCCTTCCGTCGCGCTGACGACGTCACTCTCGCTCGCGTCCGGCATGGCTTCGCGAACGAACTCCGGCGTGTCTTTTAGTTCGCGGGTCATGGCTTCACCTCGCATTCTCGCAGCGAGCGCCGCAGCGAAGCCAATGCGGCCGCCACGCGCGACTTCACCGTTCCGATCGGCACGGCAATCCGCTCGGCGATCTCGCTCGAACTCAAGCCCTCGAAATAGCCGAGCACGAGCACCTCCCGCTGCTCCTCGCTGAGCGCCGCGAGCCGCGCGCGCAAGCGGGAACGATCTGTTACGTCGACCTCTGCGACGGGATCAGCGAGCGTCGCGAGCAGTGTGTCGGCGCCCACCACCGTGCGCGCGACATTGGCCGATTTGCGATAGTCGATGGCTCGGCTGCGGGTTCTGAGGAGCAGCCAGGCTTTGACGCTCCCGCGCGTTTGGTCGTAGTCGGCCGCGCAGCGCCAGGCCTCGACGAAAACGTCATGCACCAGGTCCTCTGCCTGGGGCCGCCCGCCGGCGATCCGCTCAGCCAACCCGAGCATCTGGCGGGCGTGGCGGTCATAGAGCGCCGCGATGGCGGCGGTGTCACCTCGCGCCATGCCGGCGACCAAAGCCTCGTCGGCCGGGACCGAATCAGATGCTGGTGGAACCGCTGACCTCACCGCCGGCGGACAATACCGCGCAGCCAGCTTGCGAGCTAGCGCTGCCCCGTCCCGAGTCGGACGCGGCGAGCGGCAACCGCTCGAGTTGTTGCGAGGCAACCGAAACACCATCAACACCGCACAAATACGAGGCATCTCACACGGCGGATCGAGGATTTCGAAGCGCGTGGGCGCTTGGCTCGCTCAGACCGTCCTGCGCGGTCTCACAGTCTCACGAGGGGGAAAGCCTGTTGCCATTCCTGCATGTGCTCCGACTGCCCACATTGGTTCTTCACTCTCCGCGTCGTGCTCGGAGTTCTAGCGGGGCGGCAATGGCTTGCCCACCATCTAGCTCGGCTCCGCGGAACGAGTCGGTCAGCGGGCAGTCGCAAAAAAGAAGTGGGAAGGAATCGTTGATCCAGGTTATTTTTTGGAGCAGAGTTGCTTGTTGTTTTAGCGGCGTCTGCACGTGACGCTCGGCATTACGCTTCTAGGAGTTTGGTCATGAGAAAGTGGATTGGCGCGGTCTTACTTGCGGCGGGTGCGGCGTTCGCGGCGGCTTCGGGCTGCGGCAACCCAGAAATCGCGGTCATCCCCCAGACACTGGGAGCAGGCGGCGGCCCCGACGCGAGCGCTTCGGGCGGCAGCAGCGGCACGGGTTTCCACCCCGGTGAAGGCGGACCGATGTCGATGTGCCCGCACACGTGCGCGGAGCTCAACGCAGACTGCGGCTCCGTCAATGATCCAACCTGCGGCGTCGTCGTCGATTGCGGCGGCATTGCGTGTCCCAAGGCTGGCGACTTCTGCGGCGGCGCCGGTCCGAGCAAGTGTGGCGACGGAAGCACGCTCGACGGCGGTGCTGGCACGGACGGAGGAACCGGTTGCGTGCACTCCACGTGCGACCAGCTCAACGCGGATTGCGGCGCCACCAACGACCCGATGTGCCCAGGTGAGCCGATCGATTGCGGCAGCACGACGTGCCCGAACCCGGGCGACGTGTGCACTAGCAACCGCTGCACTCCGTCGGACGGCGGCAGTTGCGTCGTCGATCCGACCATCACGTGCGCAAGCGCGGGCTACGTGTGCGGCGCGATCGCCGACAATTGCGGCAACAAGATCGACTGCGGCGGTACGGCCGCATGCGGAGCCAACCAGATTTGCACCAGCGGCAAATGCGTCACGCAAGGCTGCACGCAGGATCCGGCTTACACCTGCGCCGGGCAAGGGTTCACCTGCGGCGTCACCGCCGACAATTGCGGCACCAAGCTCGACTGCGGTCCGACGGATTGCGGCGGCAAGCCCGGTTGGAGTTGCGGTGGTGGCGGTGTGCTCGGCACGTGCGGCTGCACGGCGGGTCTCACTTGCACCAAGATCCCGGATTGCCCGACGACGGGCCCGGTCACCACGCTCAAGGGCAAGGTCTATGATCCCGCCGGCGTCAACCCCCTCTACAACGTGCTCGTCTACATCCCGAACGATCCAAGCGATCCGGCGCTGAAGACGTTCCCACAGCAGATCAGCTGCGACGTGTGCGGCGCCACCGCGGCCGGCAGCCCGCTCGTGTCGACCTTCACCGGTGTGGACGGCAGCTTCACTCTCAGCAACGTGCCCGCGGGCACGAACATCCCGATCGTGATCGAGCTCGGCCGCTGGCGTCGTATGTTCACGATCAGTGTCCCCACTGCGTGCGGGGCGAACACAGTGGCCGACAAGACCCTGCTCATGCCGAGCACGCAGGCCCAGGGCAACATCCCGCTGATGGCGATGATGACGGGCTCCGTGGACTCGCTCGAGTGCGTGCTGCGCAAGATGGGCATCGCCTCGACGGAATTCACGGACCCCGCGCAAAATGGCCGCGTGCAGTTCTATCTGGGCGGCGGTAGCTCGGGACAAGCCATCGACGCGAACACACCCAAGCAGGCCACCCTGTTCAGCAGCGTCGCCGGCACGCCCGTGCTCAATAGCTACGACATGGCCATCCTGGCCTGTCAGGGCACTGCTTACGCAGAGACCGCCGCGGATCAGACCACGCTCCGGACGTATGCGGACAAGGGCGGGCGCGTGTTCATGACCCACTTCAGTTACACGTGGGCCACCGAGTCGAGCCCTGGCTCCGCGCAGAACAACGCGCCGGCGAACCCCGTCGTCGGTGTAACGGACAACTGGGCCGCAGGGGACGGGGTCACTCCGAGCGACGTGGCCAATTGGCATATCGACGGCAACGACGAGCCGGGGTCGGCGGTGGGCTTCATCGACACGATGAGCAACCCCAAGGCTGCCGCGTTCCAGGGCTGGCTGGAAGCCGTCGGCGCTTCCGCCGTGGGTAGTGGCACGGTCAGCGTCAACGTGATCCGTCACGACACGGACGCGATTTCCTCGCTCATGGGTCAAACACAGCAATGGCTGTACCGCAAAGGCACGAACGTCCGCGTTTGCGCCAACAACATCGCCGGTAGCGGCAACACGAAGTCCTGCACCGGCGTTGCCGATTGCGGGCACGTCTGCAGCGTGCGCACTCAGAATGGCTGCCTGAGCGACAACGATTGCGCGCCGATGGTGTGCCAGAACCGCACGACGCAGACCTGCACGCAGAACTCGGATTGCACCGGCAACCGTGGCCCGTGCGTGCCCAACACCTGCACCGGAGCCGTCAACGCCTGCACCGGCAATGACTACACAGGCAAAACCATCCCCCTTCACTTCACGTTCAACACCCCCGTCAACCTCGTGCAGGATCTGACCAAGACGCCGCCCGCCGTGCAATGCGGCCGCGTTCTGTTCAGCGACTTCCACGTGCAAGACGCGTCGGAGAACGGCAAGATCTTCCCCGCACAATGCGGTTTCGGCATCGCGCGCACGCGCGGCACCGTGGCCTGCACCCGCGGCGACAACAACACGGCACTCACCGGCACCAACACCTGTCCGAATGGCGTGACCTGCACCTGTCCGACGGGCGCAACGTGCAACGCCAACGCGGACTGCGCGAACACTTGCACCATGGACAGCGACTGCACGGGCAGCTGCAGCGGCGGCAAGTGTCCGTGGGGTTCCACCTGCACGACGAACGCGGATTGCGCGAGCAAGTGCTCGCCGGACAAGCGCTGCCTCGATCCGATGACGCCGCAGGAGAAGCTGCTCGAGTTCATGATCTTTGATCTCGGCTCGTGCGTGCCGCCACCCAAGACGTGCACCCCCAAGGCCTGCCCGGCGGGTCAATGCGGGTTCGCGCCCGATGGCTGCGGCGGCGTCTCCCCCTGCAATCCGTGCCCGACCGGCACGGCGTGCGGCGTTGGCCAGCCCCCAGTCCCGAACAAGTGCGGCAGCATTACCTGCGTGCCGCTCACCTGTCCGGCCGACACCAAGTGCGGCTACATCAGCGACGGCTGCTCAGACGCCGTCAACTGCGGCATGTGCCCCGCCGGCCAGGTTTGTGTCAACGGCGGCTGCACCACCGGTACTTGCGTGCCGAACACCACCTGCGCGTCCCAGAACATCATGTGCGGGTCCGTGGCGGACAACTGCGGCAACAAGCTCGACTGTGGCAATTGCCCCGCGGGCCAGCAGTGCTCAAAGGGGACGTGTTACCCAGATGGCTGCATCCCGAACACGGACTGCACCAAGCAAAACCTGGCGTGCGGCCAAACCACGGACAACTGCGGCAACAAGCTGGATTGCGGCACATGCTCCGCCGGCGAGATCTGCCAACAAGGCAAATGCATCCCGGTGAACTGAGTACCGAACCCGCCTAACGGCGGAGTATCCCGGCGCGGGCACTTTGAACTAAGGTGCCCCGCCGTGGATGGTCAGGTCACTTCCTCGCCCGGCGTCGAGCCGTTGGCAGCTCTGGCGCGTGCGGATTCGAGCGCGCCGCGCTTTCCGATCGTGCTTTTGCTGTTCGTGGCGTCCGGCGCGACGGGTCTCGTCGATCAACTCTGCTTCTCCAAGTACCTGTCATACGTCGTCGGCTCGACAGCGTACGCAGTCAGCGCCGTGCTCGCGGCTTTCATGACCGGACTCGCCATCGGCGCGCATTGGGGCGGCCGGCTGTCGGCGCGCATCACGCGCCCGCTGCGCGCCTATGGAGTGGTCGAGATGGTCGTCGCAGCCGCTGTGGCCACCACGCCGCTCGCGTTCCGCGCTCTGACTCCGCTGTACGCCGCCCTCGCGCGCAGCATGCCAGGCTCCCTCGTCGCGTTGAGTGGCCTGCGCTGGTTGCTCGCGCTGTGCCTCGTCGTGGTTCCAACCATGGCCATGGGCGCTACCCTCCCGCTTCTAACCCGCAGCGTGGACGACGGCGATCCATCTCCGGCGGCAACCGCCTTGCGCGAAAAGCGTCTGAGCGCGCTCTACTCGATCAACACATTGGGCGGCGCGCTCGGCGCGCTCGCCGCAGCGTATGTGATTCTGCCTGCGCTCGGCATGGACGGCACAATCTGGGCCTCGGCCGCGGTCAGCGCCACAATCGCCGTGATTGCGCTCACGCTGGGTGCCCGCGACGCACTCTCCCCCTTGACGGCCTCGCCCTCGGCCGACGCTCGACGCGAAGCACTCGAACGAGCCGAACTCGCGCGACTATACGTGCTCGCGTTCGCATCAGGCTGTTTGGTGTTCGCCGCGGAGGTCGTCTTCACGCACTTGCTCGCGTTGATCATCGGCAACAGCGCGTATGCCTTCGGCCTCATTCTGGCGGCGTTCCTGGTCTGCCTGGCGTTCGGTGCCGCGAGCGCGGGACGAGTGAATAGGCTGGGATCTACTTCCCTCGCCCTCGGGCTCGCATTGAGCGGCCTCGCCCTTTGCGGCACGCTACCCGTCTGGGACAAGCTTCCCTATTTTTTCAACAACACGGGGGAAGTGATTCAGTCCTTCGCGGCGCGCGAGGCGACTCGGGGACTTGCCGCGTTCGTCATGCTCTGCGTACCGACGACCTTGATGGGGCTCACCTTTCCGCTCCTCCTGCTGCGGATCGCGCGCTACGCGGAAGTCGGGCGCTGGGTTGGGCGCTTGACCGCCGTCAACACACTCGGCGCGGTCTGCGGCTCCCTCGCTACCGGCTACCTGCTCTTGCCCTGGCTCGGCTCGCAGCGCTCGCTGATTGCGATCGCCCTCGGCTTCGTGCTCGCCGGCGTAGCGGCGTTGTCGTCGAGCGCCGTACGCGGGCGCACGTTCTACCTACTGACGGCTGGCCTCAGCTGTCTCGTCGCGTGGCTCTGTCCACGCTGGGATCTCGCGCTGCTTACCAGCGGCACCAACGTGTATTTCGAGGGCTACCACCCGCCCAAAACGCTGCTGATGGTTCGCGAGGACGTACACGGCGGCGTCACGACCGTCACCCAAGGCGCCGACGCCGTGCTCACGCTCTACACGAACGGCAAGTTTCAGGGCAACACGGGCTGGGAGATGAACGCGCAACGCTTTTTTGCGCACTACCCGTCGTTGTTCGTCAAAAACTACGACGATCTGCTGGTGATCGGACTCGGCACGGGCACCACCCTCGGCACGCTGGCAGGCTACCCATGGAAGCGCATCAGCGTGGCCGAGATTTCACCGTCCATTTTGGAAGCCGCGCGCACGTACTTTCGCGGCCCGAACCTGGGCGCCATCGACGACCCGCGCGTCACCATTCACCATGCCGACGGGCGCAACTACTTGCTCGTCAGTGAGAGTCGCTACGACCTGATCAGCATGGAGCTCTCGAGCATTTGGTTCGCCGGCGCATCCAGCCTCTACAGTCGCGAGTTCTATGCGCTCGTTCATCAGCGCATGAAGCCGGGCGGCGTCTTCCAGCAATGGGTTCAGCTCCACCACGTCGAGCGCCGCACGTTCGCGACGATTTTGAACACGCTCCGGCGCGAGTTCGCTCACGTCACGCTCTTCTACGGGGGCAACCAAGGCATCCTAGTCGCGTCCGACGCGCCACTCGTCGCATCGCGCTCGCGCATCGAAGCACTGCAGCAGACCGCCGAGGTCGCGGCCACGGTGCCTCGCGCCCGACCGCTCCTCGAATTGATCGACGACGCGGTGCTGATCGACGACGGCCTCGACCAATTTCTAGCCGACTCGGCCAGAGAGGCCGGTGAGCCGGTCGATGCGATGATCTCGACCGACGGCAATTTGTACCTGGAGTACGCGACGCCGCGCGGCAACGTGTTGCCGTGGGTCGAGCGCGAAAAGCTGGTCGCCACTTTGCGCGAGTTTCGCGATCCGGAAGCCGTCGCGAACATGATCGGCCCTTAGCCGCGCGAGCGGCCGGCGCCCGATGACGCGCAATTCTCCGCGTGTTACTCACGTCGCGTATGCGAGGAGCGGCGTGCGCGGTAGCGCTGATCGGGCTTGGCTGCGCCTCGACGGTCACCCGTCTCGACGGCTCGTTCCCAACCCCGGTAGGTCCCGCCAAGAGCGACTGCGAAAAGGCGGACTGGCTCGTACCGGCGCCGACTCGGGTCGAGTTCATCGACAAAGTCGGGCGCCACTCCGCCCCGCGCGACGACGGCGTGGCGCTCTACCGCGTCGGACAAGCCCGCCCAGAGTCAATCCCGGCGCTCGTTGACGCCATGGGCAAAGAATCGCCCACTTTCGAACGGCACAGCAGCGCGGTACGCGCGTACGACACGCGCGCTTGGACGGCGGCGGGCCTTGGCGTCGCGGGCCTCGCTGCGATTGGTATCGGCACCGCTCTATTCGTGAGCGCGTTTGGCACGCGCAACGTCGCCAACGCGGACGGGACCATCAGCGCTCAGCAGCATATCGATGCGACGAAGGCAGGTGTAGGCGGTGTGTTGGCCTTGAGCGGCTTCGGTTTGGGGATCGTCGGGATCGCTGTCAACCCAGGTCAAGCCGAGCGCTCACGGGCGGAAGCCGAGCGCTACGTATTTCTCCCGCCCGACGACAAGCAAGAAGACGTCGTCAAATGGACGCAGACCTACAATCAGGCGCTGCGCGCGCGCTGTGAACGAGCGCCCTGAGCGCGCCGTTCGACGACCACGCTGTGTTCTTCGCTGTCGAGCGCGCTACTGAGTTCACGTACCGCGGCCGGCTTCTGCGGAGCTGCGTGCAGCGCAGCGCGCTCCAAAATGGCCTCACACAACGTTGGAAAGTCGAAACCGGCGGCATTCGCGATCTTGGGCAACAGACTGGTCTCGGTCATCCCAGGCAAGGTGTTGACCTCCAGCACGTACTCATTTTGCCCCTCGGTCACCAGCAGGTCGACGCGCACCGCACCGCTCGTGTCGAGCGCCTGCGCGGCGCGCTCGGCCAGGTTCAACACTCCGCGATAGCGCGCTGCCGGCAAGCGCGCCGGCATGAAGTAGTCGGTCATGCCGGGCGTGTATTTAGCGTGGAAATCATAGATACCCGAGTGCGGCGCGATCTCGATGGCGCCCAACACGCGACCGTCCAAAATCCCGACGGCTACCTCACGCGCCTCGATGAAACGTTCGACCAGCACGCTGTCGTCGTACACGAGCGCGGCGTCGATCGCGCGCGCAAGCTCGCTCATGTTCTTGGCCTTGGCGACACCCAAGCTCGAACCTTCACGGCGCGGCTTGACGATCACAGGAAATCCGAAGGAGCCGTGCACGTCCTCGAGATCGGCCGAAGCCTGACCCGCCCCGAACACGTAGTACGGCGGCGTCGGCACGTTGTGCAGTCGAAACAGCTCCTTGGCTTTCAGCTTGTCCATCGCGAGCGCGCTGGCGAGCACATTCGAGCCCGTGTACGGGATACCGAGCAGTTCGAGCAACCCCTGTACGCAGCCGTCCTCGCCGAGCCTGCCATGGAGCGCGAGAAACGCGACGTCCATTTCCGCCTGAGCGATCGCTCCGAACATTTCTAGCGCGGCGCCGAGCACCACAGGGACGACGTCGTAGCCGAGCCCGGACAACGCAGCGGCGACCGCCTCGCCGGATCGCAAAGAGACCTCTCGTTCGGCGGATGTTCCGCCCATCACGACTCCAACGCGCGTGGCCTTCATCGATGCGTCTCCTTCTCGCGATTCGTCCTTCACGCATCGCTATCGAAAACGCCCAACTCGGGCCAACAATTCTGGGAGCGAGACAGCGCTAGCCCCCCGCTCAACAAACCTCGACAACTACTGCGGTAATGTTGTCTTTGCCGCCCCGGCCGTTGGCCAGGTCGACGAAACGCGTCACGGCGAAATGCCCGCCGTCCGCCATCATGTCCGGGATTTCCTCCGGCTTGAGGTAACCGTGCAGCCCGTCGCTGCACAAAAGGTAGGCGTCTCCAAGGCTTGCCTCCCAAACACTCGTGTCGACCTGCACGTAGTCTCGGCTGCCCACCGCGCGCGTGATCACGTTGCGCTGCTTGCTCACGCGCGCCTCGTCCTCGGTGATCAAGCCTTGCTTGAGCTGCCAGGCGATAAGTGTGTGATCCTCCGTGAGTTGTTGCGCTCGTCCGAGCCGCACACGGTAGATGCGGCTGTCGCCGACCTGCGCGAGGGCGAGATATTCTCCGAAGCGCATCATGGCGCTGATGGTGGTGCCCATGCCGGCCTTGCCCCGATCGAGCTCGGCCATCGCAAACAGCAGATACGTCGCGGCCTGCACCGCGCCCTCCAGTAAGCGACACGCTGCTCGCGCTCTCTCTTCGCTGAACGGCCCGGAGAGATCGAGCGTCGCCTTGCCACGCCGCACCATGCCGTGGATGGTGTCGATTGACTCTTGGCTCGCCACCTCGCCGGCCGCATGCCCGCCCATGCCGTCTGCGACCACCCAAAGACCGAGCTCGTCGTCACACAGGTAGGCATCCTCGTTCACCGAGCGACGGCGACCAATGTCCGAGCCACCGTAGGATCGCATGACGTAACTCTGCGCCTCGCTCGGCATTCAGCCTACGAGCGTAGGGTTTCCCCGCGACGGAAGCCAGAAGAAGCGCCGGGAAGGCTCTACTTGCGGTCAGAGGGTGAGCCAAATATATCTGAACTCGATGTCGCAGACCGCCCGCAGCTTCGTCGTGCGTGGTGGCGGAGCCGCAAAGACGGTACGCCACCTGTCGGAGACCGCGCGATCCCTTGGGCGAGTGGCCGGGGGTTTGCTGTTCACCTGTGGGGCGTTTGCCGAGCGTCTGCCGGAGCTCGCTGACGCGCTCTCGGCTGCACGACTGGGTTTTCCGGTGCTGCTGGCCGCGGGGGCCGGCGTGCTGACGGAGCGGGGTGAACTGGAGGGTGAAAGCGCCGCAGCCGGCCTGCTGTGGGCCGGTGGCGAAACGCACGCCGTGACCGTCACGGGGCACGGGGACGAGCTCTGCCTGGCCATCGCCACGCACTTGCGGGAGCGGTCCACCGCGACGGCCCGCACCGCGCTCGTCCTCATGAATCCGCGGGGGATCGAGGCGCCCACGCTGGACGCACTGCGGGGACTCGAGCACACCACGTTGCTCGGCGGCGGTACCATCGGGGACGCGCCCGTGTTCGCAATCGCGAGCAGCGGCGAGCCCACGCGAGGAACCGCCGGGATTCTGACGATCTCCGGCGCGGCTCCGCCGCTGTGCGCCGCGTCTCCGGCGT
>DASXKQ010000031.1:0-42151 GCA_036496745.1 Polyangiaceae bacterium
TTGGCATATGCGATCCACGTCCCGGTCAGCGCGACGAAGTACGCGAAGCCGCCGAGCGCGATGCGACGCGAGCGCGCGAGCCCCGGATGCGCTTGCGAACCGAACAAGATGTACGAAATCAGGCCGCCCTTCGAGAGCGACGCGCGATCGGCCGCGGCTTGAAATACCAGGCGCATCAGGTGCTCGCACACCCAGAAATACGGCAGGAGCAGGAGCAGGTTGCCCACGACGACCACCGGGACGACCGGTAGGCCGAGCAGCGTCGTGCCGAAGGCCTTGAGCCAAATGGCGCGCACCTCCGGCGATAGATCCGCTACCAGCGCGCAGCCCATGAATAACAGCGCGACCACGCGTCCCACGGCGCGCGGTGAGAACACGAGCCGTTCTCGTTTTCTGAGCTTTCGGATCTTGGCTTCTGTCAGCGCGAGATTGAAGAGAAAGAAGCCGAGCACGCCGAGCTCCGCCTTGTGAGCGAAGCTGCGGTTCGAGGCTGCCTCGCGCGCGACGTTCGCTCCGTCGTCGCCGGGACGGCTGAGCGAGGGATCTTCCGGCAGATAGCGAATGGTGAAGGTTTGGCCCGGTTGACAGGGCGCTGCGGAGGCTTTGACCGACCACGCGTAGCGTGTGCCGTCGACCGTGTATTCGTAGGCGAGGTTGCCGCCGCCGCCCTCGTCGAGCGTCGTCGCGGTCGCGCTCGCGGTGCGCCCGTGCAGGGCGAGTGCGTCGAGCCGCCGCGCCTGTCGCTCGAACAAAGCGTGCAGGCCGAGCGGCGCCGCCACGCCGAGCGCTACGAACATCCAGCGAGCGCGCCTGCCCGACCGTTCGAGCCGCAGCAGCCGCTCAGATTCGTTTTCGTCCGCCATGCCCGTCTCGCCCCTACGAAAATAGCATGCTCACGGCACGGGCAGCTCGAACGATACGCAATAATTCGGGTTCGACCGCCGAGAGCTCGCTCCGACGAAGGGGTCGGAGTCACGCAGCTTGCCCCAACGCACGGCCTTGGACGCGGTCGACAGCTGCTCGCCCTGGCTCGTGAGCGCATAGCCCACCACGAGCTCTCCCTCCGGCAGCGGCTCGACGGCCGCAATCTCGATGGAGGCATTGCGGATGTGCACCGACGCGATCGGAATCTGCACGTCGCCGGCACGGAGCTCGAAGCCTTTGCCCTTGGACCACGCGCGGATCGTCGGGTCGTCGAAGCTCTCGTCCCAGACCAGCGGCGGGACGGGCACGTGGAACGCGACCGTGACGACTTGGCCCGTTCGGCTCACGCTGAGCGGCGCGAGCGGTCGCCAATCCTGCTTCAGTACCTCTCGCGCGTAGTACACCTGCCCGAGTTTCTCCCCGAGCATTTGGTAGCCGAGCGCGGACAGGTGCACGCCGTCGTTTTCCTTGCTGGCGGCGAATTGATATTTCGGTCCGGTGCACACGAATTCATCCGGCCGTTCGCGGCCGAGCTGCCATTGCAGCTGATTGATGAGCGGACGGGCTCCCTGGCTGGCTGCGCCGTTGGGGTAGGCGTGCTGCTGCGAGACGTAGATCGGAATTTTGCGGGTCTGTCCGGTGAGCGCCGCCAGATCGCGCTGGTAGTCGGCCTGCAGCTGGTCGAGCTCCGCGCGATACGTGGGATTGCCGGAATCCGTCTCACCGTGGGTCAGCACGATCGCGCTCACGCCGTAGCTCCGTCCCGCCTCGCGCGCGAGCCGGGCGATCGCCGCGACCTCGAACAGCGTGGCCGCGTACGCGCGACCGGTGATGCCCGTCGTGTCGCCGCCGTGTTTGCTGAGCTCGGCGATGCCTTGGCCGCTCTCGCCGACCACCGTGTGCACGCTGAGGTAGTTGTCGCCGGCCGAAGCCGCGCGGACGAGCGCGCTCACCTGATTGGCCATCGCGGTGTGCAGGGTTTCCCCCCACGTGTTGGCGGGATATGGCGACGGATAGTCGACCGCGACCGCGCGCAGCGGCTCGACGAGCGGCACGAGCGACAGCTCGCGGAGCGCCGGATCCCAAGGCGGCACAGCGGCGTTGCCCTTCGGCCCGAGCGAGAGCTTGAGGTTGTCGTACGGTTGTTCGGTCGTGAGCGCGGGCGGCGTGCCGACCGACAGACTCTGGCCGGTGCCGATGATACCGACGTAGTCCCAGGGTCCGATCGTCGTGGAGGCCAAGGCGTTGCGCAGTCTTCGGGCCGAAACCCGCTAAGGTCTACTCATTTTTGCTATAACGGTTCTCAATTCCGTCGTCGAGGCGGAAGGCCAACCCAGAAACGCACGCTGAAATTGCCAAAAATGAGAGACGACATTGCAAAGACCCGAGCGACCCCGCGGCGCAAGGTTGAGACCATGTTTCGCTTTCTAAAAAATGGGTCTTACTTGTTCGCGGTCGCACTCGCTTGCGGGTTCACTTGCTCATGCGGCGCTGATGCGACGGATGATTCGGCGGCGGCGGGCACGAGCGGCACCAGCGGTGGCGCGGGTGCGGGTGGCACGACCGCGAGCGGCGGAGGCGCGGGCACTGCCGGCGCGAGTTCGGGCTCGGGTGGCAGCGCGGGCGCGAGCGGCTCGGGAGGTACCGCTTCGGTCTACACGTTACCGGTTCCGCCGGGCGGCGGCGTGGCGAAGCCGGCTGGGGCGCCGGGCAATCTCAGCGTGCTCAATTGGGCCGGCTTCAAGGCAGCGGTGTCGTTCAGCTTCGACGACGCGCTGTCCTCGCAGATCGACCACTACGCGGAGTTGCAAGCGACCGGCGTGCATTTGACGTTTTATCTCGTCAGCAGCAACAACGCGACGAGCGCGACTTGGACGCAAGCGGCCAAGGACGGCCACGAGCTCGGTAACCACACCGCGCACCATTGTCACGACGACGGAACCGGCTGCTCCTGGGGCAGCTACGACGGCAGTCTCGGCGCGGAGCTCGACGAGTGCACGACGCACATCACGCAAACATTCGGGCAGAGCGACGTTTGGACGGCCGCGTCGCCCTACGGCGACCTAGGTTACGCGACGCCGGACGCGACGCGTTTCCTCTTGAACCGCGGGGTCAACGGCGGCTTGATCGCCGCAAACGACGGCACGAGCCCGTATGCCTTGCCCTGTCACGTGGCCGCGATGGGTGAAACCCAAACGACTCCCGGCGGCGGTTTCAACGGCGCGACGGACGCGGCGCGCACGGCGGGCAAGTGGCAGATCTTCCTCGTGCACTCGCTCGGCGGTGACGGCGGCTACAATCCGGTCAGCGTCACGGACGTCGTCGGCGCGCTCAACTACACCCAAACGCTCGGCGATGTTTGGGCCGACAGCGTCGTGCACGTGGGTGCCTACTGGCGCGCTCAAAAGCTCTTCACGGGCCTGACGCCCACTAGCGACGGCACCAATCAAACCTGGACCTGGACGCTGCCGGACCACTTCCCGCCCGGCCAATCCCTGCGCGTCACGGTCGACGGCGGAACGCTCAGCCAAAGCGGCAGCCCGCTCGCGTGGAGCGATCACGGCTACTACGAGGTCGCGCTCGACGCCGGTTCGCTCACACTCGGGCCGTGAGGCGAGTGAGTCGCTAAGAACTTCAGATCTGTAGCAGGCGAACCGCGGGGAAATAGGCACGCAATCGCTCAAGGTCCGCGAAATCCGAGGTCAGAACGCGATCACCGCGACGTGCCGCGGAGGCCATGACAACAGCGTCGACCACTGTTGCGCCCTTGACCGTAGCAATGGCTTCCCCAGCTATACGGGCCAGGTCCCAAAAGAGTGGTTCGACGACGCAAGCCTCGAGCAAGGCGGCGATGCGCGCGGAGCGTGTTCCGCCACGCCACGCCTCGACGACGACGGCCGTAGGAACCGTGAGTTCACAGCCCATCTGCTGCGCGACCTTCAGGTGGGCGAGCGTGCGCCGTCCGAAGCGTTCGAACCCAATCAGCGCGCCCGTGTCGAGCGTCAGTCCTGCCATTCGGCTTGAATCGCAGCGAGCTCTTTGTCGGAAATGACGCTCTTTTCTCGCTCGTACTCCGCAATCAGCGTTTGTAGACGACGGCGGCGCAGTTCGCGAGCAAGCGCTTCGCTGACTTCTGCGCTGAGCGTTCGCTTCGAGCGCTTAGCTTCCTTCTCCATGGCGCGAAGCACCCCCTCATCCACCGTGAGGGACACTTTCTTGGCACGACCTCGCGGAGCGGAGCGCGCGGTCGTGCGTCTTGAGCTGGGGCGTTCGGCAGACTTGAGCACGAAACTTATCCTACCAAGGGTAGGATAGTTGTGCAAGCATCGCTAGCGATGGTCAACGGCCGGAGCTCTTGGAGGGAAGCGTCGCTCCGAGTGTTGCGGGAGCCGCTCGTGCATTTCTTTTTCGTCGGCGGGCTGTTGTTTTTCGCGCGTCGCTGGGTCGTGCCCGATCCGCGCACGATCACCGTCACACCCGGTCTGCAAGCGGAGCTCAAGCGTCGCTTTCGAGATCTGAACGGACGCCCGCCGGACTCGGCGGAATTTGCGGCTGCTCTCAAGCAATGGGAGCACGACGAAGCGCTCTTTCGGGAAGCACAGCGCGACCACCTCGATCGAGACGATTCTGCCGTTCGCAGCGCGCTCGTCGACAAGATGCACGCGCGCGCGGCGTTCGAGGTGCCGAAGCGTGAGCCGACCGACGCCGAACTCCAGAGCTGGCTCGGCGCGCATCAAAGTCAGTATCAAACGCCGCTGCGCTACGATTTCGAGTTCTTGGCATTCCCCAAAAGCGACCCCGCGGCACAAACCGAGCTCGCTAAATGCGAGAGCCAGGTGCTGGCCGGCGCGAACGCAAGCTCGCTCGGGCGGCCGCTGATTGGGGCTACCCTGAGCGTGGCCGACATGAAGGGTCGCATCGAACCCGAGCTCGCGGCGCGCATTCCCAGCCTGCCGCTCGGGCAGTGGCAGCGCGTCGACACCAGCCAGAGCCTACTGCTTGCGCGCGTGAAGCAGGTCCAAGGTGGGCTGCCGAGCTTGGAGGAGCTGCGCCCGCGCTTGGTGGCGGATTGGTCATTCGCCGTTCGAGAGGAAGCCGTCGAACGCATCTTGCAACGCACGATCGAGCGCTATCACGTCGAGGAGCGACCATGACGCGCTCTCCTATACGTCGCTGGCGTGCCCTACTGCTGCTCCTGCTCTCGTTGTGCGCGCCTCGAGCGGCGCACGCTCACGACATCGACTCCGCCTCGTTGTCATTGAAGGAGGTGGCGCCAGGCCGCTTTCGCGTCCACTTTCAGGCAAGCTCGAGAAGCCTGCAACGAGAGCTGGTGGCGCCAGCCGTCTTCCCAGCGCCGTGCAAAATGGCGGACGTCTACCTGGAGTGCGGCTCGTCCGGCCTAGTCGGTTCCATCGAGTTTCCCTGGCTGGAAGGCACGCTCACGCGGCTGATGGTCGACATCGAATGGCGCGGCGGCGCGCATCTCTTGCGCATCGTCAGCGCGAGCGCTCCGGAGCTCAAGGTGTACGGCGTCCCGCAGTCCGGCTTACTCGCGCTGAAGCCAATCGCCCTAGACTATACGGAGCTCGGGGTCGAACACATCCTGACCGGGTTCGATCATCTCTTGTTCGTGATTGCGCTCGCTATCCTGGTTCGCAGTCGCCGCCGGCTGATCGCGACGATCACCGCGTTTACAGTAGCGCACAGCGTTACCCTGGCGTTCACGGTGCTCGGCGTACTCCGCGTTCCTTCGGCGCCGGTCGAGGCGACGATCGCCCTGTCGATCGTGCTCGTCTGCGCGGAGTGCTTGCGTCAGAGCGAGTCGTTCACGCAGCGCGCCCCGTGGCTCGTGGCTTTCGCGTTCGGCCTGCTGCACGGGCTCGGCTTTGCCTCGGCGCTGCTCGAGATCGGCCTGCCCGAGCAGCACCTGCCGGCGGCGCTGTTCTGCTTCAACCTCGGAGTCGAGCTCGGCCAACTCGCGGTGATCGCGGCGGTGCTCGCCGTGCGCGCGCTCGTCACGCGCCTGAAATGGCAGCGCCCCTGGCAAGTGCGGCTGCTCGTCTACGCTATGGGCGGCGTCGCGAGCTTCTGGTCGCTCGATCGCATCGTCGCCGTGTTTCGCGGCTGAGCCGTCAGGGCCCGAGCGTTACGGAGCCGGCGTCGAGCGCGATTTCGTAGTAGCCGTGGGGATCCCACGTGAGCGCGACGCCCTTTTGCGTGAGGGTGCCGCCGTCCACTTTCACGCGCAGGTATTTGCCCGTGGGAAACTGGCCGGGGAGCGTCCAGGTCCACGTCTTGTTGCTGCCCGCCGTGGCGGTCATGGCTTGCGAGAACGCCTTCTGCCCGAGCCAGTACGCGCCGACCGTCTCCATCGTCCCGATCCACATGTCGCCGAGGGACTTCGTGTAGTTGATGGCGGAGGTGAGCTGCGCCAGGTCCACCGGTTGATACGCGCTGCCGTCGCCGGTGAAGCCGTGAACGACGTAGATCACCCAGCCGCCCTTCGAGTGGCCGTCGTCGACGTTTGCGTTGAAGGTGCTCGCCTGCTGCCCTTGATTGGGGATGTAGCAATTCAAATTCAGCGGGTCGCTGTTGCCGAGGGGCATGACCGGCGTCGCGGGCGATACGCCGCGGTTGATGAAGAACACGCCCTGCGCGAGCGGCTTGTAACAGGTGTTACCGTTGGGCGCCGCCATGGTCCACGCTTTGACGCCCCACTTCGATTGGATGAATTGCGTGGCTGAGGTGACGTCGGCCGCCGTGCAGTGGGAGGTCGGATCGTGGCTCATCGTGTGATTACCGATCTCGTGGCCGTCCTTGATGGCCGTCCCCCAGATCGAGTTCGAGGCTTGCGACTTGCCAGTCCACATGAAGAACGTGAACGGCACGCCCAGTCCTTCGAGCGTGCTGTAGTTCGAGATCTGCGAGTCATTGCTGTCGTCGAACGAATACGTGACGGCGCCCTTGAAGCCGGCCCAGTTCAGGACCGTGAGGTTGCCCGCGGTGCCCGACGGTTTGGGCACGTTGCTGGATCCAGGAGGTGGCGGCAAACCGGAGGGGCCAGGACCGACTCCGCTTCCGCCCGTTCCGCCGCTGCCGCCCGAGCCGCCGTTTCCGGCTTTGCCCGCGGAGCCCGCGTTGCCGCTCGTGCCGCCCGCACCGGCGCCGCCTGCGCCCGAGCCGCCGTTGCCTGAGCCGCCGTTGCCGCTGCCGGCATTGCCTGAGCCGGCATTGCCTGAGCCGGCGTTGCCTGAGCCTGCGAAACCACTGCCTGCTTGGCCAGCCGTACCACCGGTCGTTGCGGCGCCGCCGCTGCCGGGGTTACTGCCGCCGCTCGCGCCACTCCCGCTTGCAGCCGAGGCGCCGCCAACGCCGTTCAGGCCGGCACTGCCGCCGGTCGTGGGACCCGCGCCGACGCCCGAGGTTGCGCCGCTCGCCCCGCTTGCGCTGCCGCCGCTGCCCGTGTCATCGCCGCTCTCGCCCGGTGGCACCGCACCATTGGCGGAGCAGCCTACGAGCGCGGCTCCTGCGGCAAGAAATGTGGAGCCAAGGAAGAAACCAACCGAGAGTGATCGGGAAACGCGTAGGGTCGACACTTGCGATGAATGCCCGCGACCGGAAGCCGTGATCACGAGACGCCCGCGGGCGTCATTAGAGGCCGAAATTGATAGGAGAATCTCTCATTATGAGAACAAGCTCAAATCCACGGCGTCGGCCATGCGCCGGTAGCCAGCGGGGTTCAGGTGCAGACGATCGCCACAGTCGAACTCGGCGGCGAGCGAGTCTGGATTTTGGGGGTCACGCAGTGCGGCATCGAGGTCGATCAGCGCGTCGAAGTGGCCGGGCGCGCGGATCCACGCGTTGACGACGCGGCGCGCTGCTTCGCGCTCGATGCTGAAGTAGTGCGAGCCACCGATCGGCAAGATCGGGACGCCGTAGGCGAGCACGCCGCGCGCGTGCGCCGCGTCGATCATGTGACGGTACGCGGCGATCACGCGTTCGGCGACGTCGCGTGAGGTGCTGCTTCCGAGATCGTTGACGCCTTCGAGCACGATCAGCCAGCGTACGCCGGGCTGTTCGAGCACGTCGCGCTCGAAGCGTTCGAGCGCGGTCGGGCCGAGGCCGCCGCTCTGCAGCGCGTTGCCTCCAATCCCTTGATTGAGCACTGCGATGCCGGCCGTCGCCGGGTTCGCTCGCAGGCGTCGCGACAAGTTGTCCGGCCAGCGGTCATTGCCGTCCGTGGTCGAGCCGCGACCATCCGTGAGCGAGTCGCCGAGCGCGACGACGGCGCGGTTGGCGCGCGCCGTGAGCACGTCGATGCCGGCCAAAACGTACCAATGCTCGACACGAAGCGCGTCCGGCAGGCTCGCCGCGTCTGCTCGATCGCCGGTCGCCAGGAACGAAGTCGTCCGCGAACCCGGGTGCCCGCTGATGTCGCGCGGTACTTCGCCGAATGCGATGGTGAGCGCCAGCTTCTGCAGCGGCAAAATCGGATATTTTAGCGGATCCGAGCTCCGCGTGTGGCCCGCCGGAATGCGAACCGACGCCGCTCCGTCGAACATGAGCCGGCGACGACTCGCGGCGTCGATGCCGTGCTCTGCGCTGGATTTCGCGATCTCCAGCGCGCGCAGCGTGAGCGGCCGCTCGCCGTAGGCGTTCGAGAGCCGGACGCGCAGGGTGCTTCCGCCGATGGACGTCAGCACCAGCTGTCGCAAGGTACTGTCGTCGAGCGGCGCGGGCGGCAGGTTCTGCGGTTCGGTCAGTTGCGGCGCCGCGCTCCAAGTGCCGACCCAGTGCAGCGTCGGATCGGCGACGCTCAAACGCTCGTCGCTTTGAGCGCGCGCGGGGACTCGTGCGGGGCACGCGTGGGGCGCTGATCGCTCAGATACTCGCGCGGTCCGCGCCCGAAGCGCGCGCGAAATACACGATGGAATTGCGCATAGCTACCGAACCCCGCGTCCAGGGCGGCGTCCAGCAGGTTGTGGGCGTCGGCGTCGATCCGCTCGAGGAAACGCGCGAGCCGTAGTTGGTTGCGGTACTCGACGAGCGAGGTGCTCGAATCACGTTTGAACGCACGGTTCAGCTGGCGCGTGCTCACTTTCAAGCGTTGCGCGAGCGCGTCGCAGGACAGCGTCGGATCTTGCACCAAGAGCTCGGTGACGGCCGGCACGATACCCGCCGACCGCTCGTTCTGCAGCGTGCTCGACGTCATCGGCACGAGCAAACCGCGGCAAGGTTCGAGCGCGCGGCCGAGCAGAGAACACAGAATGGCCGCCCGCGATTGCTTGGCCTCGTCGAGCGGCGCGTGGCTGAGAGCGGTGTCGTTGAACAGGATCCCGAGCGGTCCGCGCAAACCCATGATCGCCGTGCAGGCCACCCAGCCGCGGCCCAAGACTCGCGTTTCGCCGTTGCTCTCGGCGATCTGCGGGCAATCCTCGTACACCGTCCAGGGAAAACCGGCTTCCGCGCGTTCGAATGTGGCCCGGTCGATGGCTCCGAATTCGTAGGTAAGTGAGCGTTCGTCGATGGTTTGGGCGTGAGCGTCCGTGCCGAACGTGCCGACCATCGCGCCATGCTTTTCGTCGAGCAGGTAGATCGCGGCGCGCTCGAGCTCGATCACCGAACGCGCGAATTCCACGGCGTGTCGCAAGGTTCGGTCGAGCGTGGCCGGCGAGGCGGCCGTCATCAGCTGCGCGGTGAGCGCGGCCAGGCCCGAGGGCGCGGTGGCGTCCGGGGCAGGCGTGGTCGGCGTGCGTTGCCCCGGAACGATCTGGTTCCAGTCGATTCGCCGACGTCCTGTGCGTTCAGCCACGCCTCAGGATACTCCGGGGCGCGTCGCCCGCAAGAGCAAGCGGGTTTCGAGCGCGAGCCCAAGGGTCCGCGAGAGAGCAAGTCGCGCGATCAAGAGTCTTGCGAGCGCGCTCCCGAGGCTTACCTGAGTAGAAAGCTCATCAGCTCGCCCCGACCAGAAATATTGAGTCTGCGAAAAATGGCGGAGACCTGATTGGCGATCGTGCGCGTCGAGGTGTGACGCGCGTGCGCGATCTCGGCATGCGAGCGGCCTTCCAGTAAGAGTCGCGCGACGGCACGCTCCGCGTCCGAGAGAGGATTTCCGAGCGAGCGATCCGGGCGGCCTGCGCTCAGTACGTGACAGTCGAGCCCGTTCCAGGCGAAGCGGCTCGAACGCGCCGCGGCGTGCAGTTGGCCCGTGGCGGCGCGCGCGGCCATGCTGAACAAGAGCGGCGCGGCCGAGGGTCGACAAGCGAGGCCGACCCCGCGCAGCATCGTTTTCATTGCGCGCGTGATGGCGGACGCCGAGACGTTGAGCTCGATCGATACTGTTTTCTGACTCTGTCCGCCGAGCACGCGTTGCAGGATCTCGAGCGTGCGCCCCGAAAGCGGCGTGCGCCGCTTGTTGTTGGGCGCTTGGGTGAGCACGCAGTAACAACGGTCGGCCGTATAAAATACGTCGAGGATCCGGATGCTGCCCGCGCCGATGGCCTGCCACAGGGCGGCGAGTTCGAAGGGCTCACTGTTGGTTGCGTCCGACCAGTACGCGAGCAGTCGCGGAAGATTCGCGGGCTCCCGTTCCGTCTCACGAGCGAGCTCCGCCAGGCGCGCCGCAGAACCCTCGTGGGTGCCACGCAACCACAGGCCGAGGCCACGCCAGTCGTGGCGGGGGTCGGAGACTTCGAGCGCCGGGGGCGGCTCGAGGACCCGGCGCGACTCGGGGATGAGCTGGAAGTTCCGCGCCGAAATGGCGTCGGGATGTTCATTCAGAAGGCTTGCGTGAAGGGTCATCTCTCAAACAGAGACGGCACCTCCGAATCGTGAGCGGAACTTCGATCAGAAAGCGCAGAGAGCCCGCTTTTCGCCAGAATTCATAGGATCCCGGCTTCCTTGGCGAACAGCTTCAAGCGCCTTTTCACGTCCACGAAGCGCTGGCGCAGGGTACCCTCGAGCTTGCGGAGTCGGTCGTCGTCGGCGGGCTCGCCGGCCGGGAGCATCGCGTACGCGACGTCGCGCCAGGCCAAATCGCGATCGACCCGCAGCACGAGCAGGTCGCGCTCCTCCTCCGAGAGCTGTTCGCGCAGCCGCTGAAACTCGTCTTTCACCTCGGAGCGCAGGTGCGGCATGGTCGTCGTGCGCGCGCGCTCGGTGAGCTCGTCCAAGAACGACACCTCGCTCAGGCGCACGTGCCGCGCGCGGCGATTCTGCGGCGCGCGGCGAAAGCGACTGCCGGCGTTGCGCGCCAGCCGATAGCCCCACGCGCGGATCGAGCACCGCCACTGAAACTTGGGCAGCCCGCGCCAGAAGTCCTCGCGGAAGCTGGCGAACACGTCGTCCGCTTGGTCTCGATTGCCGTGGAACTGCGCGAGGATGAAACTATAGATCTCGGCGCCGTACGCTTCGAGCACGATCGTGGCACAGGTCTTGTAGTCCTGCGCGTGCCAGGCGGCTTCCGCGCGACCCTCGCTCGACCGAGGCTCTTCCATCTCGGCAGTCACGCGCGCCATGGTAGCGAGGGTCGTGGGCGCCGTCCATCACTCGCGTGCGGTGTGAATGGAGCCGCAAGGTTGCACTAGGAATCGGGCGGAGCGCTGAGCTTCAAAATGGTGCCAGGCCGAGAGCGAAACGAAGGGCGTCTAGGCTGGAATGGTCGCGCGCGAAGCCTCACGTCGCAGGGACGACTACCTCGCGATCGCTTTGACGTAGTCGAAGCCGATCGTCGCAATCAGGCTCGTGTTCCGCTTACCGAACACGTCGGCGGTTCTCGCAGCAGCCAGGTTATAGAGGTAGGCGAGGTCGATTTTGAAGGCGCCGAGGGCGAGGCTCATCCCGGTCGTCCAGGTTGTTTCGTCCAAGCCGCCGCGGGCCCAGACGCGGCGGCTAACCAACTGTTGTTCGACGCCGAGCGTCGGCTTGACGGCGAGGGTATTCGTCTGCTCCACGGCGTTGGAGCGGTCGAGCGCCACGACACCGGCATCGAGCAGGGTTCCTTTGGTCGGAGCGTAGGCTGCCCCGAGTCGATATTCGTAGGAGCGCAGCAGGCCGGACTTCACTGTCGCTCCTTGCGTTCGCGTTTCCTCGTCATGGTTGAGGATCGCGCGCACACCGAGTTGAAAATGATCGTCCGGATGAAAATGGAGCCCGAACCCTCCGGATGGTAAATAAGAGGTTCGGAATACGATGGCGGGTCCGCCGCGGTCGGGTAGCAGCGTCGCCTGCGACAGCTCGTACGCCAGCATGAAACCGATGCTCAAAGTGTGACCGAGCGGTTTCGCGAATTTCGCAAACACGGACGTGTCCGACAAGTTCCCCGTGGCGGGGGGCTTCGCTGCGCTTGGAGCTGTTTGGTTCCACACATGGACGTTACTTCCGGTTTGGCCGAGCGCGATGATGTAAAAGGCTGCGTCGTCCCAAATTCTCGGGGTCGTAAAGCCGACCGCGCTGAATGTCATCGTGTTGCCAGTGTCGAAACGAACGATGCCTTGGTCGAAGATCGCGCCCCCGGCGTCCTTGTAGACGAGCGCGTAGTTACCGGTTGTCGCTCCGTCGCCGCCCATGCCGATCGTACGCACGCCTTTCTTCACCTGCCCACCGGCGAACTCGCGAAGCGCAGTCTCTGGTCCCGCCGCCGCGTAGCTAGTAGCCAACAAAAAGTGAAGGCTCACGATGAGCGAAAGAAAGCGTCGCATGGTCGTCCCTTCGAAGTCCTGGGTGCACGGAGTTCAGGATGCACGCTCGCTCGGGCAGTGTGTGCTCGTTCTGAGCGCCTGTCCATTCAGCCGGGAAACGCTGTGCAGGAAGCGCGGTTCGCGTGGAGCTTCCGCCTCAAGGCTCTTCCGCTACGATCGCTTCGCGCTCACTGGTGCCGAGTCCCGGTCGTATGGCCAAGCGCCGGCTGCGTGAGCGCCGTATCCAACGACGGATACACGTCCTGTTTGGCGTCCTCGCTCCAAAACAGATCGAGGTGCCCGTAGTGCGGAAAGACGTGTTTGCGGTGGCGATCGCGCTCACCGGGCTCTGTGGCCTCGTTGCGCAGCCATTCGTACATCAGGTCCATCGAGTCACGATGCCAGAGCCGATCGTCGGCGCCGGCGACCGAGGTCACGCGCTTGTTCTTGAAATACGTGGGCCGCAGATCGCCGCGGATCGCGGTCTGGTTGCCGGGCGGTACGTCGAGGCGCGAGCGATCGACGACGTCGGGCTCGTTGTTGCGAGCGGCGTAGCCGCGCCGCACGTTTTGACCCGCGTGCAAGTAAGTGCCGACCACCACGGGACCGAAAAAGCCCGTAAGCAAGCGCTCTTCGAACGCTCGCGTGAGTCGGCCGCGCGCGTAGGGTTCGCCGTACATGAACGTCAGATGTTGAAAGAGCACGTCGATCGGCTCGTTACCCGGTGGCAGCCAGGAGCGCGGCCAGCGCTCGTAGGCGGAGGTCATCTCGGCGGGCCACTCTTCGGGGTGCGCGGGGTCGATCACGCGGCAGTTCGGCGCGCTGCCTAGCATGCGCTCGATGATGTAATCCTCGGCTTTGATCCAGCCGTTCCAAGGCACCTCGTAGAAGAGGCCCATGGTGACGAGCACGACGTTGCCGACGCCTAGCTTCTCCAAATACCCACGCGCAACGGCCATGCTGAGCGAGCCTCCGCCTAGGCAAAACCCGAGCACGCCGATCTCGCCGGTGACTCCGGCGTCTCGCATTTGGCCGAGCGCAGCGGGGATATCCTGCGACGCCGCGCGATCCAGCGTGTAGAGTTCGCGCTCCTTCTGGATATTGTCGCCGAGCGGGCCACGGCGCTGTAACGGCGCGACCACGGCCTCGCTGCAGCGCCAGTCGAGCGTCCATATGTCGCGCTCGCGCTCGAGCAAATACTTGACGAGGCCGCCGTTCGGCTCGCTGTACATCTTGCTGTTGGTGTTGCCGCCGTGAATCAAGAGTACGGGCGGCCCCGCACAGCCGGCCGCGGAGTGCCGGCGCAAGAGGATCTCGAGACCGTCGACTGGCAGCTTGTATTCGAGGACCATGCTCAGTGCTTCCGGTGGCGGGGCGCTTCGTGCTGCACGTTGTTGGCGAGTGGGCGATACAGCGTGTCGAGCGCGCTACCGACTTGCGGCAGATACACGCGCTGCAAGCTGCCCATGAAGAACGCCATGAATTTGCCGAGCGCCCAGCTGGTGCGCGCGGGGTCCTGGCTGCCGGTGATCTCGAAGGACGGCAACTGATCGTAGAGAAAGCCCGTCAGGTCGACGTGCACGACGCCGGCCGCGCGGACCTCGAGTGAATCGCGCTCGCCGAAGGGCACCTTGCTGCCGCCTTCGGCGAGCCGCGGCACGCCGATCTTGGTGAACAGATTCGAAGTTTGGCGCCAAGCGTCCGCGCCTGCCTGGCGCTGAATGCGCTTGTAGCCCTCCAGGCGCCAGGCATCTTGATCGAACGACAAGTAGTAGCGCATGAAGCGCTCGTCCCCGGGGCTCGGCGCGCCGCGGTGTGTCGCGTAGCCCTGGGCCACGTCCTTCTGCGCCTCGCGCGCCGCGCTGCCGCGCGCTAACCCGTAGGGTTTATAGCGAGGCACGAGTAGCTCGAGAAAGCCGGTGACGGGAAAGGTCTTGCGCTCGCTTTCGCCGGGCAGCACGAGCTCGATGTTGCCCGTGATCTGCAGGCGATGTCGGAAGTCCTCGAAGAACAGCGTCAGGTTGTCGGTCTTGGCGTCGAGCGTGAGGGTGACCGGATAATTCGGACGGGCGCGCGTTTCGTTTCGGCGGTACAGCCAATCGCGCGTTCTGGGATCTTTTTGCGTGGGCGCGCAGTAGCCGTCCATCTTTTCGTGGAACTTGAGGCCGAGCGGCTCGCTCTCGAACGGTACGCTCGAGCCCGCCACCGGGCGAATGTGCCACTTGGCTTGCTCGGCGCGCGCGCGCCAAGCGTCCGCGCCGGCGAGGTGCGCCTGATACTCGCGGGCGCCGGGGCTCGAGGAGCCGGCTGGCCACGCGGGCTGCGCCTTGCGAATGAATGCGAGGATGTTGCACTCGGCGATCGCCAAAATGGTTGCGGTAGGGTTCACGCCCACCGAGTGGCACAAGATCGAGCCGTCGAGCACGTACAGGCCCGGGCAGCCGTGCACTTGGCCGTCGGCGTCCGTGACGCCATTTTGCGGGAGCTCACTCATGCGACAGCCGCCTTGGCTGTGCACGGTAATGGGCTTGCCCAAAAACGCCCAGGCTGGGTTCACGCGCAGCTCGCCGTGCACTTGCCGCGCGATGTCGCCCATCAGCTGCTCTTGGTTCGTGTAGCTCGGAGCGAGCCGATACAGATCGAGATCGGCGATCAAGCGATCGCGGCTCGCGTCGTAGCAGAGCACGCCGCTCGCCGCGTCGCGGCCCATCGCGAGCAGCAACAGGCGGCGCGAGGCGCGCTGAGCGTCGTAGCCGAACATGTCGCGCGCGTATTTGTCGCGTTCGAGATCGGCGCCCGCGAGCAGACTGCGCATCGCGTCGTCACCGAGTTCCGTCGAGCTGCCGACGAAGGTTCGCACCACCCAGCGCCCGAAGCCGCCGAGCGCGCCGATCACGTGCCCGTGTTGATCGAACGAGCGGGTCAAGAGCCAGCTCGAGAATTTGGCGTGCATGGCCCGCGCGAGCGTATCGTCCACGATCGACGGCAAGAGCAGCGGCTTTTCCCCTTCGCGCAAAAAGTGTGACCAAGCGGTTCGCATCGCTGCCGAGGCGAGACCTTTCAGGCCGCCTTCGGCGGCCGCGTCGAGCAGGGCGTCGAGCGGTGAGACCAGAGCGACCCCGGGAAATGGCGTCTTTTCCGGGGTTTCGAGGCCCTTCCACAAAGCGGGTGAGGGCGACTCGCGCAAGCGATTGCGGCCGACCCAGAGCGGCGCGCGCAGGATCCCGCTCAGGCGCGCGAGCTCGGGCGCGTAACCGCCGTCCTGGATCATGAAGAAGCTGTCGCGCTCGGTGTCCCAGTGCACGACGCTGGTGGTGATGCAGGGACCTTGCGAGGGAAATGTTTCCTCCGCCGTGTCGTAGATCATGCCCGCGGCGTCCGCGTTCGGGAAATAGCCGAGGCCGACGCGCGATTTCACCGCGCGCGACTCGGGCCTGAGCGCCGCGCCGGCCAGCAAGCGCGTCGAGTGCACGGAGCCCGCGCACACGAACAGCGCGCGTGTCGTGACCTGCTTGAGGCGTGCGCTCAAATGATCGACGAAGTGGACCGTCCAGCGTGGGCCCTTCTCGTCGGGCTCCTCTTGGCAGATGCGCCGCACTTCGCATTGCGTGCGCACGCGCGCGCCGTTCTTTTCAGCCACGGCCAGGTAGTTCAGATCGAGCGTGTTTTTGGCGCGCTCGGGGCAGCCGGTGCAGCACTTGCCGCAACCGGTGCACGGCAGCTGTTTTTCGCCGAATGAATTGATTTTTTCGGCGTAGTTGACGGCGAGCGGCGGCCTAATCGCGCTGCGCCCGAGGTTCTGCGCGGCTCGTTCGAGCGCGCGCGTCTTGGTGAACCCGCGCTCGGGATGCTCGTCGACGGGCGCGACGTCGAGCATGAACGCGGCCAAGTCGTAGAACTGTTCGAACTCCGGCGCTCGGAACTTGCCGGGCCAGGTCGTGTCGAAGGTGCCCCGTGGTGGTCTCAAGTGCACGTTGGCGTAGATCAGTGAGCCGCCGCCGTAGCCGGCAGCCTGGACGGCAACGATCTCGTCCAAGTCCTCGACGTCCCACAGACCTTGATTGCTCTGCCAGGTCCAGCGTTGCAGGTCCGGCGCCAAGCGATCGCTGTCGGGCAGCGCGGGGAAATCGTCCTTTTCGTAGCGACGGCCGCGCTCGAGCAGCAGCACGGACAAGCCGGCCTGAGCGAGGCGGCTGCTCGCGACCGCTCCGCCGAAGCCGCTTCCGATCACGATCGCGTCGAATTCGTCCAAGCCCAGTCTCCTCTCGACTCGCGGAAGCGTCGTCCGGAGTGGATGACCCGTGTCGTAAACAGCATTTACCTCAGCCTGGATTGAGCCGTCCCGCGCAAAATGTGAGGATGATGAATGCGTTTCTGGGTGGGCTCGGGTCGGCCTCGAGGCCTAAAGTGGGAAGGCGGGCGATTCGGCCCTCACGATTTCGAGCAAACGTCTCCCTGTAAAGATGACCATGACGGCCGACGACGTAGATGAAGACGCCTTCGTGGATCTGCTCCGGCGTGTAGCGCGCACGCCGGAGGTCGCGGCCGTGCGGCGCGACGTCGACCCCGGCACGGAGCTGCTCGATCGCTTCGTGATCGAGCGGAAGCTGGGCGAGGGGGCGATGGGACGCGTCTTTTCGGCGTTCGATCGCACGCGCCAGACCAACGTCGCGATCAAGATGCTCGGCATCCTCACGCCGCGCTCGATGGTCTCGATCAAGCAGGAGTTTCGCGTCGCCTCCGAGCTGATCCACCCGAACCTGGTGCGCTTGCACGAGCTCTTCAGCGACGGGGCGGAATGGTTTTTCACGATGGATCTGCTGGCCGGCACGACGCTCGACAAGCTACGAGCGGCGCACGGCGGGCTCGAGCACGATCTGATCTACGGCTTGTTCCGCCAGCTCGCGTTCGCTCTCAGCGAGCTGCACGGTAACGGAACGCTGCATGGCGATCTCAAGCCCTCCAACTTCATGATCGTAGGTGAAGAGCGGCGCGTGGTGCTGCTCGACTTCGGCTTGGCGCGCCCGCTGCGCGCCGCCGACCAGGACAGCGTACCCGCCGGCACGCCCGAGTACATGGCGCCCGAACAGGCCGCGGGTAAGCGTGTCACGGAGGCAGCGGATTGGTATTCGTTCGGAGTCGTGCTGTTCGAGGCGCTGACCGGCAAATTGCCGTGGCTGAAGGAGGTCGCTGCGGAGCTCGCGGCCGCGCCCGCGCCGCTCGCGCAGCTCTGCCTCGAGCTCTTGAGCGCGGATCCCCAGGCGCGTCCGAGCGGCGAGGCCATTTTGCGCGTGCTGGGCGGGGAAAGTCCGCAGAGGCGCGTCTCCACGCAAGCTCCCGCGCAGCGTCCGAATCTGGTTGGTCGCAGCGCCGAGTCGGCTCGCCTACGGGCCGCCTACGAGCGTCTCGACTCGGGTTCACCCCAGATCGTGTTCGTGCGCGGAGACTCCGGCATCGGTAAGACCGCGCTCGTTGAAGAGCTCGTGAGTGAGGTGACTCGCCGCGGCGCGATCGTGCTCGCCGGTCGCTGTCGCGAGCGAGAGTCGGTCAGCTACAAAGCCGTCGACGGCCTGATCGACGGCTTGGTCAAGTGCTTGGATCAGCTCCCGCGCCAAGTCGCGGCCGGCCTGTTACCAGAGGGCATCTCCGATCTCACGCGCCTGTTCCCCACGCTGCGCGCGGCCGCCGCCATCGCGCACTCGCCCAAGCGCAGCATGGATATTTCCGATCAGAGCATCGTCAAAAAGCAGGCGGTCGCCGCGTTCCGTGATCTGCTCGCCGCGCTGTGCGAGCGCGCGCCGCTCGTGATCTGGATCGACGATTTGCAGTGGAGTGACGTGCACAGCGCGGTGCTCTTGGAGCCGCTGCTCACCGGTCCCAAGCCCGTGCCGCTGTTGTTCGTCGGCAGCTACCGCACCGCGGGCGGCCAGCGCGGCGCGACGATCGAGGCGCTGTACGGAGCGAGCGCGCGCGGCGCGCTGCCGGACCCGACCGTGATCAACCTCGCGCCGCTGAGCGACGGTGACGCCGAAGCACTCGCGCGCGATTTGCTCGGCCTGCCCGAGCCAGAGGCCAGCGTCGCGGCGCGCGAGATCGCGCGTGAAGCCGGCGGTCACCCGTTGTTCATCGCCGAGCTCGTGCATTCGCGCGGCGCGGCGGAGGGCGCGCCGCAAGCGGACGAGCCGCACACGCTCGGGGAAATCGTGCGCCAGCGCGTGCGAGCTCTGCCGCGCGACGCGCAGGGCCTGCTGGAAGCGACGGCCGTGGCCAGCGTGCCCTTGTCGCGGGCCGTGGCGCGCCGTACGCGCAGCTTGACCGCGAATCAGACCGAGCGCGCTCTGGACGTGCTGCGAGTCAATCGGCTGGCGCGCACGCACGACGCCGGGGACGAAAGCTTGATCGACGTACACCACGATCGCATCCGCGAGATCGTCGTGCAGAGCTTGTCGGACGACAGCCGTCGCGAGCATCACCGCGCGCTCGGGCGCGCGCTGGAAGCCGAACCGCGCGTCAATCCCGAGGTGCTCGCCACGCACTTTCACGGCGCGGGTGAGTCGGCGCAAGCGGGGCACTATTGGATCGCGGCCGGGCACGCCGCCTTCGAGGCGCTCGCTTTTGGTCACGCCGCCGAGCTCTATCAACGCGGCGCACAGTTCGCGCAGCTGGACGCCAGCGCGCTCGGCGCGCTGCAGGTCCGGCAAGCGGAGGCGCTCGCTTACGCCGGCCAGGGCGCCGCCGCTGCGGATCAGTACTTGGTGGCCGCCGAAATCCACCCGCGCGATACCGCGATCGAACTCAGGCGGCGCGCCGCCGAGCAGCTCTTGCTGGCAGGCCACCTCGAGCGCGGGCTCGGCGTGATAGGCCTCGTGCTCGGCGCGCTCAAGATGCGCGCCACGCGCACCGGCTTTCGGGTGCTGTTCTCGATTCTGCTCGGTCGGCTGCTGGTGAGGCTGCGCGGTTTGCGCTTCCGTCTCAAAAAAGAGGCCGATATCTCGCAAAAAGAGCTCGCGCGCGTGGACGCTTCTTGGAGCATTGCCTGCTCGCTCGGCGTCGTGGATTTCATGCGAGGCGCGGATTTCCAAAACGATCACTTGCTGCTCGCGCTCAGGGCGGGCGAGCCGCGCCGTTTGCTGCGCGCCTTCACACTCGAGATCTCCTACGCGTCCACGCCGGGGCTCGGTGCGGAGCGCCGCACGCGAGCGCTCCTGAATTTGTCCCAGGAGCTCGTGCGACGCGTCGACGATCCCGCGGCCGCGGCGCTCGTGCGCGTGAGCCGCGGCGTCGCGGCCTACCTCAACGGCCGCTTCGCTGAAGCGATCGTCGAGTGCCAGGCGGGCGTGAGCACGTTGAGTCGCTATTCAGGCACCGTCTGGGAAACCGTCACTGCGCAGCGTTTCGTGATCGCCTCGCTGTTTCACCTCGGCCGCCTGGCTACGCTCACGGCTCTGGTGCCGCCGCTGCTGGCGGAAGCCGAGGCCAAAGGCAACCTGTACGCCTCCACCTATTTCCGGACGAGCTACAGCAACAGCGCTTGGCTCGCGCGCAACCGCGTCGAGGAGGCGCGCGAGCAGCTGCGCACGGCGCGCGCGGAATGGACCGCGCCCGGCCTGCAGCTGCCGCACGGCTGGATGCTCGTGGGCGAGGCGCACCTGGCGCTCTACACGGGCGAAACCGAGCCGTTGTGGCCGCACTTTCTTCGCCAGTGGCGTAGCTTCGCCGCGGCGCAGTTCCTGCGCATCGGCATCTTGAGGGTTCAGCTCTGGCACTTGCGCGGCATGTCTGCGCTCGCCGAGGCACACGCCCTCAAGCGGCGCGGACGCCCAAGCGACGCACGGCAGCTGCTCTTGGAGGCCGAGCGCGCCGCGCGCAAGCTCGCACGCGAACCGCTCGCGCTCACCAAGCCGCTCGGCGAGCTCTTGCTGTCGGCGGTCGAGCATGAAAATGGCGCGCGCGAGCGGGCACGCGCGCGGCTCGGCTATTGCGTGAGCGAATTCGAACGGCAGGACATGCGCCTGTACGCTGCGGCCGCTCGCGCCCGTCTGGGTGAGATCGTCGGTGGCGACGAAGGAGCGGAGCTCGTCCGCCACGCGCGCGGCGCCCTCGGCTCGGAGGGCGTCGTGAGCTGTGACGCTATGGTGAACGTTCTGTCACCGGCTTTTGGCTAGGACGCGACCGTCCGACCGAGGCAGCGAGCGAGAGATTTGACCATGGACATTCTGGCATCCTTGGATATTTAGAGGGGGCACGGGCCCTGTCCGCGCGAGGGTTTGATCAGCGGGCCGGTGGATCCGCTGCCGCGTCCATATCCGCGCTTTCCAGAATTGGCTTCGAGTAGCCGCTCCGCGCGACATTGAGCATGGCGCGCCCGACGCGTTCGGTGGTCGTGACCTTGCCCGGAAAGAGCCGCGCGATGAGCGGCACGAGCGGCCAGGCGAGCGCGTACAAGAAACGATAGATGGCCGTGCGCGACTTGATGCCGTGCAAGGGGCGAATGAAGGCGGGGCGAAACACATACTTGCCCTTGAACGGCATGCCCAAAATGGCATTCTCCGCCTCGCCCTTCACGCGCGCCCACATCGTCCGACTCGTGCCCGTCGAGTCCGCGCCCGTGCCCGACACGAAGATGAACGTCATATTCGGGTTGTTGCCGACGAACGCCTGGGCGGCCGCGACGGCGATATCCTTCGTGATCCGCCGATAGTCAGCCTCCGTCGTGCCGGCCGAGGTAACGCCGAGACAAAAGAAGCACGCGTCGTAACCCGTGAGCTCGCTCGCGACGCTCGAGTAATCGGTCAAATCAGGCAACGTGAGCTCGCGAAGTTTTTCGTGCGTCTGCCCGGTCGGTTTGCGACCGATTGCCAGCACCTGTTCGACGCCCGGGTCGAGTAAACACTCGCGCAACACGCCTTGACCGACCATGCCGGTGGCACCGAAGAGGATGACGCGCATGGGGCGGCACTAGCACGTTCCCTGAGGACATTGACCGCGAAGGCGCGAAGGGCGCGAAGACCGAGAGAGAATTGGGGGTTGGTGCGTCCGTGACGCCAGTGCGTACGGCGATCAGCGGAAGTGTGCGTTCGGTCTCGGCATCGTCGTTGCCTCGACGCGCTGCTCGGAACGTGGGGACCCCCAAAAAATCTCTAGCTCTCACCACATGAAATCTGCGGGTGGAGTCGAGCGGCCGCCGGTGTTCGGATGCTACGATGTCAGTGAATGTCTCGTGTGGCTCGACTCTCCTCGGCGTTGATCGCTTCCATGGCGGCGTTGCTGTTCGCTCCTGTTGGATGCGGTCTAGGCGGCGGTTATGAATGCGTGGGCATAACACCTTGCGCTACAATGGATGAAACACGCTGTGCTTCGGATTCCGACGGAGCGTGTTCGTGGAGTACACGTTGCAGCTTCAGTTGCGCTCACCTACAAGTGCCGGACTGCGTGGAGTCACCCAACTGCCTGATGGAATCTGATGGGGAATGTTTGTCGACATCGCCAGCGTCGGACCCGTGCTCGAGTTTGGCCGAGGCCCAATGCGCCGCGGACGCCAAATGCGAGTGGGGCGCGGGCTGTCGAGGTGGCGAATTCGATTGCTCTCGCTTCCGCCACGATGAGACCCAATGTGGCCAGCACGTAGCCTGCACTTGGGAGGTGACGCCACCCTGAGCTCCCCCGCTGTCCAGGGCACATCTGGCTCGCAACGCCTCTCGCCGCGCCCCTACTCGTACACGTTCCCGTTCACGAGCGTGGTGATGCTGTCCGCTTTGAGCGTGATTTGGCCGTTGGTCATGCTGCCGACGGAGGCGCAGTCTTCGCTCGCGGAGGTGCGGTAGGCGTCGAAGGTGGCGGGGATGCTCGAGCCGCCGATGCCGAGGGTTTTGTCGGAGGTGCCGGTGTTGATGGCGACGATCGTGAAGGAGTTCATGATCGGGTGCGTGAAGGCGACGAGGAATAGGTCGGCTTCGGTCGTGGTGACTTTCAGCATTTGCGCGCCGGGGCGGATGTAGCGGTAGAAGTTCTTGGACACGTAGTAGCGCTTGCCGAGATACTGCGTGCCGCCCATCAAGGTGTATTGACCGGGCGCGCCGCCGAGCTCGCTGCCCTGCCACCAGACCCAGGCGGAGGCGTGGCCGAAGTTGAGCGCGGAGTAGATGGCGTAGCCGAGGTTGCGCGCGCCGTTGTCGTCGGTCCACACGTCGGTGTAGCCCGAGGTTTCGGTCATCCAGCTCGGCTTATCGTGCGCTTCGGCCCAGTTGGTGCGCACGTAGTTCCAATAGGTGGCGAGCTGGGAAGCGGCGGTGGGCGCGACGCCGTCTTGATAGCCGTGATACGCGAGCACGTCGAAGTTCGCCCACGCGGCGTCGTCGAATTTGGCCGAGTAAAACCACTCTTGGCCTTCGAGCTCGAGCATGTTCTCGGTGCCGAAGATCTTCACGTTCGGGTAAGCCTGCTTCACTTTGGGGGCGACCGCCTCGATCATGCGCGAGTAGGCGTTGAGCTGGGTGGGATCGACGTCGTACACGGCGGAGTTGTAGTCTTCGACGAACATCGGCTCGTTCTGCGGGCTGAGCGCGTACAGATCGACGCCGGCATCCGCGTAGTTCTTGATGCCTTGAATCAGCCAATCCGCGTAGGCGCCGTACTGCGACGGGTCGAGCGTGCCGCCGTTCTTCAAGCCGTCCGGATTCGGCGTGCAGGGTTTGCTGCCGGCCTGCACGCTCGCCACCGTACACTTCATGCTCGAGGGCGGCGACCAGACCGTGAAAATGAATTTCAGGTTCACGTTGTTGGCGTCGGCGATCTTCTTGAAGCCCTGCACGACGGGCTTTTGCTTGGCAAAGTTCGCGTCCTGGTTCGGCTCTTCGGAGTAGTATTCGCTGCGCCAGATGGTCGCGCCCAGATCGTGGATCGCGAGCGTGCCCCAATCGTCCGCCCACAAGTCGCTGGCGTTGCCCCACCAATCGTCGCGCGCGCCAAAGAAGCCGAAACCGTCGATGGTTTGATACCGCGTGCTGCGATCGATCGTCACGTTCGGGTTGTCGATCACGATGCTGCCGCCGGATCCTCCAGAGCCCGCGTTGCCCGCGCCGCTGCCGCCGCCGCTAGTCGTCGAGCCGCCATTCGCCGTCGAGCCGCCCGAGCCGCCGCTGGTCGCTGAGCCTCCGCTCGCGGTCGAGCCGCCCGTGTTCGAGCCATCGGCATTCGATGTGCCGGCCGTGTTCGACGAACCGCCGGTTCCGGCTGTGTTCGATGAACCCGCGGCGTTCACTCCCCCGCCGCCGTTCGCAGCTCCACCCGCCGTGGCGCCACTCGTTCCGGCGGCGGCAGGGCTTCCGCTGCTCGAGCTACAGGCCCCGAGCGCGAGCGAGAGGATTGGAAGAAGCGCACTGAAACGAGCAAGCGGGCGCATACCTTGAACGACCCATGGGGAGGGCGAAATGGGTCATGGACACGCGCGAAAGCGGCTGACCGGGGCGGTGAGCCGGTGGTCCTACTTGGCGGAGGAGCGTCGTTTTTCGCGCAACGCGTCCAGGCTGTACGGCCCCGCGCCGTAGCAGGCGACGTACAAAAAGAAGAACGAGTAGACCAGCGCCAGCTCGCCCTTGTTGATCGCGGGAAAGAAATGCGAGTCGAACGCGAGCTTCCAATGAAACTGCGTGTACGCGACGGCCATCTGTCCGCTCGCGACGAAGGCGGCGCAGCGGGTCCAGATGCCTGCCGCGATGGTGAGGCCGGTCACGAGCTCGATCACACCGCCGACCCAAAGCTGTGAGCCGAACGGCGGTTGCCCTGGACTCAATAGGCCGAACACCTTTTGCATGCCGTGGAACGAGAACAACAAGCCGACCACGACGCGCAGCGCGGTAAACGCGAGGTCTGTTTTGGGTTTCAATACGCGGGCGAACATGGGGCTTCATAGCTCAGCGCACGGCGGCGTGCTCGTGTTTCCGACGCGCGATCGGTGCTCGGAGCTTGCGAGCGCTATCCGCTGACGAGCGCACCGCTGCGGTAGTCCTCGTACGCCTGGTCGAGCTCCGCCTCCGTGTTCATCACGAACGGACCGCGCCGCGCGACGGGCTCGTCGAGGCGGCGGCCGGCGGCGAGCAGCACGCGCGCGCCCGCATCACTCCTGAGAGTGACGACACGTCCCGGGCCGAGCGCGGCTAGCTGCCCCGCGCGGACGGCGGTTGCATCCGAGCCCACGAGCGCGCTGCCCTCGAGCAGGTACACGAAGCCGCCGTGCGTCTGGGGTATCTCGAGCTCGAAGCGGCCCGCGCTCCGCAGCCGCACGTCCATCAGCGTGGGCGCAACTGCGATGCCCTGCACGGGGCCGCGCTGTCCGAGCAACTCGCCGGCGATCACACGCGTGGGCGCGCCGGCCGCGCTGAGTTCGACGATGCGGTCACTCGGAATATCTTGATAGCGCGGGCGAATCAGCTTGTCCGTGCGCGGTAGATTGACCCAGAGCTGCAGCCCCCAAAACAGCTCGCCGTCCTGTTGCGGCATCTCCGAATGCACGATGCCGTGCCCGGCCGTCATCCACTGCGCGCTGCCGCCCATGAGTCGCCCGTGGTTGCCGACGCTGTCCTTGTGCTCGATCGCGCCGCTCAGCATGATCGTGACCGTTTCGAAGCCGCGGTGCGGGTGCGTGGGAAACCCTTTGATGTAGTCCTCGACGCGATCGCTGCGGATCTCATCGAGCAAGAGAAATGGATCGAGCACAGAGAGCTGACGCGTGCCGATGCTTCGCCTGAGGTGCACCCCGGCTCCCTCCAACGTTGGCAGTGCGTCGAGCACGAGCGACACGGCGCGCACGTCACTCCGGGTGGACGCAGGCACCGCGTGCGAACCTTGCTGACAACCGAGCAGGCCGGCGGCCGGCGCGAGCAGCGTCGCTTCGAGCAGGCGGCGGCGCGAAAGCGTGTGCATTGGGCCGTAGTTTAGCGCGGATTTGGCATTTTCGCTGGGGGCGGCCGGTGGCAATTCGCTGCAAACGAAATACCGACGGAACGACGATTCGAGCAGCCAATCCGGCACGGCCTTTGCCTCACCTGAGGACGAGGTCAAGACGTCATGAACACGCTCCTATGGGTTGCTCAAGCGCTACTCGCCGCGCTCTTTCTGGCTTCCGGGCTCGCCAAGCTCTTCCGCTCGAAGCCGTCGCTGATCGAGAGCGGGCAGACGGGTATCGAACACTATAGTCCGCCGTTCGTTCGCTTTATCGCGGTGCTGGAGCTACTCGGCGCAGTCTGCCTGGTCATTCCCTGGTCGACGGGCATTTTACCGTTCATGACGCCGCTGGTCGCTGTCTGCTTCGGCGCGTTGATGTTGGCTGCGGCCAGCGCGCACGCGCGGCTCGCACGCGAAAACCGCGGGAACACGCTGCGCCACTATGAGGAAATGCGCAACATGGGCAACAACATGTTGGTGCTGTTCGTGTGCGCGGTGGTCTTCGTGGGCCGAGGGCTCTTGCACTTCGGCTGAAGACGTGGCGGTGGCCAGGGAGCCTCAGTGGGGCGATCTGGTCTGACTGCGGGGAGCGTTTCGCGCGTGTCTTCTTGGGGAACGGCGCGCTGACGCAGATCTTTGCAATGTTGCAAGCGAGCTGGTCGCGCCGGCTTTGCGCGGGATGCAGAAGAGGTCGACATAGATCGCGAATCCTTGTTCACGCCGCGTGCGAAAATTGGGGTCGGACGCCGGGCAACTACAAGCAAACCTGTGACGGCTCGTTGGGCGTCATGATCGACGCGACGCATTTTCTGGACGGCAACGACGAGGAGCAAGGGTTTCGGCTCTACGCGCGCGGCGCGAACTCAAATCCGCTGCAGACCATCGATGTCGATGCGTTGATCGGATTGTCGAGCGGCGATGAAGCCGATCTCGAGGACGCGGCGCGCGCGTCGGCAATCGCATTTACGTCATGAGCTCGCATGGGCACAACAAGAACGGCAAACTCGAGCGCACGCGCTATCGGTTCTTCGGGCTGGACGTATCCGGCGCGAGCCCGAACATTGCGTTCGCGGGCGCGGGTTACGCCAGCGCGCTGCTCGATCAAATGCTGGTCGCCGCCAATTGGGCGACGCCCAACACGACCGTGATCGCTACCCTGAACACCGCTGCGAGCCTCGCTACGGCCACGGATGCGAACCTCGCGCCCAAGGTCAACGGCACGAACATCGAGGGGCTCGCGTGGGCGCCCACATCGACGGCTCAGCGGGGCCATTCCGGCTCTTCAAATGGTCCGGCGCGCCGAACGACCCGGTCGCTGCCGTACTGGACGTTACCAATGCGCCGTCCGATGCCAGCCCCGAGGCGATCATCGTGTATCCGAACACGCGCGACGTGCAGATCCTGTTCGATCAGGGCGACCATCTGATCGGCGGGGATGCCTGCAAGGACGCGGCCGCAGCGAGCCAGTTTTTCAGCGACACGATCGTGCACGTGCCCTAGGCTTTTGCGCGAGGCACGAAGTGTGCTCTTGATCAGGGCATGAGTCGTTGGCTGTCCTTGTTTTGGGTTGGCCTGTTTGTGGTCGCCTGCGGTGGCAAGAGCCATTCGGACGACGCAACGGCGACGGGGGCCAGCGCGGGTACGGGCGGCGGCAATCCGCAGGGCGGTGCGGGTGGGAGCGCCGGCACGGGCGGCGGTCCGACCGCGTGTCCTCCGCTCGAACCGGCCGCGGGCAGCGCGTGCACGGGTAACGCCTGCTGCAACTATTCGCTCGATGCCTGCAGCTCGCGTCAGACTTGCTGCAACGGCGCGACCTGGGTGGTCTCGGACTCCACCTCGGGGGCGGCCTACGACTGCTCGTCCTTCAGCCTCGACAATCTGCCGCAAGACGGCACGAGCTGCGCGTGCATGGCTATGCTCAATTGTGTGTACGGCGATTGCACGAGCGGCGTGACGCTGCTCACATGTGACGGTGCCGTCTGGAGCGTGAAGGCGCAGAGTTGCCCGCAGCCGACGGCCTGCGGCCCGAGCCTCACGTGCAATTTCGGCGAGGTGTGTACAGCCCTTGAGCAGCGCGGGGGGCCTGTTTACGCCTGCAATTCGGATCCGTGTCTGCAACAAAACCGAGGCACGTCTTGCGACTGCGCGAGCGCTCTGTGCGGGGCCAATGAGCTCTGCTCGCTGAACGAGTCGACGATCTACTGCTCGTGTCCGACCTGTTGAGGCGGAGTGAGCGTCACACGGCGACGCTCGCGCTGCTTCAAAGCCCGAGCTTATCGCTCAAAAATCCGACCACGCGGTCCATCGCGATCCGCTCCTGAGTGCCCGTGTCGCGGTCGCGCACGGTCACGGTTTGAGCGCTGAGCGTGTCGCCGTCGACGGTGAAACAATACGGGCACCCCGCTTCGTCCATGCGCGCGTAGCGCTTGCCGATGGTGGCCTTCGCGTCGTGCTCGACGAAGCCGTGGCGCCAGAGCTTTTTGCTCACCTCGGCGTGCAGCTTTTCCGACACCTCGGGCATGCCGTCTTTGTTGACGAGCGGGAAAATCGCGGCCTTGATCGGCGCTAGCCTCGGATTGAGTTTCAGGAACTCCGGGCTCGGGCGCGCGGGGTCCTCCGAGTACGCCTCGCACAGGAGAGCGAGCACGCCGCGGTCGAGCCCGGCAGCCGGCTCGATCACGTGCGGCAGATAGCGCTCACCCTTGCGACCACCGTTCGGCAAGAGCTCGCCGCGCTCGTTGTCGAAGTACTCGAGCTTGGTCTTCGCGTACTCCTGGTGGCGCGTCAAATCGTAGTTGGAGCGATGAGCGACGCCTTCGAGTTCGCCGAACCCCGGGGAGGTGAAGGGAAAGCGATACTCGACGTCGCTCGTGCCCGCGCCGTCTTTCGCGTAGTGCGCGAGTTCGTCGCGCTCGTGCGCGCGCAGCTGCAGGTTTTGACCCGCGAGGCCGAGGCTTTGCCACCAGGCCAGCCGGAAATCCGTCCAGAATCGATACCAATCGAGCGCCTGATCGGCGTGGCAGAAGAACTCGAGCTCCATCAACTCGAACTCGCGCGAGCGGAACGTGAAGTTGCGGGGCGTCACCTCGTTGCGGAACGCCTTGCCCATTTGGGCGATGCCGAACGGCATTTTCACGCGCGTGGTGTCGACCACGTTCTTGAACTGCACGAAAATGCCCTGCGCGGTTTCCGGCCGCAGGTAAGCGACGTCGTCTTCCGTGGCGGTCGCGCCCACGTAGGTCTTGAACATCATGTTGAACGCGCGCGGCTCGGTGAGCGTGCCGACCTTTTCCGCGTCCGGGCCGAGTACGCGCGCCCAGAGCGGTCGCGGGATCGCCGAGAGCGGCACGATCGTCAGCTCGGCGTGCGCTTTTTCGGCTTTCTTCTTTTGTTTGGCTTCGCTCGGGGTGTCACTGACGAAGGCAAAAAATGGCTTACCCTCGTCCGTCGCGCTGAGGCGCGTGCCCGAGCCGTCGCTCGGCGCGTCGGCGAACAGCGCGGGCGCCCAGCTCGGTACGTACACGGTCACGTGGTCGTATCGGTAGCGCGCCTTGCTCTCGCGGCAATCGATCATCGGATCATTGAAGCCCGCGATGTGGCCACTCGCTTCCCACACGCGCGGATGCTGAATGATGCACGTGTCGAGCGGCACGATCTGCACGAGCTTTCCGTCGGGCCCAAGCTTACCCCCGCACGGATTCATGACCATGTCCTGCCACCAGGCGTCACGCAGATTCTTCTTCAGCTGCGCGCCGAGCGGACCGTAATCCCAAAACCCGTTGATGCCGCCGTAGATCTCGGAGGCTTGATAGATGAAGCCCCTGCGCTTGCAGAGGGCCATGATCTTGTCCATGGATTTGGGTGTCGTCGTCATCGGGGCCGCGCAGTCTAGACTGCGGACGCCGAGCCCGCGACTAAAGCCGTGCGGGTGATGCGTTAGGCCCAAGAAACCCGCCAAAAGTCGGGGACTCCGCGGACGCGCCGCATTCGGCAACGCGGCATAGTCGACACAGTGTGACGAGCGCGCCCCCTGACGATTCGCACGGGCAAAGGCGCGGAGCGCGCGCGCCCTCGCTTTTCGGCAGATCGAACGTGCGGCACGGCAGTTGCTCTCATCATCCTAGTCAAGCAACGGAGGCCGCGATGAATCACTCAATCAACGCATTGCGCCGTGCTTCGCCAATGCCGTTCAGCATCCCCAAGGAGCACAATGGCTGGTTTATGTGGGTGCTGCTCGCGCTCGCAGGATTGGTGGTGGCCGGCGTCGGCTACTCGTTTTGGAGCATTGCTCGCGTCCCTACTCCCACCCTCGACGTTCCAACCAACGCCGAACCCGGCCCCGCCCCCAATGCCGGAGCCGCAGCGCCCGCAGCGCCCGCACCGACTGCACCGACTCCAGCTCCCTGAGAGCGAGGCGCCAGCCTCACCGGGTCAGGAGTTTGCGGCGACCCAATCCTCGACCGTGAGCCCGGGCACCCGCCTGAATTCACGCGTGTTGTGAGTCGCGAGCGCCCACCCTAGCGCAAGCGCGTGGGCCGCGATCAGCGTGTCGAGCGGGCCGATCGGCGCGCCCCGGCGCTCGAGAAGCGTGCGGAGATCCCCGTAGCGCTCGGTCGCCGTGTCGTCGAACGGAACAGCCGCGACTCGGCTGAGCAAGACACGCAGATTCGACGCGGCGCGTTTCTGCTGCTGACTCTTGGCGACGCCGAAGCGCAGTTCAGCCAGCGTGATGGCGCTCATTCGCAACAGGGTCGAAGCGTGGCGCTCGAGGTGAGGGCGCACTCGCTCATCACGATTGAGGATCGCGATGCACACGTCCGTATCGAGCAACACCTTCACAGGGGCTTCCGCTTCTCGACCGCGCGCGTTTTCCAACGTCGGACGCGACCCTTGAGCGGCAAGAGGCGCTGCCAGAAATCGCCCATACTCGAAGCCTTGGGGACGGGGGTCACCAAGAGGGCGTTGCCACGGCGCTCGATATCGACCTCGTCGCTGGAGAGTCGGAGCACTTTGGGCACGCGGATCGCTTGGCTGCCGCCGGACCAGAATACCTTCGCGCGCGCGCTGCGTGCCATGCCGATAGTATATACGCAACATATATAGATGCAAGCCTGCGCGTGCAAAAGCGATTCGGTCGAGCTCGTCTGGGATTGCGGCGTAGCCCTTAGCTTGCCGCCGCGAGCCGCCTGCGCCGCCGTCCGAACGACGCGAGCACGAGCGCGCCGAGCCCGAGCAGCGCGGAGCGCGACTCATGCTTGCTCTCGCCACCGCCGGCGACCCGGCAACTGCAGCCACCTTTGTCGGAACTGGCCGGCGCATCGAGCGCGGCGAGCGAGCTGCACTTGCCCGACGCGGCGTCGCACACGTTGCCCGTGGCGCAATCGGTGCTGGCGGTGCAGGCGGAGAGGCACGCGGAGCCGCGACACAGGAACGGCGCGCAGGACGTGCTCTTCCCGCTCATGTCGACCAGCGACGTGTTGTCCTGGCTGCACGCGGAATTGGCGGCCTGGCACGAGCTTGCGACGCACTGCAGCGACTGCAAGGCGCAATCGTCCTTGGTTTGACAGCTGGTCTTGCATGCCTGCGTGGTGTCGTCGCACACGTAGTCGCCGCACGTCTTCGGCGTGTCGTTGCACTTGCCGGCGTCGTCGCAGGCGAACACGTGCTGCGTGTTGAGCGAGCAACTTGGACTCTGGCACTGGTCGCCACTGGCCTTTTGCGCCGTGCAAGCCGTGCGATTCGTGCCGTCGCACGCGCCGCGACACGACGCATCGGTGCCCGCGCACGCCGCGTGTCCAGCAGCCGGATCGCCGGTCACCGGCAGGCATTGGCCCTCCGTGCCCTTCGCGTTGCACTGCTCGCACTGGCCGTCGCACACCGAATCGCAGCACACACCGTCGGCGCAATGCCCGAGCGGACATTGCTCGTCGAGCGTGCAGGTCGAGCCGCCCATGCGCGCCACGCACGCGCCGTTCAGGCATTGGTCGGTGCCGATGCATTGCATGTCCGTCGTGCAGCCCTGCGGGCACTGGCTGCTCGTGCCGTCGCACACGTAGGGATCGCAGACTGGGTTACCGGCGGTTCCGACGGTCGAGGTCTGACAAGCGCCGTCGCTCCCGCAGGCGTCGCAGGCGCCGTCGCAGGCTCGGTCGCAGCAGACGCCGTCGGCGCAATAGCCCGAGGTGCATTCGTTGGCGGTGCCGCAGGACGTGCTGAGGCTGTGTTTGGGCTGACACAGGTTGTTCACGCAGTACGCGCCCATCACGCAGTCGCCGTCGCTCGCGCAGGACGTGCGGCAGGCGATCGAGTTCGCGTCGCACGTGAACGGATCGCAGGGCGTAGAACCCGTGGTGTTCGAGCACGAGCCGTTGCCGTCGCACAGCTTGCCGCTGACCGCGTTGGCCGCGCAGACGGTGGCCGCGGTTGCGCTGCACGGCTCGTTGCTGAGCGCGTTCGGGCGACAGATGCCGGCGCCGTTGCATTTGCCGTCCTTGACGCAGGTTTGCGTCGAATCGCACGCGCCGGCGGTGCGCGGCAATTGGCCGTCCGCGATGGCCTCGCATTTGCCGTCCTGACCAAAGCCCTTCAGCGCAGCCGTGCACGCGACGCACGACCCGCTACACGCGGCGTCACAGCACACGCCGTCCACGCAGTTGACGTTGTTCGGGCACTGGGAATTGTCCGTGCACTTGTCGCCCTGCATCTTGTCGGGCACGCAGCTGCCGCTCAGGCAGAAGAAGGCGGGCGCGCAATCGGCCGCCGTGGCGCAGGTGGTCGGGCAGTTCTTGCCGCTGCCGTTGCATTGGAAGGGTGAGCAGCTCGGCGCGCCCGGCGCGCCGGTATCGAGCGCGCACGTGCCGCTCGCGCAGCTATCGCACGCGCCGTCACAAGCGACGTTGCAGCAGTAGCCGCCAGAGCAGAACCCGCTCGCGCAATCGGCCGCGGTCGTGCAGCCCCCGCTGTTGGCCTTTTTGCAGTTTCCGCTGCCGTCGCAGGCGTTCGGCGCCGTGCACGCGGGCGAGTTGTCCGTGCCGGGGTACGCGATATTGCCGCAGGTGCCGCTGGTGTTGTTGCAAGTCTGGCAGGGGCCATTGCAAGCCGTGGCGCAGCAATGCCCATCGGCGCAGTTGCCGCTGAGGCACGTGCTGCCGTTGGTCTGCGCGCACGTTTGTCCGGTCAGAGATTTGCAGCCGCCGTTGCCGTCGCACGCGGACGCGCCGGAGCACGCGGGCGCGTTGTCCGTCAGCCCGGAGGCGATGTTCAGGCACGTGCCGGCCGCGTTGTTGCACGTCTGGCACGTGCCGCCGCAGGCGCCGTCACAGCAGTGTCCATCGGCGCAAAAGCCGCTCGCGCATTGCCCGCCGCCGGTGCAGGTTTGACCTTGCGCCAAGAGGCACACGCCCCCCGCGCACACGTTGGCGCCGTTGCAGGCAGGGCTGTTGTCGGTCTGTCCGTCTGGGATGCTCATGCAGGTGCCCGCGCTGTTTGCGCACGTTTGGCAAACGCCGTTGCAGGCCGTGTTGCAGCAGTGTCCGTCGGCGCAATTGCCGCTCGCGCACTGCGTACCGAGCGTGCAGGTCTGACCCTGCGCGGACAAGCACGCGCCATTGCCGTTGCACACGGTTGTGCCCGTGCAAGGAGGAACGGAGTTCGAGTCGGGTTGATTGAGCGGGACATTGACGGCGCAGGTGCCCGCGTTGTTGTTGGACTTGCAGGGCGTCGTGCAGGAGTTGGCGCTGCAGAAGTTGTCCACGCAGAAGCCGCTCGCGCATTGAGTAGCCACGCCACAGCCGACGCCGGGGCCGAACAAGCAGTTGCCCGCGCCGTCACAGGCGTTCGCGCCGTTGCACTTGGTCGTCGAATTGGTGTCCTGGACGTCCGCTGCCACGAAGGTCGTGCACGTGCCGGCCGCGTTGGCGCAGGAGAGGCACTCCCCGAGGCATGTGTCCACGCAGCACGTGCCGTCCACGCAATTGCCGCTCGCGCACTGCGTACCAGTCGTGCACGACGATTGGCCGTCTTTCAGGCCACAGGTGCCGGTAGCACTACAGATATTGTTGCCCGTGCACGTGTCGGCATCTTGAGCGCCCTTCACGGAGCTGCACACGCCGGGGATGTTGCCGCTAGTGTTGTCGTCACAGCGCTGGCAGGTCAGGTTGCAAGCGGTCTCGCAACAGACTCCGTCCGTGCAGAACCCGGTGTCGCACTGGCTGGCGACGGTGCACGCGGTGCCGCTCGGGTTGCCGCCGCCGCGGCTGTGGTAGGCCCAGGTGTCTTGGGGGGCCGGCTTCACGCCGTTGTCACCGCTGAAGAGGAGCGCGCGTCCGTGAGCACTGTCGAATGCCATGGCCGAGAACTGGCGTCCCCCTGTCGGCGCCCCGCTCGGTGCGACCTTCGACCACGTTTGGGTAGTCGGGTTCCACTCCCAAGTGTCCGCGAGATGGGCTACGCCGTTGCCCTGCCCGCCGAACAGCACGACGCGATTGCGAATGCTGTCGTAGGCCATTTGAGAGCCATTTCGGCGCGTCGGCGCGCTGGTTCCCTCGATACACGCGATACACACCTGAGTCCAATGTGGAGGAGCGGCGCCGTCCCACTCCCAGGTTTCGCTATTGAGGGCTCCGTTTCCTCCGCCGAACAGCAGAATCTTGCCACCGCCCTCATAGGCCATGGCTGGCGCGACGCGCGCACTCGGTTGTGACGAGCAGGGATTGGCGCCGGTGCAGGCCTGCGTCCACGTGTCGGTCGCGCCCGACCACAGCCAGGTGTCGCCCAGAGCCGTGGCGCCCTGCCCACCGAACATGACCGTCTTGGCGTTCAGTTCGTCGTACGCCATGCCGGGTAGCGTCCTGGGGGGTGGCCTAGTGTTGCCGTCTACGCAGCCAGCGCAGCGCGCCGCCCACGGGGCCGTTCCGTTCCACTCGACAGTCTGGCTGAGTGCACTTGCGGCGTCCTCACCCCCGAACAGCACGGTCACGTGCCGCGCGGTGTCGTAGGCCAGGCCAAAGGAGTCCCGGTTGCTGATCCCACAACTTGTGGTCGCCGCGGAGCAGCGTGGGGACCATGCAGCGCCGCCCCACTCCCAAGTATCTATTGGTAGGAGGGCACCATTTACGTCCGTCCCACCAACCAAAACGGCGACGCCCCGATTCTTGTCGAACGCCATCCCGTAGTTGATGCGCGCGGCCGGAGACGCGCTCCCCGGCGTCACGTCCTGCCAAACGAAGCTCTCCACGATCGGATCGAGCAAGACGGGAGACGCGAGGCCGCCTGCGTCGAGGTGCACGCGCAGGGCCTCTCCGTCCCATTGCAAATCCGCATGCCGGCGGACGCCGCGCGCGTCCCAGGCCAGGGCAGGCGGCACGCGGAAGACCGCGCCGTCTTTGCTGAAAAAAGTGAGCTCGTCCGAGCTGTCGTCGACGCGCAGGATCGCGGGAGGCAGCGCTATTTTCCAGGAGAAATCAGTCGGGGCGCTCGAGTCCCGCAGCAACAAGAGCTCTTCGAATCGCCCTGGATCCGCGACGCGAATCACGTCGGTGCTCGTGTACGCGCCGGCATAGACGATGCGCCCCTCGAGCTCCTTCGCCTCCGCCGTACCGGCTCGCTCAGGCGTCAACAGGATGCGCAGCTGATCGGTCTGATCGGGAGCGATGGAGATCGGGCCATCTGCATGCACAGGTAGGCTGACCTGGAGGCCGCTCGCGCGAGCTGAGTGCAGCGCTGTCGCGTCACGCGCCCACTGCACGCCCTGGGGAGACAGCACGGCTTTCAACTCTTGATGAGGCCGCGCCAAATCGAGTGCGGTCGATAGAGCGGCGCTCTCAGCCGCTGTCTCGGCCGTGGTTTCGTGGTTCGACGGTGCGACGCCGCTGCTGCCCGGTCGCGCTGACGAGCAAGCCAGTCCGAGCAGCGAACCGACAACACCGACCCACCATGGACACCGAACCGCCAACGACTGTGCTCGATTTGACATAATGACCCTCACGAGGCGCGCGAGCGCGCTCGGACTGCGCGTAACGCCCAACTGACCCGAACCCCATACATACTCGCCCGGCCCGGCGGCGTACATAGGTGTATCTAGCGAGGCCCAGAGTGAGACATTCTCCACTATTGACACGCAATGGGCGTGCGCTCGAGAGTGCGGGACCGCGGCTCGCCCTTCGGGTGTCCGCGCCTACCGAGGGAGTTCTACCGTGGCGTTTCCTTCAAGCTTGAAGAGTGGCAACGATCGGATGCGGCTCGTGTCCGATCGGGCATTTCTGGTGCTCAAGAACGCGATCGCGCTCGCCGAGCTCGTCGAGTTACTGGCCAAGGTCGGACTCGTGATTGAGGATGGAAAGCCCGCTGACGGCAAGCAAGAAGGGGAGCAGGGGAAGGGCCATGCACACGCATCTCCCGGCGCTGACCTCTTGCGCTATCGCATCAACGGGGATGACCAGCATCGCTGGTTGCGCACGCGGGATCGCTCGGCGATCGAGGAACGGCTCGTTCATCTTGAAAAGGCTCTCGGCGCTCACCTGAACTACATCGCGCCCGTGTACCAGCGCGTCGACATGCCGAGCGTGCTCGGCCTCGTGTCCCCGCAGCCCGATCAACTCCTCGTGCAGGACAAAGGGCTTACCGATCGTCGCGCGATGCTCGTGCAAAAGCCGAGCGCTCTCGGCGCCGCGCTCAAGCGTTTCGGCTTGGTCGAGGACGAGGCAGCCTCGCAATATTCGCGGCCATACAGCCTCTTTCGCACCCAAGATATCGCCGCGCATTCGGCGTACAACGTCGCGCCCCAGCTGCAAGCGCTGAGTCGCTCGCTGAGCGTCGTATTTCGTGTGATCCCGCTGATCTCGCCGCTCTCGGGCGCGTTCTACCCACCAGACGCGGAGTTCGGCGGCGGCGGCAAGGACGACGAGACCGTCGGCAATCAGTGGAACCTGAAGCGCATCGGTGCGCCCTATGCCTGGGGCGTGACCAAGGGAGCCGCGAGCACAGTCGTGTACTTGCTCGATCTGGGTGCCGATCTCTCCGTCACGGACATGCCCACGTTCACTCAGTTTCGCGTCACCACTGCGGTGCCCGTACAGGATTTCGCCACGGTGACGCCGAACGAGGCCCATGGCACGGCGATGCTCGGGCTGATGGGGGCGCCTCAATCGGCTGCGGGCATGGCGGGCATCGCGCCGCTTTGCACGTTCGTCTCGCTGCGCGGCGGGCTACCGATCGCCAATACGGATTTATTGCACGCGATCAACAAGATCCACGCGGACGATTTGGCGACGCCTGGGCAGCAGCTGGTGTTCTGCATTGCGGCCGGAGCTTGCACGGCCGTCCTCCAAGATACGGCGAACAACGACGCGCTCAACGCGACGCTGCCGGCCGATTGCGTGGTGTGTGTGCCGTCCGGCGAATACGGGACCGGGACAGGTACGGATGGCATCCCGCTCGATGCCACGCCTAGTATTGGCTATCAAACTTACGTCGCCACGCAACTCGCGCCGCACAACGTGATCATCCCGAACATGCTGATCTGCGGGATGACCAATCAGAACGACGCCACCTTGCACTACGATTCCTATCGAAAAATACCAGGTGGGTCGCAAGCCTCTTCGTCTTCCAAATTCGGCCCAGAGCTCTCGGTGGTGGCGCCGGGGATCAACGTGGAGAGTCGGACCCCGGTTTCAGCGGGCTCGAGCTACGCGGTGTTTACCGGCACCTCCGCCGCCACCGCACACGTGGCCGGTATTGCCGCGCTCGTGCGCAGCAATGAGGCGGGCCTCGCCGGGACCGCCGTCTGCGATCGCATCCGAGGCACCGCGGCCAAGACCGGTCCGGACCTGTACGGCCCGGTCGGGAGCGTGGTCGGCCCGAATCAGTCGCGCAACGACCGCATGGGTCACGGCCGCGTCGACGGCGCGGCCGTCACCGTCGCTGCCGCGCTCGGCCAATGCAACGTGATGATCCGTGACAACCCCACGGACACCGGCTCCGAGATCTCGAGCGGCTGGTGGGTTTCGGATGCGATCATCGTGCCGGCTTCCGCGTTCGCAGGCACGGTTCCCTTGGATGCCAGCGCGACGTCCGTGTTTCCGGCCGTGACGACGGCGGGCAGCCCGCTCGATACCGCTTTTACCAACGCCGTACCGAGCTACACGCAGATCGAAGCCACGGGCGATCACTACGTGTTCGTGCGCGTCGTCAATGCGACGGATGCGTCGCTCATCGGCAAGGGCGACGCGCGCTGCGTGCGCGTCACGTGCGTGCTCGCGGCGATCTCCAGCGGCTTCATGTACCCCGACTGGCTCGCGCTGGGTGATAACTTTGCCGCGGGTATCTGCGTCCCAAGCTCGGCCCCGACCGACACGGGCGAACAGGGCTACCTCGCCGGCACGACCGAAGTGCCTGGGCCGAGCCCGTGTCCGCCGATTCCCGCGGGCGGAGTCGCGGTCTTCCGATTCCTGGCGACCGACGCGCAAATCACGAGCGGCATTCACAGCGCCGGTTACATGTACGCCCCGGGTCTGTATCACGCCTGCATTCTGGCGATGGTCAACGCGTGCAACGACGTCGGCGCGTTCCCGAGCGGGGGCGACGTGCGCACCGCCGTCAACAACCTCACCCAGCGCAATCTGGTCGTAGTCTAGGCACCGCCGAAGGCACCCATCATGAAGACCGTATCATTTCTCTCTGGCAACAAACTCGACCCCTCGAATGAATATCAAATCGAGGTCGATCGCAAAGCGGCGCCCGCCGGCGCCAAAGTCGGACTCTGGCTCGACGACGACGGCAAACTCTTTCCCCAAGTGGCACGCTCCGCGCCGCCCGCCGCCAACGACGTGGCCGCCTTCGGCGCCGAGTTCGTGCTGCTCGATCGCGCTCGCATCCGCACCAGCCTCGGCCCCATGTCAGGCGTGCTCACGCTCGAACCCGGCACCCAATTCGATCTCGAGCTCTTCGGCGCGCGCCGCGTGCTCAACGTCAAAGGCGGCAGTCTCGCCGTCAAGGGCGGCCGCCGCTTCGTCGCCGTCGAATCCGCCGTCGCCCAAGTGCACATGAATCGCGTGCCCAACGTGGTCAACGTACTCACGCTCGAGTGGGAACCGCCGCCCGGCGCGAACAAGGGCGATCGCTTTCCGATTCACGTCACGCAGAAGAGCGCGCAAGGCGTCGTGATGGGCGGGATCACGTTCGAGTTCGTGGTGGATTGAGCTGAACTAAGACGTGCCGGGCTGCGAAGGGGTGAAGGGAAGGAGAGCGAAGGTGCGTCCCGTGGCGGCGCCCACAGTCTCCATTCTCTCTGGAACAATGACTATAGATGGTCTCGGGCGGAGGAGCGTAGGGTGCGCTCACCATGAAGAGGACGGGAGAGTTTCGAGGTGCAGCCGCAGCGATGCTGTGCACGCTGGGCGCGCTGGGTTGTGGCGTCGCGCCCGCTGCTGACAGCAGTGATGGGAGCCTCGGCACCGTGCAGTTTGCGATCATGACGGTGCCTTCGGACGTCAAGTGCATCAAGATCGTCGCGGGAGGCACCGCGGCGTTTTCGACTAACTTCACCGTAACCCCGAGTGGCAGCACCAGCCTCACCATGCCCGGCGTCTCGCCCGGCTCGAATACGTTTTCCGGTGAGGCGTACTCTATCGCGTGCGCGTCGGTAACGACGACGACCGTCGCAAATTGGATCGCGGATCCCGTCGTCGCCACGGTCACGGCCGGCGGCACCACGAACGTGACGCTCGTCATGCGCCCGGCGGGCAACGTGGGCGTAGCGGTGGATTTTCAGGGCGGTGGCGGCGCCACGGGCATTCCGCTCGGCGTCTGGAACTCGGTCAATTGGGACAACACTATCTGGCAATAAGGCGGAGTATTGAGCATGAAAATTACAAGACATTGGCGCTGGCTCATTGCAACAGGCGCCATCTTCGTTCCCGCAGTCGCTCTCGGAACGGTGACCATCCCGTTTTCGTTCACGTCGGGCACCGTCATCAAAGCCGCGGACATGAATTCGAATTTTTCGGCGTTCAAGACGGCGGTGGATGCGTTGCAAGCGCAGAAGCCGATCGTGGTGTCGAGTTGGGATGCGGCGGCGACTACCAACGGGCCGGGGGGTGGTGATCCCGCTTTTATCCCTGACCCAACTGGTGCAGGATCGACATTTTGGAGGGGAACGGCCGCAACGTCGGTTCCTGCGGGGGCGACGGTCTCTGTGTCAGTAACCTTCCTACCGATAAATCAAGGGGGGACTATGCGCATGGCTGCCTGCGCTGTCCCCAGTTCGGGGTCATTTCTCAACTCGCCGACGCATTTTTTTACTCCTGCAAGCCCTACAGACACATCGGCAGTCGCGAGTATGGAAGTGCGGATTCAGCATGTCTTTACGATCGCCACGGCGGGCTCTTACCGATTTGGACTTTGCAACGTCACTCTCATGGCAATATCACAAGCAAGCAACATCAGCGCAATCGCTACCGTTTATCCTCAGTAGTTTCGCCACGCCCGGATCCTTTAGCCGCAACGTAGCGTAAAGATGGAAATAGAGTACCCGTTCACCCGGGTAACGGAAGCAGAGAGGGCGGCGGTTGTCGCACGAGGGAGTTGGCGCAGGCAGTATAGAGGTAGGCGAAAACGTGGCGCTGTTGTTTTCGGAGCGAATGAGTGACGGTCATGACGCGGTCGCTCTGGGAGCCGAACGAGCGCTTCCTCCAAAGAACGAAGGGGCGCAGGTCGCGCTCAGCGAGGTTGTTGGTCGGCTCGAGCCCGTCGTGCTCGACGAAAGCCCAAAGCGCCGGGCGGTGTTCCAAGATGTCGGCGTACGAGCCCGAGACGCCGCGCACGCGAAGCGTTTTGCCCTGCTCGAGGAGCGCCTCGGTCTGCTCGCGAATGACAACCATATTACGGCGAAATTCGGCGCGACTGAGCGTCCCGTCGCGCACGCGATGCCAATAGTGGAAGAGCAGCTCGGCGTACTCGTGGAGCCGCTTGCCAAGCCGCCCGGCGGCATCGTTGCGCTCCGCGAATGCCGCGAACTTGCGCAGCAAGTGAGCCCAGCAGATCTGGCGGCGATTGATAGCCCAGAAGCTGAACTGCTTGGCTCGGTCGCTGACGAGCCAACTGCGCACCTTGCCGAGCAGCATGCGCACAGTGTCCTGGGTGCCATCGGCAGCGATAAAGAACACGGTGACGAGCGCGGTCGTGAGGGTCCACAGCGAGCGCGCCTGTTTGCCGCGAGCCCAGCCAGTCGCATCGGTGTGCTTGATAGGCTGAGCCCGCACGAACTCCACCGCTTCGTCGACGGCGGGAGCAACGGCGGCGCTGACACGCTCTTCCGCTTCGCTGAGCGCGCCGAGCGACACGCGGACCCCGAGCACGTCTTGCAGGAGCGAAACCGCCTGCCGGCGACTGAGGTGATAGCCGCCGGTGAGAAGACCCACGAGCGCGATGAGGCGCGGCCCGAGCATCGACCGTGGAACCCCGAACGGCAGCGCCGCTCGCGTGTGATGGCCACAATGCTGGCACTCTACCGAGTGACAGCAAACCTCCGTTACGTGCGGCTTGAGCTCGGGCAGCTCCATGATTTGGTGCCGCCACGAATCGGCGTCGGCAACGGCGCTCAGCGCCGCACCGCACCCCGCGCATTCGGCGGGAAAGACGTCCTCACTCCGATCAACCTGCGCCGCCCAGAACAGAACGCGCTTATTCGGCTTGTGGCCAGGCTGCCCTCCCGGCCTGCGCCCGTCGGCTGGCTCGGAGCCCGATTCCGTTTCTGTTTGGGCGTGTCCGTCGACGGCGGCTTGCTCGAATTGGCCGAGTAGCGCCCGAGCATCTCTTCCAGCCGCGCGATCCGCTCCAGCGCTTTTTCGAGCGCAGCTTCCAGCTGCTCGATCCGCTCATCTCGCCAGTCGCGTGCCACGCCTCCATCTCTGCCCCAGCTACGTCCGGATGGAAAGCCTCACCCGATCATGGAACAATTTCGATCACCTACGTGCGCCCCGTCACGCGAACCCCCGGTGAACGGGTACGAAATAGATCGGGAGTGTCGCGAGTTGGTTTTGTTCCACCAAGACCAACCGAGCACCCGGATGAGCAAACGAGTCGGGGATGTCCCGCCACCTGTTGATCTTCGAGGCGGCGGTCTCGCGTAGGTTGATGATCAGGCGGCGGTCACTGCTTGGTCAATGCGCGTAGTTTGTTCAGCGCTGCGAAATGCGCGCACGAGCTCGGGCAGGCCCTTGTGGCCGCGCAGGCGGCGGAAGCCGCGCTGTGCTTCGAAGAGCGCGGCGGCGACCCAGCGCTTGATCATGCTGCCATTGCGCCAACGCTTGACGTTGTGCGTGACACGGCGAATCGCACCATTCAGGTTCTCGATGGCGTTCGTCGTCAACAGCGTTCGCTCGAGCCAAACAGGCATTTCCCAGTCCTCTAGGGGCTGTCCCAAGTTTCGTCACGCGCCCCCGAGCAGATCGCGCAGCCAGAGGACGGAGCAGGCGAGTTGAAGGAGCGCGAGATAGTTTCGCGCGGTCTTTTCGAAGCGGGTGGCGAGGGCTCGAAAACGCTTCAGATCGTGGAAGAAGACCTCGACGCGGTAGCGCTGAGCGTACCTGCGTCTGTCGACGCGAGGTTTT
>DASXKQ010000032.1:0-29709 GCA_036496745.1 Polyangiaceae bacterium
CGCGCAACTTTCGTCTGTATAGCCGCCCGGGGCTCAGGCTTGCGGCAGAGGACATTGCTTGCGGCTCGGCCACGACGAGCGCGGAGCTACTCGCGGACTATCGCTCGGCGTTGGGTCTCGAGCCCGAGCTGACCTCGGCCGTGTTCGAGTCGGGTGGGCAACATCCCGAGCGCCTCACGCTCGTGCGCAAGGCGCGCGGCAGCGAATCGCATACCGGCGGCGCTGTGTTCCCGCCAGGCAGCCGTGGCGATCTGTGCCTGGTTTCGTGGTTGCAGGGGCAAGTCGACGTCGCGTCTTGCAACGACACGCACATCATGGGGGTCAGATGCATCGGCGACTGATCGCGCTCTGCCTGGTCGTGTGCGCGTGCGGCGATCCGGTGCACGACGCGGCGGTCGCCGCGCTCGGCCCTGAAGCGCCCGGCGTCCCGCACGGGCCCTATCACCGTCCCGGACAACCGTGTCTCGTCTGCCACGGCGGGGAAGGGCCGGCGTCGTACACGATGTCATTCGGCGGGACATTGCGAGCCTATCAAACCGCGGCGATCCCCGCGACCGGCGCGACCGTGCGCGTGGTCGACGCAAGCTCCAACACCTACGAAACGGACGCCAATTGTGTGGGCAACTTCTGGATTCGCGCGAGCGACTTTTCGCCGTCGTTTCCGGTAAGCGCCGCCGTTACGGTGAGCTTCGCTAATACTCCGGACACCCGCTCGCGTGTGATGCTCACGCAGATGCACCGCGACGGCTCCTGCAACAGCTGCCATGCGGGACTCGCCGGGCCCGCCTCTGCCGGACAACTTTGGGTGCTGCCGGATACCGATCCAGCACCGGCCCAAAACTGTGGCCTCGGAGACGGCAAGGGCGACATGCCGGGCGGAGCAGGCACGGTTCCCGCGTGCCCGCTCAAGAGTCCGCCCTTGCCCACCATGACCCCGAGCTACGAAACGGACGTCAAGCCGCTGCTCGCCAAGCGCTGCACCGGTTGTCACGCCGCAGACGGCGAGGAGGCGGATCGGCCGTTCACCAGCCACGACGATATCGTGGGCTCTATCGGCCTGACGATGGCCAACTACGTCGAAGCTTGCAGGATGCCGCCGCCACCGCTACCGCGGTTGACGGCCGCCGAGCAATCGATCCTGATCGGTTACATCGAGGCGGGCGCGCCGGACAATTGAGGCGCGCGCGGCGCGCTCGGAACAACCCTCATCGCGCTGGTTTCATGCCATGCGCGGCGCGCAGCTCGGCGCAATGATCGTCGTCACTCGCGCGCGGGATGAACCAAACGTAGTCGAATGGCAGCACTTTCGCGCCAAACAACGCCGCGTATGGCGCGGGCGTGCTCCACTCACGCCGCACCTCGAGCACGGCGACGGCGAGAACCCGCTGGCCCAGGTGCGCGGCGATGAGCGCGGGCACCCCGCGATCCGAACGCGCGTGCCCGTTGCCGGCGATGAGCAGCGCGCCGCCTGCGCGAGCGCCGAGCGCGAGATGAGCGGATAGGGTCGCATCGCGCAGCCGTTGAACGAGCACCATCGAGTCGAGCATCGACTCGGGCAGCATGTCGCAATGTGTGTCGCGCATTTCTTCACGAAGCTCACTCTGCATGCGCGGAGGCAGCGCCTGGTCGAGCTCGAACTGCCGCACCAGCGCCTCCGGCAAGGCCGAAATGCCCTCGTGCGCGAGCGTCATCGTGCGTTTCCGTTCGACGCCGGCCGCGACGATCGGCAGCCGCGCGGCGACGGCGATCGCGAACACCGGGCGATAGAGTGACCACGCGGGCCACCCCGAGTGCTCCCAATCGACCGCGCGGGCAAAGCCGTCGACGTCCCCCGCATGCTCCGCCAGCGCCTTGTCAATCGCCGGCTGCTCGGTTTCGTCCAGCATCTCGGCGACCAACGACGGCGAGCGACCCGCGCGCACGAGTACCGCGAGCAGAGCGGCCTCCACGGCATGAGCGTCCGCGTTGTCGTGCTGCTCCCCCACCACGACGAGTGGCGCGCGCGCGACGCGCTCGTCGAGCGCACCCTCTTCGACGAAACGCTGGCCGGCGACGTCCCAGATTTTGCCCACGAGCACGTGGTCGCGATCGAGCGGGCTCGTCCAAGGCCGCGCGCTCGCGGCCGTCGCCCCAGACGCAGGCGCGGCCGGGTTGCCGCCACGCGTACACGCCACGCACCCTAGGACGCTCACGAACAGCGCAACGAGCCGACGCACGCGCGCAGCGTAGCAGGCAATTGCAACTTGCAGCGCCAATGGGGCGTTTGCCCACACCCGAGCCGACGCGCCCGAGCGCGGCGCGGTGCTAAAGTCCGTTCGCACGAGCGGAACTCATGCGCTATTTTCTATCCTTCGCCTACAACGTGCACGACTCTTCGGTGAGCGTATGCGACGAAACGCGGGTCTTGCTCGTGCTCGAAGCCGAGCGCTTCTTCGGTGAGAAAAAGAAGGGCTGCACCCGCGCGGAGATGGACGAGCTGATCGCGGCAGCTCTCGCCCATTGCGGGGTCGACGTCCACGAGCTGGCCGGCGTCGTCTGCACCGCGTACAAGAACGAGCACGTACCGGAGAGCTTGCGGCACGTAAAATGGCTGGCGGAGCACGAGCTAGCAATCCAAGGCGTGCGCTTCAACGCGCTCGTGATGAATCACCATTTGGCGCACGCGGCGATCGTGCACGCCTTTCCGGACGTCAGCGACGTCGCGATCGACGTGTGCGACGGCGGCGGGGATTTCGGCGACACGCACGGCATCTACCGCTACCAACACGGCCGCATCAGCCAGCTCGCGAATCGACCCATTCACGACGCATTTTCTTCGCGCTTTTACGACGTCGTCTCGCGCTACGTCTATGGGCGCATCATGTGCGAGGGCAAGTTGATGGCGCTCGCTTCGCTCGGCCAAACGCGCAGCGAAATGATTGCGTTCGTGCGTGACCATTTAGCCATGTTCCACGACGCGCCGCCGGAACAGAGCTGCGCCGAGCTCGCGCGACATTTCCCGTTCGACGACTACCGTAAGAGCGTCGTGGCGTTCGACCTCGCAGCGTCCGCTCAGCGCGTGTTCGAAGAACTCCGAGTCGAAGCCGTCGCCGCGCTACCGAGCGACACCCCGGACGTGATGCTCGCGGGCGGCGCCACGCTGAACATCGTCGCCAACACGCGCGTGCGGGAGTTCTTGCAACCCAAGCGTCGCTTGCTCCTGCCGCCGTGCTGTGACGACACGGGGCAATCGCTCGGCGCGCTTCTTTACTATTGCCACGAGCGCGCAGGCTTGAAGGTCAGCGCCGCCATGCCCTTTTTGGGTTACAGCGACCGAATCGACGAGTCCACGCTGACGGCGGCGGACGTGACGGACGAGCTCGTGGCGCAGTTGGCCGCTGGCGGCATCGTGTTCCTGCACCGAGGTCAGAGCGAGATCGGCCCGCGCGCATTGGGTCACCGCAGCATCCTCGCGTTACCGACCCGACGCAGCTTCGACCTCATCAACCACGTGATCAAGGAGCGCGAGTTTTACCGCCCGCTGGCCCCGATCTTGCCGGTGGAGTCCGTTTCAAGTTGGTTCGATTGGGAGGGTGAATCGAAATACATGCTTTATGCGGCAAAAACGCGGCGGGAAACGCAGCTGCGTGCGCCGGGGATTTGCCACTATGACGACACCGCTCGTCTGCAAACCGTCTCGCGCGGTGAAGATCCGTTCCTGCACGCGCTGCTCAATCAAATCGGCCAAGCGACGGGCGCGCCCATCTTGATCAACACGTCGCTCAACCCACGCGGCGCGCCGATCCTCTCCAAGCTACCCGCGACGCTGGCCTTTCGTGATTCGTTGCCGGGTCTCGGGATCAAAGTATTTCACGCAGGGCGCTTTCAATCGTGATCGGGATCGCCCACGCGGAAACAGGCGCGGCGCGCCCGCTGCCCGAGCTCGTCTTCGCGTTGCCCGCGCACAGCGAGCAGGTCTCGGGGGGCAATATCTACAACCACGAACTCTTGCGCGCGGTCGCCGCCCGCACGCGCCAGCTCAGCGAGCCCATCGAGCACGTCCGAGCGCGCATCGAGCGCGGAGAACCCGGCTTCTATTTCCTGGACAGCTTGAACCTGCTGGATCTTCTGACGCTACCGCCTGCGCGCTCGGGCCAGCGCTACGGCCTGATCGTTCATCATTTGCCGAGTCTAGAGCCGGACCGCGACGCCGGCGAGGACGCGCTCGACAGGGAGCGCGCGGCGCTCGCTCGCTGCGACGCGCTGCTCGCCACGAGTCCATTCACGAGTGAGATTCTTCGCTTGCGAGGCGTCGACGCCAAGCGAATCTTGACGGTGCCCCCGGTCGCGCTGGCCGGCGAACCCGCGCAAAGCATCAACGAGCCGTTCACGTTTTGTTTGGTGTCGAACCTGATCCCCCGCAAGGGGATCCGCGAGCTGTTCGAGGCGCTCGACGCGCAACTAGACGCGTCCGATCGCTTCCACCTCGACTTGGCCGGTCGCGAGGACATCGACGTCGACTACGCTCGCAGCTGCCTCGAGACCGTGCAGGGTTCGCAACGGCTGAGCTCGATCGTCCGCTACCTCGGGCCCGTGGAGCATGACCGGATCGCGCAAGTGTATCGACACGCGAGCGCATTCGTGTCTGCTGCCACGATGGAGACGTTCGGCATGGCCGTGCAAGATGCTCGCGCTTTCGGCTTGCCGATCCTGGGGCTCGACGGCGGCTACGTCCGGCACCACCTGAGCAACGGGGAGAACGGCCAACTCTTCGCGTCCAGCGCGGCACTCGCGAGCGGCATGCTCGAGCTCGTGCGCTCGCCCCAACGCCTGCGCGCACTCTTCGCGCGCTCGCAACAAATGCGACTCAAATCGGACCGTAGCTGGGCGCACGCCGCAGAATCATTCCTCAGGCAGCTCGCGCAATGTGTAGGCTCCTGAGGAGGAGAAATGAAGATCGCCGCAAGCCACGAATACCTCGAACCGTCGCGTTCACTGGATTTCGAACACCCCCTCGTGCTCGAGCGCGCCGCCGAACTCGGGCGTCAGGTGAGCGATCCCGTGGAGCTCGCGTCGCGCACGTTCGCATGGGTGCGCGACGCGATTCGTCACAGCCAAGACTTCCAAATCGACGACGTCACTTGCTCGGCATCCGAGACGCTGATCCTCCGCACCGGCTTCTGCTATGCCAAGGCGCACTTGCTCGTGGCCCTGCTACGCGCCAACAAGCTGCGTGCCGGCCTGTGCTACCAACGCCTTCGGTTTACGGGCAATCAGTACAGCCTGCATGGCCTGTGCGCCGTCGAGCTGCCCGAGCTCGGATTTTATCGTTTGGATCCGCGCGGCAACAAACCCGGTATCAATGCGGCCTTTACACCGCCGCGCGAGCAGCTCGCTTTTCAAGCGAAGGACCCCGGAGAGTGGGACGACCCGCGCGTCTGGCCGCGCCCATTGCGCGTGGTAACCGAAGCCTTGCGGGCTCATCGTCAACGCCTCTCGTTGCTCCCCGAGCTACCGGACGTCGCCACGACGCAGGCGCTCGAGCACGCGCCGATGGAGTGACGCCGCACGCGTGTTCGGCCACGCGGTTCGGTCGCGCATGTCGGTGTTCGGGTCACATGTGCGTGGAGCCAGGTGTCTCAGCGCAGGACAACAGCGAGCCCATTTACATCCTCGTCGGAACAACCCAAATCGATCGCCTGCGCCGTTTACGAACGAGCCGATCCGTTTACGAATTCTTTCGGCGATTGGATAGGGAACGTATTGACGCTCGTCGTCGCCCTTGTTTCACTCACGGGTTCCGCGAAGGTCGCGGCTCTCGAAGGCGGAGCTTTTTAATGCGCAATCATCCCATCCTCATCTCGTGCGTTGCGATCGCGGGCATCATTGCCGCGTGTTCATCGAGCAAAAGTGATTCGAACGGCGCCGGCGGTGCGGCCGGCAGCGGGACCGCGGGCAGCGCGACCAACAGTGGCGGCACCGCGGGCAGCGCGGGTAGCGCGACCAACAGCGGCGGCAGCGCTGGAACGTCGACCGGCAGCGGCGGCGAGGCAGGCGACGTGGGCAACAGCGGCGGCACGAGCGGCAGCGGAACCGCGGGCAGCGGTACCGGCGGCGCCGTTCAACCGGGCGCGCCGGGCTGGACCGCCGTTCCGCTCCTCGACGACATGACCGACCCGCAGAACACGATCGTCCGCTCGGGCAACGACCTCGTGTCGGGCATCTACTTCGCGTCGCTCGACGACGGCTGGGTCACGACGCGAGGCTCACAAGGGTCGTTTGGGAATGGTGGCGCGATCTACAAGGCCAAGAGCACCAGCCTCACGTCACTGCTCTTCAGCGCCAACCAAACCGTGCCCTGTCTCGGCGGCAACATGGACTTCATGGGCATCGACAAGAGCCCCGACGGCTACAACATCCTGGGTATCGCCTGCAACATCGTCGCCAGCCACGACGCCGGCAAGACGTTTACGGTCGTGGCCAACAACGCCGCGTCGTTCGGCATCGAACAGACGCTCGCGATGCGCTCGTTCAGCGGGGGCACTATGATGTTCGCGGACACGGGCTACGTCGCCACGAGCACCGACGCGCCGGGACCAACCTCCACCTGGACCACGATCTGGGCGCCTGAAGGGGTACCGCCCACGCCGAACCCCGTACCCACCGACGAGTGCCAGACCATTCAGAAAAACGCGCAACCCGCCGAACGCACGGTCGCGTACGTCTCGCCGGACGCAAAGTTGGTCGCGTATGTCACCGCGACCGGCGCACAAGAGCCGATCGTGTGCGTGAGCAAGGACAGCGGCAAGAGCTTCTTCCCGCGCAGCCTGCCGAACTTCCCGACGGACGCGACTGATTTCGCGCCGAGCGGCGTCGTGTTCGCGAACAGCACGGTCGGTATCACGTGGTGGGCGGACAACATCTACCCCATGGGCTCGTACATCTATCGGACGACGGACAGCGGCGATACCTGGACGTCGGTGGCGTTGCCGACCGCGGTCGCTGGCAAGGCTATCGAGCTCACCTCCGGCTTCTTCGCGCCGGACGGCACGAACGGCTGGCTCGTGGGCTACGACTACGACGCGAGCTCCGCGCTCATCCTACGCACGGTCGACGCGGGCGTCACCTGGACCAAGTCCGGCGGCGATCTCGCGACGAAGGTCGACGGCGCGGGCGGCGGCAAGCTCTACACCGGCTTCGCGCTCGACGCCTATCACATCTGGGTCGGCGGCGATTACGGCGTCTTGATGGCGAACGCGGACGGCGGCGACTGAGACGCGGCGAGTACACCAAAAACAAAAACTCCGTTCATGGCTCACGGAAGACGCGGGCCATGAGCGGAGGGTCCCGCCTAACGCGTACGCGGCGCACGCGCGTTCGCGAGTTGCAACAAAAGATCCGCGTGGCATGGGCCGTCGAGTGGACACCAGCAAGCGAGGTTCTTTCCAGCGAGTTCGCGCCGCACGTCGGCCACCGTGAACGGCAGCACGCGCGGTCCGCGACCGATCAAAGCGCGCTTGAACTCTGCGACCGACTCCGCTCGCAGCCGCAGTTTCTCGGCCGCGTTACGCGCCGACGCCAACGACGCGCTGAACGGATTGCCCCATTTGCTCGGTCGGCTAACGGTGACGATGGGCAGCGCATTGCGCGCCTTGAGCCTGGCGCCTCTCGCTCGACTTCGTTGAATGCGAACCGGCTTGGCCATGAGCACAAGCATAGGTCGTCCAACGCCGCGCGCGAGTGTGGCTCTTTTGCAGCCTCGATCCCGCCTCAACCTGGTTGGTGCTGGATCTCGGGCAGCGTTTGGAAAAACTTGTTTCGTTCAGGCGCGTTGTACGTTTGGTAGTCGATCTGCCACGGAATGATCTGACTCTTACCGTCTTTGGATTTGACGGTCATGGCCATCGGCGTGACGGAGCGGTAGCTGCTGTCCTCGGGCAAATCCTTGTTGTCGTGGCCGCCCGCCGAGAACAACGTGATCAAGAGCTGATTCGGGTCGTCGTACACGCGGCGGAATCCTTCATCCACTTTCTCGTGACCGCGCACCAGCGTGTTGCAGCCGATGCGTTGCAGAAATGCCTGACTCTGCAAACGACCGAACGGGAAGCGCGACGATTGCTCTTGAAGCACGGCCGGGATCACGTCCGCGCTGCTCGGGTCGCTCCACATCATCTGAAAGCGGATGTCCCACTCATTGAGACTCGATAGGTCCTTGTAGCGCTCCTTGAGCAACAGATCCCGCGCAATGCCGCCGTGCACGAACAGCATGCGATCGAAGAGCAACATGTTCGGCAACGCGTCGAACAGCTCCATGTAGTGGTGGAACACCTCCTGCGACAGGTGCGGCTTGAGTGTGTTCATGGCCTCGCTCGGGCGTACCGCGCCGAACACGCGGCCCTCGTGCTCGATATAATATTCGTGATTGCCGCGCAGCAGATACACGTGCTCAGGAGCGCGCTCGAAGAGTTGCATTGCGGAGCGCAGAACGCCCTGATAGCTGAACATGCCGCGATCGATGTAGTCGCCGAGCAGTACGAGCTTGGTCTCCGGATTGTTCTCCGGGTCGGCGACGAAGCGGCTCACCTTACCGAAAAAATCCGACTGCATCAGCACGGCCTTCAAGCAGCTGTAACAGCCGTGCAGATCACCGACGACGATCAGCTCGTACTCGCGACCCGGTTTGGTCGGCAGCACGTGCACGTGTCCGTCGCGGAACGGCTCGACGCCCGCGAATTCAGCCACCGTTTGCTTGCCGTTCAACTTACCAGCGCCCGCCGCTTTCTGCTGCTCGAGCAGCGCGATCACGCGATCCATCAGCTTGCGGTCGGCCTCGACCTGCTTTTTCAAGCGAGCGGAGTCAGCCGTATAATGATGCTCGAACTGCTCGAAGAACGGGTGGTTCTCCATTTTGGGTACCGGAGCAGCGCCGGCCGCGACGGCCACGTTGCGCTCCCGCAGCGGCGCTTCGATCAGCGTCACGCCCAGCTCTTCGTCGAGCAAAGCGGAGAGCTCGTTGCGAAATTTCTCTTCGGCCGGATGCACTTGGCCGTCGGCTTGGATGAGCTCGTCGATCGTATCCATCAACTGCTCTTGGTTACCCTGATCGAAGCTCTTGAAAATCTCGAAGCAGCGCAGCTTGAGCTTCGAATGCACGAAGGTGTCTTGGGCTTCACCCTCGGCGACCGCCTCCGTGAAAAGCTCCTTCACTTGACGGTCGATGCCTTCGAAGACTTCGTGAAAATGCGTGGTGAACTTGCCGATCAATTCGGCGCGCAGCGCGGCGTCGCTTTCCAGCACGGCTCCGTACACGCGATGCACGACCAACTTCCTGACGTACTCGCGCACGAAATCCTTCTCGGATTGATCGAAATCTCCGTCAATGTAGCCGAAGGTCGTGAGGTAAAAAATCACCGCGCGCATTTGCTTGTCGGCGGTGGGCCCGTCAGCACTGAACGTCAGCATGATCGAAGAGAGTACGACTTTCGCGCGCGCTCCTCAATCCTTGCCCACGCTCGGCTCTCTGCCGAGGGTCAATCGCGCGCGGCCCGCGTGGCCGTCAGCACCAGCTGCGGCGAACGCGAGCCGAAATGTGCCCCGTTGAAATCGCCATAGCGAGCACGCACGCGGAGCCCCGCGCGCGCCAGCAGAGCGCACAGCTCGCGTGCTCCAAAGTAGCGCTGCAGGATGGTCAGCGAACGCTCCACCCCGCGCGCAGGCCGATAGTCGTAGCGCACTTCCAAACGCTGCCTCGCGCGCACACGGGTGTGCTCCGAAACCGTCCAAGAGCGGCCGCCGTGTTCGACGCTAAAGAGCGGCTGAGCGTCCGCGGACGAAAGCCCATGCCGAGATAGACGGTCCGCGTTCCAGACATCGAGCGCAAAGACGCCGTCGTCCGCGAGCGCTGCGCGTACCGAGCGCAAGCAGGCGAGCGCGTCACGCTCGCTGAGCAAGCAGAAGAAACCGTTGTACGGCAAGACCACGCGCTCGAAGCGCTCGCCGAGCTCGAAGCGACGCATGTCCCCCTGCCGCAAGCGGATCGCCTGCCGACAGATCGCGGGCAAGCGGCGAACATTCTTGCGCGCCAGCGCGAGCAGTGCGCGATCGAGCTCGACGCCCACCACGCGCGGCGCGCAGCAGGAAAGGTGCGCGAGCAACCGCCCGTAGCCGCAACCCAGCTCCAAGATGCTCGTCGCGCCGGCACAAAAGCGTTCGTAAAACGCCGCGTCGCCGGGGTTGCCGCGATGAGTGAGGGCGTAGAGTTCGGCCGTCGATGAACGATTCATGCGAAAAAATCTCTGGCTCAATGTTTCAAATCTAGGGAGTTTCAGTGTGAATGTGATGACGTCGCACTTGAGCTCGCGGCGAACTCCATCTGCTTGTACGACGCCGCCGGGGTTTCGACCAAACCGCGAGGAGACAGCGCATGCGCACATCGTGTCGAACTTGAAGCGGCCACAAGGTCCGATCGGTCTCACCGACGCAACGGGCGCAGTGGGCGCCCCCGGTACCGCGGGTCCCGCCGGTAAGGACCGCGCGCCAGGTCGCGACGGACGCGATGGCGCGATGGGCGCGGTGTCCGACGCCGAGCGGCAAGCCATCGAGGGCTACCTGCAAACGAAGTGGGGCTGCTGCAAAGTCTGACGGCGCGCGAGGCCGCGCCGCCGAGCGCATCTCACCAGGGTAAACGCTCGCCGTTTTGATGCCAGAAACCGCCGGTGTTGTCGGCCGTGAGCTCGTCGACTCGCGCGAGCAGGCCGCGCGCGGCGTCCTCCGGCTCGACTTGTCCATGACCGGCGACCATCTCGGTCTTCACCATGCCCGGGTGCAGAATGCCGACCCAGATCCCGTCCGCCTTCAGATCTTCTGCCATGGATTTACCGGCCGCGTTCAGCGCGGCCTTGCTCATGCGATAGCCGTAGCCGCGACCGGAACCATTGTCGCCGATGGAACCCATGCGGCTCGTGATCAGCGCGATTTTGGCACCGCGTTTCAACGCGGGCAACAGCGCTTGCGTGAGCAGGAGCGGAGCCAGCGCGTTGACCTCGAACTGCTTGCGCACGCCGCTCGCATTCACCGAGCCGATCTTGTCGTCCCACAGCAGAATACCGGCGTTGTTGATCAGCAAATCGATTTTACGCTCGCCGATGGCGTGGACGAGCTTCTCGAGCCCTCGCTCTTCCGTGACCTCGACGCCGGCCACCACTTCGACGCCGAGCGCATCGAGCGCGGGCGACGATGCGCGGCACGCCGCCACGACGCTGTCGCCGCGCCGCTTCAAAGCCGCCGTCAGTGCCAGACCGATGCCGCGATTCGCTCCAGTTACGACCGATAGTGTCATGACCAGGGCATGCAGCTGCGCCAGCGATGAGGCAACCCCCGCTCGAGTTTGTCGCTCGTTTACTGGCAGACGCGCAGGGTCATGCCGTAGCTCGACCCGAGCGTTGCGCAGTTCTGCCCGCTCGGGCAAACGCCCGCCCCGCCACACCACGTGACGCATGTGCCGATCGGCGGATCGCCGCGGCCAAGGCAGACCAGGCCGTCAGCGCACTCTACGGTAGTTTGAGTCGGGTCACAGCTCTCAGCGAGCGACAGGGTGCCGGCCGGCATGCACTGAAACGCGAAACCGTCGAGGGACCAACACGTTTGACCCGCGCCGCAGGTGTAGTTGATGGCACATGAGGAGGCGTTCGAGATCGAGCACACGTTCGCGTACACACCGAACGTCGTAATGAGCTGCACGCAAACCTGATCGCTCGGGCACGGAAGAGTCGCGTCGCACCAACCCGTGCAGGTGCCGGTCACGGGTGTGCCGTAGCCCAGACAAATGAGGCCGGCGCCGCAAGCCGCGTTGGGAGCCAGCGATGGGTCGCAAGTATCGCCGGCCTGGCCGCTGCCGGGACTCACGCAGGCATAGTTGACACCGTCTTGCGTCGCGCAGGTTTGGGTGGGTCCGCAGCTGTACGCGAGGTTGCAGGTCGTCGGAAGCGCAGCATCGCTGGTGCAAGCGGCTACCCACAAGCATGCGCCACAAGACCACAGCGAGAGCCAGAGGACGCGAGCCATTGCTGGCGCACCCTAGCGCAGAAACTCGAGTCAATCCTGCGACGGCAGCAGGGCACGCAAACGCGCCGCGTGCGGGCTGTCCGGATGCGCCGCGAGGAACGCCTGAGCGCGAGACGCCGCGAGGTTCCGCTGGCCACTCTGGGCCAAGGCCTCAATCTCGAGCACGCTGGCCTCGATCAGGAACACGCCCTTCGGATAGTGAGCTCGATAGCTCGCTATCTCGTTTAGGGCGCCGATCGGACGCCGTGCGCCTAGTGCCACGCGCACGCGATCGAGCGCCATCACCTGCTCTGACAGAGTCGATACGACGGCGGGCTTCGGCGGATCAGCGATGGCTTGGGCGGCGCTGACTTTGGCCGCGCTCGCGGGTCGCAGCCGCATGCTCACGGGATCGGGAGTGGTGGCAGGCGACGCGCTCACGGCGGCGGGAGCGGCGGCCTCGGGCGCCGGCTCGACGCCGCTCGGCCCGAGCGTCGCGTTCGCGACGGTAGCGCCTGTTTCGAGCGCGCGACCTGCGGAGATTGGCGCGGGGCTCGCGGCCGCCGCCTTCGCGTCGTCCACTTGCGCGCCGCGCACGACTACGCGAGGCGCCGGGGGGTTGCTCGCGAGTTGACCCGCCGCCTTGGCCGCGACGTGCGAGCGATAGAGCAACGCGCCACCAATCAAACCACCCACGGTCAAGAGCAACCCGATGCCCTTGAGCGCCGCGGGCAGCGACAAGCGAGAGGCGGCGCGCACCACAGCGGCCGGTGCAAGTGACACCAGCGCGGCCGGTGCCAAGCTCACGCCCAGCGCGGCAGCAACCTTGGCATACGCGGCTGCGGACGGTTCATCCGCTTGCGCTGAAGCGAGCAGCGTACTGGTGAGGTCGTCCGGGTCGCTCGACAGGCGATCGCGATCCATCATGCCTCCTCTTCCGCCGCGCGCGCGGGTTTGAGCTGCGCGACCCGCGCCGCAAACTCGGCGCGTGCGCGACGTAAGCGCGACGCGGCAGTACCGACCGGAATGGCGAGCAGCTCCGCGATTTCCGGCACCGACGTACCCTCCAGCTCGTACAGCACGAAGGCGACGCGCAAATCATCCGACAGCGCGTCGAGCAAGTGATCCAAGAGCTCGCGAAAACGCTTTTGTTCGAGCAGCGACTCGGCGTTGGGCGCTGGATCGATGCGCGCGTGCACGGTTTCGAGATCCGCGGTCTCGCGACGCGAAGCGAGCGAGCGACGCGCGTTGGCCGCGACGCGCACGGCGGCGGCGAGCAAGAACTGGCGCTCACGCCCCGGCTCGATATCCGCGAGGCGACGCGACGCGACGATGAACACCTCTTGCGCCGCGTCGTCTGCGCCGGCCTCCGGAACGCCGAAGCGCCGCACCACGCGCCAGACCTCACGGAAGTGCGCCTTGAGCAGACACCCGATGCGCTGATTGTCGCCGGCCAAAAGCGGCTCGCGCACGACGTGTGGACCGGACACCGGCTCGGAAAAGCGGCGTCGCTCAGCCTCCCCGACCGGCCCCTCCAACGAAGGATCGCGCGCCAGCACGACCTCCGAATATGCCGATCCTGAGCGCATCGCCTGCTCCTTGAACCGATGTTGGCTTTTGCGCAAACCGATCACTTGAACCGATAGGAAAGGCCGAGGCGGCCGGTTACGCCATAGAGTGGCAGCCGATACGCCAGTTGTCCCGCCGCGTTCGAGAAGGAATCCCGTATCAACGGAACGGAAGCACCTCCGTCGAGCCCAAACGCAAGCACCTCCCCGACCAGCGCCTCGATGCGAGCGTACACGCCTGCCGCGAGCCACAGCTTGGTGCCTCCGCCCTCGGCGCCCGGAGAGTCGACGCGCCCGTCGAGCGAACCAATCTCGAAAAACCCACAGGGGCGCAAAAAGAGCGGCACGCCTTGGGGCCAGCGCACTGGACAGCCTGCGCTGCGCACCGCAAGCCAAGTGACCGATAAGTTGCCGGCCTTAGTGAGCGCCGGCAGGGAGGTCGCGCGGTTGGCCGAGAGTATGAACAGCGGTTGCAGCGATTCGGGAGGTCCTTCCGCCTCGAAGTCGAAGAACACGCCCGTGCTCGGGCTGGGCGCCACCAGGCTCTCGAACGCGACGCCGAGCCCCACACCATAGGTGACAGCGCTCGCGCCGGGCTTCGGAAGCGTGAACTCGTCAGCGGGCAGGTGCTCTGCTGGGGGTGGGCGCGGGCGCTTCGAGACGGGCACCTGCGCTTCATTCGGCTCGAGCGACAGCGCGGCGATCAACGCCAGCGCGGTGACGACGTCGTCGCACGTGGGGCCACCGACGTCGCGCGTGATCTCACGACCGTCGAGGGTGCGCGCGGTCAGGCGTCCGTAAGCGCTGCCGTGTCCCTCCGCGAGCTCGGCGTAGAAGCCGACCGCGGGCTCTGCACCGACCGCGGGCCGCAGCGCAGGCGCACGCGCGCGCAGCTGCAGCGCAAACTCCTCCGCGTCCGGGCAATTGCCGTGCGCCCAGTACTCGAGCCGAAACGGTTGCGCGGGCGCTTCGGCGCGCGCCTGCTTCGGCAAACACGCGAGGAGCGCCAAAAGACACGCGCAGCCGAAACGCCAGAAATTCACGATCACCATCGACCCGCACCGCCCGAGCGGATAACCCTTCGGGTATGCCGCGTGCCACGAGTATGATCGTGAACGTACGCCGTCGGCAAGTGCTGGTCGCGCGAAAGGCGCGTCCTCACGGCGATTTCGTGGTCGGAAAGCGCGGCACGCTCTGAGCGTTGCAGCCGGGCCCAAAGCCGGTCGCGTCGAAATCCGTGCGGTAAGATCCCTCGGACTTCTTGCCTTGCTCGTCGCTCGTGGTCACCCGCAGCTCGAGCTGGCGCGTCCCTGCGCGCGCGGGCGAACAATACGACACGAGATAGTAACGAAACGACGCCTCGTCGATCTGATCGGCGACGCCTTGCAGGGGCTCCAGCATCGTGTTGAGCGAGCCGGCGCGCACCGCGCCGTTCTTGCCGAGCCATGCGATGTCTTTGTCGGTCGACCATGGCCCGACCATCACCAGAAAATATTGGTGATGAGCCGCGTCGATCGCGCTCCGAACGGCCTCTTCGCTCGCGCGCCCAGCCAGATCCGGATTTTGCGCGATCACGATCATGGTACCGAGACCGATCGGCAATTTGTCCGCGCTCAGACTGGCGTCGAGCTTGTGCGTGGCTTCCAGCACGGCGCTGTACAGACTAGACGACGCATCACTCCGACTGAACGACAGTAGCTTCTGCATGCTCGTGTCCTTCTCGTCCGGCTCGGCGCGCGCGTCCTTCGCGTAGTCACAAATGTAGTGCACGTGCTCCGACCCGTCGAATGCGTACAGGCTCACGATCTGACGAGCGCGCAGTTTGACGATCAAGGCACGCAGGCTCGACTCGAGCGCGGCGCGCTGTGCGTCGTCGAGCGAACGGCTCATGTCGACCAGCAACAGCGCGCGACGCGCAACCGCGCTCGGTGTCGGCAACAGCGTGAGCCCGACCTGCCGGCTGTCGAGCAGCACGCCGTTCTCGAGCACGCTGAAGCTCTCCGGTTGCAGCGCGAGCACGCTGTGCCCGTGCTCGCTGACCGCGACGAACAACGCGACGTTGCTGGGCTTCTGTGCGGTCACCGCCACCGGCTCGACCCGCAGATTCCCGCCGAAAGCGCAGCCCGTCAGACACGTGAGCACTGCAAGCGACAGGATCAACGCGCGTTGGCAAATCATGGCTCCCGCATAGGGCCGAAAGCCGAGCAAGGCAAATCCTGCGGCCCGAGCTGCTAGTGTCCAGCTCTGTACACTAGAAGGGAAAGCATGCTTCTCATCGACACCGACAGCGAGTGGCTCGAAGCCGATGGCCTGGGCGGTTTCGCGAGCGGGACGAGCGCGGGCATCGCGACGCGCCGCTACCACGCGCTGCTGCTGGTCGCGGAACACCCGCCGTGTAACCGCTTCGTGCTCGTGAACGGGTTTTCGGCGTGGCTCGAAACGACGAGCGGTCGCGTTCAACTCACGCGGCACCACTTTGCTCCCGGCGTCACCACCGAAGCGGGTGCCATGGTCGCGAGTTTCGAACTCGAGCCCTGGCCGACCTGGCGCTACACGGCACGCGGTGAGTTGAGCCTGGTGCAGGAGATCTTTGCCGTGCGCGGCAGCGCGAGCGTGATCGTGAGCTTTCGGCTGGAGACCGCGCACCCCGACGTCACTCTGTGCGTGCGGCCCTTTCTATCCGGGCGCGACTTTCATCAGCTGCACCATGAAAATTCGGCGTTTCAGGGCCAGCCCGAACGCGACGGCGATCGCCTGCACTTCTCCGTGTATCCGGGCGTCCCGCGCATCACGATGCGTTCGAACGCCGACTACGCGCACGCGCCGGATTGGTACCGCCAATTTCGCTACGAGCGAGAAGCGGAGCGCGGTCTCGATTGCGAGGAGGATCTGGCGAGCCCCGGCGTGCTCAGCTTCGATCTTTCGCAGGGCGAGGCGCTCTGGTTGCTGGAGAGCGTGAGCCACGAACTGACCAGCGACTCGGAGGATCTCGCGGCGCACGTGGCCGAGTGCCGCAAGCGCGAGCGCACGCGGCGAGCGAGCATCGAGACGCCGCTGCAGCGCTCGGCCGAGAGCTACCTCGTTCGGCGCGGTACGGGTATGACGTTGATCGCCGGCTATCCGTGGTTCGGTGATTGGGGACGCGACACGTTCATCGCGCTGCGCGGTCTGTGCCTCGCGACAGGTCGGCTCACGGACGCGCGCGAGATCCTGGTCGAGTGGTCGCGGGTGGTCTCTGACGGCATGCTGCCGAACCTCTTTCCCGACGGCAACGGGGCGCCCGAGTACAACTCGGTCGACGCTTCGCTCTGGTACGTGCTCGCCGCGCACGAGCTCTTGAATCACCCGCAGAGCAAGCAAGTCCTCGCCGACTCCGATCGTCAAGCGCTACGGGACGCGATCCTCGATATCGTACGAGGCTACGCACGCGGCACGCGCTTCGGCATTCGCCGCGCGGACGACGGCCTGCTCGCCGCGGGAGCGCCCGGCGTGCAGCTGACCTGGATGGACGCAAAAATCGGCGACCACGTGGTGACGCCACGCAGCGGCAAGCCCGTCGAGATCCAGGCGCTCTGGCTCAACGCACTCTCGAGCGCCGCGCATCTCGATGCGCAGTATTGGCCATGGGTCGATCAGGCACGGCTGAGCTTCGAACGGCGCTTTTGGAACGAGGCCGACGGAATGCTCTACGACGTGGTCGATGTCGATCACGAGCCGGGCCGCGTCGATGCCTCGCTGCGACCCAATCAGATCTTCGCGGCCGGCGGCCTGCCGGTGAGTTTGTTGTCCGCCGAACGAGCGCGCCGAGTGATCGACGTCGTGGAGCAGAAACTGTGGACCCCGCTCGGCCTGCGCAGTCTGAGCGCCGACGATCAGGCGTATCGCGGGCGCTACCAGGGCGGTGTTTGGGAGCGCGATACCGCGTATCACCAAGGCACGGTCTGGCCCTGGTTAGTGGGACCGTTCGTCGAGGCCTGGCTCAAGGCGCGCGGCAGTACGAGCGAAGCCAAACGCGAAGCCCGTGAGCGCTTCGCGGGCCCCCTGCTCGAGCACCTCGAGCGAGCCGGCCTGGGGCACATTTCCGAGATCGCCGACGGCGACGCACCTCACGCGCCGCGTGGCTGCCCGTTCCAAGCCTGGTCGGTGTCGGAGCTCTTGCGCGTCGTGCAGTTGCTCTCGGCTTGACCGCTCGGCTCGCGTCCGCCAGGCGCGCAATCATACCGCAGGGTTATCAGGCATCTTTCAACAGCGCTGCGCACTTCACGCGCGAACAGAAAAACAGCGCACATGGTGCGATGCATTTCGAAATGTTGTTGCCGAAATCAGCGACGGCGCGTGATCGACCGATTGAGCGCACGCATTTGCATCACGGTGGATTGCCCAAACCCTGAGGCCTCAATGAACTCGTCTCCCGAACGCTTGGTCCCACGCGCTTTCGTTGCACTCGCGCTGCTCGTTTCCGCTTGTGGTGTGAACGGCAGTCTGCCGAGCTCTGAACCGGACTCCATCTACGACTCGGGTGGCACGAGCAACGCCGGCGCAAGCAGCGCCGGCTCCCCGACGCAATCCGGCGGAGCAAGTAACGCGGGCGGCGCGCCGACACAGTCAGGTGGCGCAACGAGCGGAGGCGCCAGCAACGGCGGTGGCGGCAGCGCGGGCGCGAATGACGCGGGCGCGAACAACGGCGGCATGAGCCCCGGCGGCATGAGCAGCGGCGGTACAGGCGACACGGGCGCCGTGTCCGGAGCTAGCGGGAGCGCAGGGACCGGCGGCGGCGGCGCGTGCACGGCGCCGCTCAGCCAGTGCAGCAGCGGCTGCGCGGATTTGAGCAGCGACAGCCAAAATTGCGGGGCATGCGGCACGGTTTGCGCGGGCGGCAAGCAATGCTCGGCCGGCAGCTGCGTGTGTGCAGCGAACACGACTTCTTGCTCCAATGCCTGCGTCAACACCGCTACCGACGCGCAAAACTGCGGCAGCTGCGGCCACGCCTGTGGCGCAACCCAAGCCTGCGTCAATGGAACTTGCGGCTGCGCGAGCGGCACGAGCTGCGGAACGAGCTGTGTGGATACCAGCAGCGATCAACAAAACTGCGGCGGCTGCAACATGCCTTGCACGAGCGGCCAGGCCTGCAACGCGGGAAAGTGCGTGTGCACGAGCTCCACGACGTGCGGCGCTGCTTGCGTGAACACCAGCGTCGATTCGTCGAACTGCGGCGCCTGTGGCACCGTTTGCCCGAACGGTCAATCGTGTGTGAACAGCGCCTGCGCTTGCGCGGCGGGACAGACCGTGTGCAGCAGCACTTGCACCGACACGCAAACCAGCGCTGCCAACTGCGGCGCCTGTGGCAAGAGCTGCGGCAGCGGACAGTCGTGCGCCGCGGGCAAATGCCAATGCAACACCGGAACGCTGTGCGGCACGAGCTGCGTCAACACCAGCACGGACGCCGCCAATTGCGGTGGTTGTGGGACGACCTGCAGCGGCGGTCGCAGGTGCACCAGCGGCAGTTGCACCTGCGCCACCGGTCAAACGTTCTGCAGCAACGCCTGCGTCAACACCACGACCAGCGCCACGAACTGCGGCAGCTGCGGCCATGCCTGCGGCACGGGTCAGACCTGCTCGAACAGCACCTGCCAGTGCTCCACTAGCGGGCAGACACTGTGCGGCACCACCTGCGTCAACATGCAAACGGACACGGCGAACTGCGGCGCCTGCGGCAAAGCGTGCAGCACCGGACAGACCTGCTCCAACGGCGCGTGCACCGGCGGTACGAACAACAGCTGCCCGCCCTCGAACGCGCTCACGGGTTGGGCGACACAAGCCGGCGGAACCACCGGCGGAGGTTCCGGCGCGGCGACCACGGTGACCTCGCTCAGCGCCCTGAATAGCGCCGCCAAGGGCACCAATACCGCGGTGATTCAAGTCAGCGGTACGATCTCGGGCGACGTCACCGTCGGCTCGAACAAGACGATCATCGGCGCTTGCGGCGGCAAGGCCACGATCCAAGGGCACATTCAGATGTCGGGTTCGAAGAACGTGATCATTCGCAACCTCAACATCATCGGCAACAATTGCAGCGATAGCCCGTCCGACTGCTCGGCGGGGGAAGACGGGATCAGCATCGAGGGCGCGTCCAACCACATCTGGATCGACCACTGTGACATCAAGGACGGCTCCGACGGCAACACCGACATCACCCACGCCTCCGACTACATCACGATCTCTTGGACCAAATTTCACTACTCGAGCGCGCGCACGGATCCCGCGAACTCGGGCGGACACCGCTTCTCGAATCTGATCGGCCACAGTGACTCGAACTCCTCGGAGGATACCGGGCACCTGCGTGTCACCTTCGACCACGTGTGGTGGGCAGACTTCGTTTACGAGCGCGCGCCTCGCGTGCGCTTCGGCCAAGTGCACGTCATGAACACGCTGTGGACGAACACCGGCAACCTGTATTGCGTGGGGGCCGGTGTGAACGCCAATATCCTGGTCGAAAACAGCGTGTTCGTAGGTGTGAAAAACCCAGTCGATGGTGAAGATGCCAGCGCCAACTCGGCCACCGTGGTCGGCTTGAATGGCGATGTGTTCACGAACACCACCGGCACCAAGGCGGCCATCGGCAGCGGCGTATTCAAGCCGCCCTACACGTACACGCTCGACGCAACCGGCGGGCTCCAAGCCGCCGTCCAATCCGGCGCCGGCCCCAAGTAGAAGTCGCCAAAACCCGCCAAACGCGATTGGCCGCGACAGGCGCTCCGGTCTTCCGCTATACTGCTCGCATGAGCAGTATAGCGGCGGATTCCCCGAGAGATTCAAAGGAAAAACCCGAAGCCCAGCCAGGCGCGGTCAACTTCGAAGGCACGGCCCTCGTCGAGCTCTCAATCGACGAACACGACTATCGCATCGACGCCGGTAAGCAGGGCACGGCGCTGTCGATCTCGATGCGGCCGTCCGGCACTTGGGATTGGAGCTTCTGCGGCGAGGCGCGCTGGGACGGTAGCGACCTTCGCGGACGCGCGTTCGAGCGTCGCGTTCTACAGGTTCTCTCGAGCGCCTTTGCGGAGGCCCTCGCCAATCTCGAGTGAGCGTCGAGCTCGAGTAAAGCGCCTTTCAGAAAAAACATGGTATGCGCGGGGCCATGTCCGCGCTGATCCGGCACTCGAGCATGCGTTCCTGCTCTCCAATAGGGCGGGCGCTATCTGTCCTTTTTCTTGTATGCGGCGTGCTCGGCTGTCGAGTGCGCCACGACGCGCACAACGCGCCAGGAAAATACGCGCCAGGGGCGAGCTCTGAATGCGCAAACGGCTACACGACCGCGGACGGACCCTACCGCTATGAAAACAATCAATGGGGCAGCGGCAAGGCGCAAGGCCCGTTCGAGCAATGCATGCTCAAGCGTAGCGTGGACGGCGACAAGCAACGCGGCTGGACTTGGAATTTCCCGGGCACGGACCCATCCGTCTTCTCGTACCCCGAGATCGTCTTCGGTTGGAAGCCGTGGACCGGCGGCAAGAGCACCGATCCGCACCTGCCCGCGCGCGTTGCGGAGCTGCAAAAACTCGCGATCGTGTACGAAGTCGAGAGCCAGATCACGGGTAGCTACAACCTGGCCCCGGAAATCTGGATCACGAACCGCAACGTACAGCGCGGCCCACCAGCGCCCGGCTCCATCACGGCCGAGATCATGTTCTGGATGGATTGCGGCGGCGCCGCTCAACCCGGTGGCGCCATTGTCTCCCGCCCGGTCATCAACGGCGTGACCTACGAGCTCTGGAAGATGGACGGCGCCGGCAACAAGGGCCAAGGCGCCGGCTGGCGCCTGATCTCATTCAAGAGCCCCACGCCGCAGCTCAAAGGCACCATAGACATCCCCGCCTTCCTGCGCGAGCTCGTCGCCGAAAAAATGATCGACCCCAACCAATTCGTGGCCAGCGTCGAGTTCGGCAACGAGGTGAGCGGCGGCGTCGGCACCACCTGGATCAAACATTTCGAGATTCAGACGCAATAGGCTTGGATCCGTCGTAGTCAATCAAATGTCGAGGATCGCCGGGCGAGTGCGTGTTCCGGCCAGGAGTCGACGCAGGTCGTCCGCGTCGTCGCTCACGATGTCGAGGTGGTGACGGATCGCCAAAGTCGCCACGGAGGCATCGACGACGTCGCTCGTCCGAGATTTTCCGAGCAGAGCCCCGGAGCGATGCGCGTCGGCCTCGTCGAACACGGCAATTTCACAGCCGCGCAGGAACCGCCGCATTTGTGCTTGCTTGGGCGAGCGGCTTGCTTGAGCGACGACGGGCGCGGGGACGAGCGGCAGGACGCCGGCTTCGAGACGGACGCGATGCTCTGCCCAAACACGGCGCTCATTGCGATCGGCGGCGATTAGGACGCCCGCGTCGTAAACGACGGATTTCATCGCTTGATGTGCCGCTTCTCGCGCGGACGTCTGGCGAGCCGGTGATGGGCCGCCTGCAGCTCTTGCGCCGTCAACGCACCGTGCGCTGCCTCCCACTCGGCGACGGCCACAAGGCCGTCACGGATGCGCAGAGCGCGACGAGCTGCGCTGGTCATCCAAGCGGAGACGCTCATGCCGTCGGCCGCAGCGGCCGCCAACACCTTGGCGTGAACGGAGCGGTCCACGCTGATCGCAAGCTTGGCAGCAGGATTTCCTCGCGGCACGATCAAACCATACTACCCAAGTAGTATGGTTTCAAGTCGCTAGGGCACCGCAACTAGGGTGTGCTTGTGCGCTCTAGATTGGTTTGACCTACGCTGTCGTGCCGTTTCTGGTCGGGCACGTCTGAGAGATCAACACGTCACTTCTACGCGACCGCGCGCCGCTCTTCCGGCTCCTCGCGTTTCAGTACCACTCTGAATTTGGTACCGACGCCGGGCGTGCTCTCGACGCCGACCGTGCCGCCCATCGCCTCCACCAAATGTTTGACGATCGATAGGCCGAGCCCGGTGCCGCCCAGATCCCGTGAGCGCCCCGCGTCGACGCGATAGAAGCGCTCGAAAATGCGCGGCAAGTGCCGGGCGTCGATGCCGGGGCCGTCGTCGGCCACGCTGAGCTCGATCGACGACTGCGCGGTCAGCGCGGAGAGCGCGACGTGGGCACCGCTCGGGCAATACTTGACGGCGTTATCGACCAGGTTCGTGAGTACGTGCTCGAGCGCTCGGCGGTCGGCGATCACGCGCGGGTACGGCTCGACGAGCGCGTAGCTCAGTTTGATTCCTCGCTTTTCCGCGCGTTCGCCGAACAGGCTGAGCACATGATCGTACACGACGTCCAGCTCGAGCGGCTCCATGCTGAGCTTTAGCCCGCGCGACTCGATACGCGATAGATCCAGCAGATCTTCCACTAGATCCTGCAGGCGCGCCGCGTTGCGATCGATGATGCCGATGAACGCGCTCGAGGCGTCTGGATCGCTCGAGGCGCCGTTTTGCAGCGTCTCCGTGGCCGAACGAATGGCCGTCACCGGCGTGCGCAGCTCGTGCGATACGTTGGCCACGAACTCGCGCCTCATCGACTCGAGTCGACGGACCTCGGTGACGTCGACGAACACCGCCAAGAGGCCACCTTGGTCGCCGCCGAGCTGCGCCGCGCGGATCAGCAATTTACGCGGCTTGATATTGCCGATCTCGATCTCGCCCGTAACGGCTTCTTGTGAATTTCGACCCTCGTCCAGCAGCTCCTTGAGCTCCGCGTGTCGGAGCACCTCGAGCACCGTCTTGCCGATGGCGTCCGCGCCGAGCAGCAGCATTTCGCGCAAGGACGGGTTGAGCACCGAGATGTGCCCGGTCTGGTCCAGAAGCAGCACGCCCTCCTGCATGCTGGCCAGGATGCCGCCCAGACGATCGCGCTCGGCGCGCAGCTCGCCCAGCGTACCCGAAAGGTTTCGCGCGAGCTGATCGAGAGCGCGACCGAGGCCACCAAACTCGTCGTTGCTCGTGGGGCGCGAACGTGTCGACAGATCGCCGGCAGCCATCCGCCGAGCCACGTCGATCAGCGCGCGTGCGGTGCGCGAAGTGAACTCGGCCGCCAAGGACGAGACCACGATCGCCGCCAGCAACGCGAGCACGGTCGCGATGGTCAGCGTGTCACCGAGCTCAGCCCGCGCCACGTCGATTTCCGTGAGCGGAATCGCGAGGCGCGCCACGCCCACGCGATCGGCGCGCGTAAAGCGAATCGCGATCACCAACGTGTGGCCGTCACTGCTGGACGCGTAGCCTTCGTGGGACGCGTCGCTCAGCGCGTCGTGTACCTCGGGGCGATCAGCGTAATCGCGCGGCAACGCCTGGGCGCCGCCCGAGACACCCAGCACCGTGCCGTCGGCGCGCAGGAGCGCGACCTCCGCGCGCGCCCGCTGGCCGAGCTCGCTCGCGATCTCGTCCCAGCGTTGACGATCGTCCCACAAGGCATACGACGACTCCGCGCCGTGGGCGACCAAGCGCGCGCGCACGATCAACTCCGAGCGAATGCGGTCGGTCAACTCGCGCTCGAGCCGCCGGCTCGAGTAAGCGTACGCCACCACCACCGAGATGACGATGACGATGAACGAGCTAAGAAATAACTTGGCTCTAATGCCGAGCTTCAAGTCGCGGCCTCGTCGGGTGTGCCGACGAACCGATAACCCACGCCACGCACGGTCTCCACGTAGTCGCGAGCTGCTTCCAGCTTTTCGCGCAACCGCTTGACGTGAGTGTCGACGGTGCGTGTGGTGATGTCGGCTTGAATGCCCCACACGTCGTCGAGCAGCGTGCTGCGGGTCTGCACGCGATTCTTGCGGTCGTACAGGGTGACGAGCAGCTTGAACTCGAGCGCGGTGAGCTCGATTTCCGTGCTCTCCACCCACACGCGATGCGCGCCGCGATCGATGCGCAGTTTGCCGAACTCGACGGTGCTCTCGACGTCCGCCGGCTCGCTCTTGTTGCGGCGCATGATGGCTTGAATACGCAGCAAGAGCTCGCGCACGCTGAAGGGCTTGGTCACGTAGTCGTCCGCGCCCAGCTCGAAACCCACGACTCGGTCGATTTCCTCGCCCCGGGCCGTGAGCATGATCACGTTGCTGCCACGGGTCGCCGGGCTCTCCTTGAGCTGCTTGCAGACATCGGTACCCGGGATATCGGGCAGCATCAGATCGAGCAGCACGATCTCCGGCTTCTGCTCACGCGCGATCCGGAGCCCCTCCCGCCCGAGCTTGGTCACAACCACATCGTGCCCCGCCTGCTTGAGGTTGTACTCCAGCACCTGCTGCAAATCGGGCTCGTCCTCGACGATCAGAATACGCGTCATCCTCGAATCCGGGTACCGGGACAGTGTGACAGCCGAGTGACGGCTTGGTAGAAGGGCGGTAGCAGCACCCATCGCCGCCAGTGTAGCGCGCCCACGTTCTCGGCCGCAGCCCAGCCAAAATCAGCTGTACTAGCCGGATGTTAGCGCTGCTGTCTAACGAGCAACCTGCTTCACTGCGGCGATCAATTGGGGCGCTTTGAAGGGCTTGATGATCCAGCCCTTGGCCCCCGCCAGCTTGGCGCGCTCGATCGAGTCTGGCTGACCCTCGGTCGTCAGCATCAGCACGGGGACCGAGATCTTCCGCGCCTTGAGTTGGTCGAGAAAATCCAAGCCGTTCATGCGCGGCATGTTCACGTCACACAGCACGAGCGCGACCTCGGAATCGAGCTTACCGAGCGCCTCTTCGCCATCGGCCGCTTCGACGATCTTGAAGCCCTCCGGGCCGAGCACCGCCGCTACTTCTTGGCGAATCGTCGCGGAATCGTCGACCACCATCACAACCTTGACCATGCGGTGTCCTCGCTTTGCTCGGCAATCATCATCATCAGAAGAGAATCACGTCGCCGGCTTTGCGCTCCTCACCGGAGCCGCCGGTGGCCTCGACTTCGGAGCTCCAGAGCGCGTCCAACCAAAACCATACTTTATCCGGATGTGCATCGAAAAGCACCGGCCGCGTCTTCGGTGATTTGGGCTTCGCGAACGCCAACGCTTGACCGGAGAGAGCGGCCGGCGCGCTGACCTCGAGCAAAAGGCCGTGACTACGCATACGATTCTTGATGCGACCCAAGACCTGATTCACGAGCTCGCCCGCCCAATCGCGCGCCAAGATCCAATCGCTGGAGGAGGCGGACGAGAGCTTCTTGTTACGGACCGCTGGCGGTCGCGCCCTGGCCACGACTTCGAACGTCGATGCCAAGAGCAACGCCCCGCGCAAGACCGGCGCCGAAAAGCCGATGAAGCCGGCCACGGTCGCGTCGGGCGAGGCGCCGTCCGGACCGAGCCCAGGAATGATCGTGGCGCGCCCCTCGGCCGAGGGGAGCCGAGTCAGCGATACGCCGTATGCTGCGAATACTTCGCAGACCGCCTCGGGACCAAATCGCTCGAGCACCTCGGAAACAAATTCGTTCATGCGTCCTTCCCGACTGTCTTGAGCTTTTGCTCGACTAACTGCGTTGAAGTACTCGAAAATTTGCTGACGCGCGGCGCGTCCGCGAGCGGCAGCGTAAAGCGCACCAGCGTGCTCACGCCGAGCGAGCTCGTTATGCTGACGTCTCCACCGAGCGCGCGACAGGCAGCGCGCACGGCGCCCATCCCGATGCCGCGGCCCGAAACGTCGTCGGCCTGAGCGCGACTCGAGAGGCCGTCCACGAACAACAACTCTTCACGACGCGGCACGCTCAAGCCTTGTGTGCGCGCGCGCGCCTCGAGCGCGTCCCAATCGACACCCTGTCCGTCGTCCTCGACGTCGATCCGAACCTCGTGCTGTGTTTTGGTGGCGCGCAACACGAGCTGGCCACACGCCGGTTTGCCGCGAGCCGCGCGCTCGCTCGGCCGCTCGATGCCGTGATCCACGGCGTTGCGCAGCACGTGCATGAACGCCGCCCAAAACGCTTGAAAGCGAGCACGTTCGAGGCGCACCCCTTCGGCTTCGACCCGCACGCGGAGCTCGCCCTTGCCGAGTCGCTGAGCGAGGCCGCGCGCGTGTTCGGCAAAACGGCACAGGCGCCGCTGCACCGGCTCCAGCTGCCACTCGCGGACGCGACGCACGAGCTCCGATAGCTGCGCTCCGCGCTCCATGGCCTGAAGCAGCGCGGCATGCTCGGCGCGATCGACTTCCAGCTGCTCGCTTTGAGCGCGCTCGTCGAGCACGTTCTCGAAGCGCTGCTCGAGCACTCGCCAGCGTGCAACGAGAGCGGCCAACGCCGCCGGCGCCGGTCTTTCCCCCGTCCCGGAGACGGCCGTTTCGAGCTCACGGCAGATCTCGGCCAAGCGCGTCAAACCCACGACGGAGGCATTGCCACGCAGCGTGTGCAAATCTCTGAGCACGTCGGTGAGCGACGAAGCGTCGCTTTCCAAGCGCAGGACGATCACCCGAGCCTCACGCAGGAACTCCGTGAACCCCGAGCGATCGCGGAGAACGCGATCCAAAACAGCCAGGAACTCGCGCTGCTCGCCCTCCATAGCCTCCGCTTTGCGCCGCTCGGTCACGTCCGATACGACCACCAGCGCGCGGCTCAGCCGATCCCCATCGAAGATGGGCTGATAGCCGAGTTCGAACTCTCGCCCGACCGCGCCCAGCAGCTTGGGCAACTGATCGAGCGTCAGCTCGAGCGGCAAGAACCCGTCGCACACGGCCTGCCAACCGAGTCTGAGCATCTTCGCCAGCGTGGCGTCGTGCGGCGCGAGGTACGCCCACAAGGTCGTCTTGGGCGGCACCGGCCCGAACCACTCGTCGATGCTCGCGGAGCGCTCACGCGCCATCACGCCGTCGCGGTCGATCACCAGCAAGCCCTGGTTGATGTTGTCCAGCACCAAGCGCATCTCGCCGTTGCGCGAATCGAGCGCGCTGATCGTTTGGCGCAAATTCCGAGTCATGCGATTGAAGGCCTCCGCCAAGTCTCCAATCTCGTCTCGGCTGTCGACGCGAATCACGGTGTCCAGCTCGCCTTCACCGATGCGACCGGCGCCCTCCGTCAATGCGCGGATCGGGCGCGTCACGCGCGTCGACACGAAAAATCCCAGCAAGAGCGCGACGAAGCCGGCCGTGAGCGCGCCCATCGCCATGCGCACCCGCACCTCGTGCACTTGGGCGCGCACCACGTTCATAGACAACGAGCTGCGCGCAAAGCCGAGCGTGACGCCGTCCTGAACGATCGCGCGCGCAACGAACATCCGGCTATCGCCATCCGCTCCCCGCACCGACGTCCCGCGACCCCGAGCGCGAGCCTGGACGATCTCGGGCGCGTCGACTTGGGACGGCAAGCTCTGTGGAGCGTCCACGTCGGAATCGGCAGCGACGCGTCCGTCCGGCGCGATCAGCGATAGCTGGGTATGCACGGCCGCCCCAAGCTTGTGCACTGCTCCGTTCAAGCTCGCGTCGCTCGCGTCGAGCGGGCCAAACAGCGCGTTGGCCGTCATTTGGCCGAGCATGGTGCTCTGATACGAGAGCCGGTCCTCGACTTCGGTCAGCATGGTCTTGCGCACGTTGCGGTCGACGAGGAACGCCGCCACCGCGACACCCGCGAACGCGACGAGCAGGAACGCAGCGAAGAGCCGCAGCAAAAGCCGCGACGAAAGCGCCGTCTTGTTTCGAGCCTGCTCGCTCATGCGCAAATCTCAGGGTCCCTGGCCGCGCGCTCCAGTCGTCCGCCGTGCAGAGCAACCGTCGCGAGCCGCGATCGACAAATATATCCCGATTTCCCGCGCAGCGCCTCGCTGAACAGGCGCGCGGTAGGCCGCGTCAGACGCGCTCCCGGCTATAAGGCGCGCTTTTTTGCTATGCCCGCAGCGCAGCGCGCGCGCCTGCCGGTCTCGCCTTGGGACTCGGCAGCGACGTCAGCCGCGAACCTGGGCCAATCAGGAAGGTATGGCCACGCCAGGCGACGCGTCGCGATAGCGCGCCGAGTAGCCAAATGCCCCAGATGGCCAGGTCCTTGAACACGAGCAGTAGGAGCTCGAAAATGCTGGGGGGGCTGCCGCGCACCGCGCGCACGACCAACATGTCCGAGAGCGTCCTGACCAGCACAGCGGCGCCAATCAGACAGGCCCAGGTCGCGGCCGGCAACCCCAGGGGCCGCGCACCGAGCGCGAGTGAAAGCGCAAGCGCGAACAACCAAAGCATGGGCTGCAGCAAGAGCTCACCCAGATAGAGCGCGCCGTTCAACTGCCGGCGCATCTGACACCAACGCAAATGGCGGAGCATGAATTGGGCCGTCGTGCGCTCGCCGGTCACCGTCGCGAGCACGTGCGACGACAGCGCGACGCGAAAGCCAGCCGCGCTGAACGCCGTGCCGAGCACGTAATCCTCCGCGAGCACGTCGGATACCAGCGAGAACCCGCCGACTTTTGCCAAATCCGAGCGCTTGTACAGCATCGACTTTCCGACCACGCACGGATAAGAGAGCAGCGCGTCCGCGCCGCACACCGTGCGCGCGACGAAAGTCGCCAGATGCAAATTCTCCAGGCGCGCGCCGAGGGTGGCTCCGCCCGTGCCGCACAGCACGCTGGAGACGAGCCCGACCCGCGGATCCGCGAGCTCCGCGGCCATCGCCCGCAGGTAGTCGGGACGCGCGCGCACGTTCGAGTCGGAGATCAAATGATGCTCGTACCGCGCGTGCGCGCTCAGGCCGATCAAGTTTCGCACTTTCGGGTTCATGCCGGCGCGCGCCGCCGCTCCCGTGACGATCCGAATCGCGGCGTGCGGAAAGTCGCGCTGCACCTGACGCGCGACGCGCAGCGCCGGATCGCGCACGTCTTCCGCGCCGCACACGAGCTCGAATTCCGGGTAGTCCTGGCGGGCGAATGAAGCCAAATTCTCGTACAAACCGGGGTCTATGCCGCACAGCGGTTTGAGCACGGACAAGGGCGGCGTCGGGCCCCCGCGCGGGCGACGACCGAGCACGTGCATGAGTGACACATGCGTCAGCAGAGTTAGGACCAGGGCGCAGGCCGCGCCGACCAAAACGAGCGCAAGCAGGTTGTGCATCTCCGTGCCTCTGCTTCGTGACGTTGAGCGCGGCAGGTGGCAGCTCGGAAACCGATGCGCGACATCGGTGAAATTTCGTTCAGGTCCTGGACTCAGGAGAGCAGGCTGCCGCCCTCTGCCCCCGG
>DASXKQ010000033.1:0-41529 GCA_036496745.1 Polyangiaceae bacterium
AAGTGGCGCGAGGCGGCGGCGGCCTACAAGGTTGCGCTCGACGCGGCGCCCGATCGCGATGAAGCGCCGGAAGCGGCGATGGACGGCGCCTTCGCCTACAAGCAGGTGGGCGAGTACGACAAAGCGATCGAGATGTACGAGCTGTTCATCTCACGCTACGGCAACGAGCAAACGCTGCAAAAACTGCAGAGCGGGGATCCCAAGGCCAAGCCGCCGGTCGCCGCCGATCCGAAGAAGTACGAAGAACGCGTGAAGTACCTGCAGGGCGCGTTCGACGCGTTGGCGGGTTCATACGTCCTATTCTTCAACTACCCGCGCGCGGCCGAAACGTACGACAAGATCTCGAACAACACCCATTTTCAGCAAACCGATCGGCGCAACGCCGCGCATCAAGCGCTCCAGCTCTATTCGAGCTTGGGTGATCGCGGGGGCATGACGCGCTCGCGGGAACGCTTTCAGTCGCTCGGCGCGTCGCCCAAGGAGATCGCCGAGGCGGACTTCATCGTGGCGAGCGCCGAGCTCAAGCGTTGGGACCAATACAGTCCCGACGAAGGCGCCAACGCCGCCGCGCGCCGTGCCGCCGAGAAGGCGATGGACGACTACTACACGGCCAACAAGGGCAAGGATCCCGCTGCCCAGTTCGTCGTGCAGGCCGCGTATTGGAGCGCAAAATCACGCAAGGCGATTGCATCCGGCGACACGAACAAGTGGTGGACGAATACGATCGAGGCGTTCGACAAGTGGAAGCGGCTCGCGCCCGCAACGGGCGGCAAGAGCTCGGCGCTCGGTTCGCGCGAGGCGAGCATGGCCGCGGAGGCCGAGTTCACCATGGTCGACGAGGAGATCGCGAAGAACTTCGACTACGAGACCGGCCACCATCACTACAAAGGCACGGCGGTCGAGGTCGTCAACAAGTACAAGGCTGACGCGGTCGACGCAAAGAAGTGGGTCGACAAGCTGCAGCACGTGATCGACGCTTATGTGTCTCCGGAGTGGACGACCGCGTCGCTCGCGCGTGAGGGATCCGTGCTCGATTCGCTGCGCACCGGCCTCTACAACACGCGCCCACCCGAGCTCAAGATGTTCGACCCCAAGCAAGACGCGCTCTTGAAGAAGGCCGAAAATAGCGACAACCCCGACTTGCAGGAAAAGGCTGACGCGATCCGCGTCAAGGTGCAGAAGGAGTGGCGCGACACGCGCGACCGCGAGCTCAACGCGGCCGACCAGCAGATGGTCGGCGCGTACGGACAATCGGTGGTGCTCGCCAAGCGCTACAGCGTTTCGAACCCGGAGGTGACGCGCGCCATTCGGCGGCTCGCATTCTTCACCGACGTGATCGGTGAAGCCAAGATGCAGCAGTACGCAGGCACCGTGAAGGATCTGAACTACACGCCTGGCCTTTTCCCACGCATGCGGCCAGGACAAGACACAGCGCCGTCTTCACAGGGGATGCCCGCGCCGCTGCCGGCGTTCGTGCAGTGAGAACAAAAATGGATAAGACAGCGCATTTGTCCGAGCTTTTTGCCTCGAAATCGCTGGGCGTCATCGCTCGCGTAGGCCTCGTGGGGCTGTCGCTGGTGGCTACAGCTTGCGGCGGTGCAGCGGCGGCGACGGCCGGTGCCGGCGCAAACACGACGCCCCAACAACAGGCCGGCACCGCACCGGCCGGGGGCACGACCGAACCGTCCGGCGCGGCCCCGCAATTTGGGATTGCGGACGTCCCGACCAGCGGCGAGCAAGCGTCGAATCGGCCGAAACTCACCGGCTCCGCACTCACTGCCTACAACGCCGGCATGGAGGCCTTCAAGAATGGCGACTTGCAGGGCGCCAAGAATCAGTTTGTGCAGGCGACCCAGGCAGACCCCAAGGCGTACCAGGCCTTCTACTCACTTGGTGTCGTGCGTGAACGCTTGAAGGAAACCTCCGGCGCGCTGACGGCTTACCGGCAAGCGACCACGATCGTTGGCGACTATGAACCGGCGATCGCTGCCTACGCGGTGCTGCTCGCGAGCACCGGCAAGCCGGACGACGCGACTGATTTCTTGAATCAGCGCCAAGCGCAGATGCAAAAGAGTGCGGCCGTGACGGCGGCGATGGCCGAGGTCAAATCGATTCAGGGGGACTCGGGCTCCGCGCAACGTCTGGCGCAAGAAGCCTTGAAGATCAACCCAGACTATCGTCCCGCGATGGTGACACTCGCGCGCGATCACTACCGCTCGCGTCGTCTCGACCTCGCGCTGTATGCCTTGAAGGGCATCTTGGATGGCTACGGGGAGGAGAACCCGCCCCGCGACAAGAACAACGCCGAAGCGCACCTGATTCGCGGCTTGATCTTCAAAGAGCAGGGCCTGCGCGGTCCCGCGATCGACGAGCTGCAAAAGGCACTCGCGCTCCGTCCGGACCTGGTCGAGGCGCGCGTTCAACTTTCTGCGTATCAACTCGAGGCGGGCAACGCTCAAGACGCTCAGCAGTTGCTGGAGCCCGCGCTCAAATACGACAATGACAACGTGGCCGCGCACCTGAACTTGGGCGATGCCTATCGCTTGCTCGGAAGGCCGGCGGACGCCAAGCGTGAGCTCGAGTGGGTGCAGGCCAAGGATCCGAGCGTCGCTCAGGTTCACTACAATTTGGGTCTTCTGTATCTGTTCAGCGACAACGTGCCCGGCGTGAACGCGAGCCAGGCCGCCGACAAGGCCATCGATGAATTCGGCCAATACAAGAAGATGAAGCCGCGCGCCTCGGGCGGGACTCCGGACGACACGGACGAACTCATTACCCGTGCAAAGACCAAGAAGGCCCTGGCGGATTCGAAGACATCCGATCAAGACGCGGCTGCTGCACCGGCGCCCGCCGCCGCGGCTGCTGCACCGGCGCCCGCCGCCGCGAGCAAACCCGCTGCAGGCGCTGCCGCAGCGCCCGCTACACCACCCGCGTCGGGAGCATTCCCTCCCGCGCCCGCCGGAGGAGCTAAGAAATGACCGCGGCCATCCGAATCGCATCCGCATCGCTGATCGCGTTGGGGCTGCTGGCAACCGTGCCGGCGCAAGCTCAAAAAAAGGGTCGCGTCGTGACGATCAGCGAAGTCACGATCGTCGGGCGTGTGCAAAAACCGATCGCGGCGGTGGATGTGAGTCGTATTCAACCCAAGCTCACCTTGGGTGAGCTACGCCAGCCGTTTCTCGATCGGATCGAGAAGGCGCTCTATAACGACCCGTTCTGAGCGGACCTCGGATCATTTTCGTCGTTCTTTGCGCGGGTGCTTGGCTCTGTGCGCTCGCGTGTGGCTCGCTCGCTTGGCGCAAGGCGGAACGCGTGCGCCTGCTCGAGCCACCGAGCACCGATGGACTCAAGGCATCGCTCGCACGTGAGTACGCTCTAGCGGCCGAGGACACGAGCGAGCTGGCGCAACGCAGGCTGATTGCGGCGCTCAACGAGCGCTTGTCGGACGTTGCGCTCGAACTCGAGTTGCTCGTGCCCACGTATGCTGCGCTCACGCGGGTGGCTCTCGGCGTGGGTTCGACGCTCTCGCTCTCTACGTTTCTGCTCGAACCGAGTGCCGATCTGATCGAGCGAGCTCGTTGGATGATCGCAACCGCTGCGTCCGGCGCCGTGGGCGCGGCGGTGACGGTTAATTTCGGCCAGGTGGCCAAAGCGCGAGCCAAATCGATCCGAGAGAAATGGGATCGCGTTTCAGCCGCGCTCGCCGGCGGCGGCGCGTCCGGCTCGGCGCGCGTTCGACCGAGCTAGATCGAACGAGCGTCTCGGCCGTCTGCCGTTAGGTACTGATTGCTACCCGAAGTCCCGAAGGCTACGCTCCCGTTTACACGGAACATTGTCGGGTGGCGGCATGTCGGACAGCACGCGGCCATCCTGCACTGTATGAAGAGGACCTGAATGACCCAGCAGCCGTTCCAAACCCCCGGAGGAGGACCCTCGGCCCGCCCCGGACAAATGACCGCGGTGATGCGCGCCGTGGCTGCGACTGGGCCCAAGGTACTGCGCATTGGAGTCGTGCAAGCTGGGCGCGTTTCTGAAGAGCGCATCATCAAACAGCGCACGCACGTCACGGTGGGTCCGAGCGAGAAGAACATGTTCGTCGTATCGACGACGAACTTGCCGGCGACCTTCCGGCTCTTCGAGCTCGTCGGCAACGACTACCATTTGAACTTCTTGGACGGCATGAGCGGGCGTATTGCGCTCCCAACCGGCATTTCCGATCTGTCGGTGCTCAAGGGCCAAGCGCGACGCAACTCGCAGGGTGCCTACCAAACGCGACTCACCGATGACTCGCGCGGCAAGGTCGTGATTGGCGACACGACGTTCCTGTTTCAATTCGTGGCGCCGCCGCCGGTCCAGCCAAAACCGCAACTGCCGGTGGCCGTACTGCGAGGTGCGAGCTCGATCGACTGGAACACGACGATCATTGCGGCCGTCTCGTTTTTGTTTCACTTCATGATGCTCGGCGCGATCTACTCGGATTGGCTCGATCCGGTGATCGACGACGAAGTAACGGTCGCCGGTTTGATCGACTCGCTGAAGGCGTTGCCGCCGCCGCCGCCAGTCGATGAGCAACCCGCCGAGAAAGCGGACAACACCGCCGACAAGACGCCGCAAAAGGAAGAGGCGCCCAAGACGGCCGCTCCGAGCCAAGCGCCGGGTCCCAAGGCCGGTGCGATGAGCGAGAAGCAAGCGGCTGCGTTGCACAACGAGCTCGACCAGCTGGAAATGCAAACCCTCGGCGCGCTCTCGAGCTCCGGACCCGCCACGGCGGGCGTGCTCAAGGGCGGTGAAGTGCCGACCAACGCGCTCGATCAGGCCGCCGCAAGCGGCGCGGGTGTTGGTGTCGGCAACGGGGATCTCAATCTCGGCAAGGGAGGCGGAGCTATTCGTCCCGGCATGGGTGGTGGGCTTGCGGGCATCGGCTCTACAGGGCGCAGCGGCGATACGGGTACCGGCACCGCCGCGAAGGTCGAGGGCCCGAAGGGCAACGCCTCCACGGGGTCGGTCTCGAATTCCGGTGGCACCGTGAGCAATGCGTCGCGCGTGGTCGCCGGGATGCGTGCCGGCTTCCGTGCGTGCTACCAGCGCGGTCTGAGCGAAAATCCCGACGCGGCTGGCAGTATTCGGCTGACGATTCGCGTGGGTGCCGGTGGTGAAGTCGCTGGGGTTTCAGCAAGCCCGAGCGGGAGTCTGCCCGCCTCGGTTGTCTCGTGCGTGCAAGCACGCGCGCAAGCCGCCCAATTCGACGCGCCCGAGGGTGGCAGCGCCGTGATTCAGGTCCCCGTCACGTTCGTGAAACAATAAGCAGTATTCACTGCTTGATGTCGCTGCTGAACGTTCGCGCGGGCGAAGGCACCTCAAATTCGGGCCGTGCCTTTTGATCCGGTCCGGCCGGCTGACTGAGATGCGGGAATCACTTGGAAATGAATCGGCTTTCGAGCCCCCGTCGACGTTTGACACCCGAAATCTAGGTTTCTATACTGCCGGAGCTTTTTAGACACCTTCGTGAGGGAGGCTTGAACAGCCAATGCGAGTGAAAAAAACAGCCTGGACAGCACTCGTGACGATCGGCGTGGTGCTTTGCGGTTTCGGTGCAGCGTGGGCCCAAGAGCACACGAACGAACCGCCAAGGATCGAGCTCGGCTCGCAACACGACGTCAATCTGAGCCCGACGGAAATGCTGACGCGCGCGCGTGGCTTCAGGCCCAGTATGGAGCGTGATCGGCAGGTTGTTCAGCAGCAAGCTGAGGCGGCAAAAAAGCAGAAGGACGTGGTCAAGGCACTCTGCCTCGGCGACAAGCTCTCCCAAATCGATCTCGCGATTCGCACGACGAACGATCGCGTGGACGCTCTCGCATCTGCCGCGAGTCAGAACGATTCGGATCGCTGCAAGCACGAGTACACGATCGCCGAAGTGCTGAAGGAACGCGTCGCCGCCCTCGTAGCCGAGGCGGGACAGTGCATCGGGGAAGAGACGGGCTTCGTGGGTGACTCGACGGTAGTCGTCACCATTGATCCCTCGGTTCCCGATACGGATCCTTCGGATTTTCCCGAAGAGCCGGTCGTGAGTGAGCCGCCCCCGACCACGAGCCCCACCCACTAGTAGTCGTTGCGGCTGGCGTTTCTAACCAGCCGGCGCGCTGCTCCACCATCCCCCCGCTGAAGTTCCGATCCTCCCATGAAGTTGCGCCTTACGTTTGCGGCATCGTTACTGGTCCTCGCGCTGCCTTATCGGGCTCATGCCCAGCAGACCGTGCAACCGTGGCTGGCTGATCGCCGATACGGCGAGGGCATTGGCATTCGCACCGGCAACCTGGAATTGCACCCCGGTGTCGCAGCAGAGGTCGGTTACGACTCGAACTATTTCTTGCGCGCGCCGAACGAGCCGGTGGGGAACGAGCCCGTGCGCTCCGCCTTTCGTCTGCGAGTTACCCCGTCGCTTTCACTCGCCACCCTGGGGCCAGAGCGTCGCCAAGGTGTAACCCCGAGCGGTCCGCCCGTGTTCACGTTTCGGAGCGGTGTGTTCGTTTCCTATAACGAGTTCTTCGGCTCGGACGAGGTCAGGAAGCAACGGAACGCCGACGTCGGCGCCAACATGAAGCTCGATCTCTTTCCCAAGAGTCGGGTCGGCGTCGACACGTATGCAGACTATCTCCGCATTGTTCAACCCTCGAACGATGGCGACACGGAAAACGCGTTCAATCGCGATTCGCTGCGGGTCGGCGCGGGTATCACCTGGCGCCCGGGTGGCGGCTTGTTCTCGTGGCGAGCCGGCTACGAGCTCGGCTACAACTATTTCGAAGACACCAATTTTCGCCTCTACGACAACTACCAGCACACCATCTCATTGAAGGGCCGTTGGCGCTTTCTCCCGCGCACATCGTTCTTGTATGAGGGCCAGTATACGTGGGTCCAGTACGCGAGTTCGGCCGAAGCGAACGGCAACTTGATGCGCTCGCGCATCGGCGTGAACGGCCTCGTCACGAACCACTTTGGGTTCCTCGGCATGGTCGGCTGGGGCGCATCGTTCTACAACGCGAATGGCCCCATCCCCGCGCAGCAGTTCGATTCGATCACCGGTCAAGCCGAGGTGAGGTGGTTCATCACCCCTCAGCAAAGCGCGGATGCCACCGGGGTGATGGGGCTCTCCTCGATTGCGCTCGGCTACACGCGGGATTTTGCCAACAGTTACCTCGGTGATTTCTACCAGCGCGACCGCGGCTATATGGACTTTTCGTACATGCTCGGCGGGTTGGCGGTGATCGACTTGCAAGGCGGGGTGTCCAACCTCGCCTTCCCGGCCACTTCGTTCCCCAACGGGGCCGGCCAGCGCAACGCGGCCTTCTCGGAGCAACGCGTCGACGCGCAGCTCTTCGGCGAGTATCGCTTCAGCGACGAGTGGGGCGTCAATACCACCATCCGTTACGACCAAAACTTCTCGGATACGCTGTTGAATCTCGTTCCGAACGCTGGTCCAACGGAGAAAGACGATCTGAGATTCGCGCGCTGGCAAGCGTTCCTCGGCGTGCGCTGGTTCATGTAGCCGCGATGGGCGTACGGCTCCCTCTCGTTGCGCGACGCTGGTTGCTCGCGCTGCTGGTGTTCGTCGTGGCTTGCAGCTCCGGCGCTCAAGCGCGCCCCGTCAACTTGGCACCTCCGGTCGAGCGCAACGTGCTCGGGCCGGGCGATCTGTTCACGATGCAGATCGTCGGGGAAAAGGAGCTGCCGACCGAGTATCAGGTTGCGTCAGACGGCACGGTGGACCTGCCGTACGTGCATACGCTGCGCGTCGCGGATCTCGAGCCTCAGGAGATTGCCCGCTTGATTCGCGAGCACCTGATCTCCGACAAGATCCTGCGTGATCCGGCGGTCGTCGTGCAGGTGAAGGAGTTCGTGAGCCGTCGCGTGACACTGCTCGGCCAGGTCTCCAAGCCCGGCGCGTTTCAGTTCACGTCCGGCATGTCGCTGATCCAAGCGATTTCGCAGGCGGGCGGTTTGACGGCGATCGCCAACCCGAATCGCGTGAATTTGACGCGCAAGACGAGCAAAGGTCAGCAAACGGTGAACGTGAACATCGAAGCGATTACCGAGGGAAAGTCGCCGGACATTCCGTTGCAGGCCGGCGACCAAATCTACGTGCACGAGCGGCTGTTCTGAGCTCCCCAGCTCCAAGGAAATCGCGCTCAGAGGTCGCTGAGCGAGAATTCGTAGCGCCCGGCCGCGATGAAGCGGAACTCCGGCGTCGTGACACCTAGGAAGTGCTCGCTGCCGGCTCCGACGTGATGCACGCTCGACAGCGGTAGGCCACTCCCGCCGCCGATCTGCAACAACCAACGAGAGCCCGATGCGAACCGACTTTGCGCGCTCACTAGCCACTCGGCAGGCGTGAGCGTGACGCTTTCGGTCGCGGCGACTTGCTGAGCGGTCGTGCTCGTGAGCGCGGGCAGCGCCCACGCCTCGACGCCGACGAAAAGCAAGTCGTGCGGTAGGGCGTCGACGCCGAAGCCGAGCGCGAGCAACGCTTGGCTGCCGATGCGCGTGTCGCCAATCGTGCTCGTTTGCCGGAGGCGAGCGCCGAGCGATAGTTCACCAAAAAAACGATCATAGTGCCCGCTGAGCAGGATTTTAGGCGAGACGACCAGCGAGCGATCCCCCGCAAAAATGGCCGAGTCGCCGAGAGGTAGCGACGTTTCTAGGTAGCTCTTGAGTCCGAGACCACGCACGTGAAAAAATTGCTCGAACGAGTAGGCGAGCCCAATGCGTGGGTCGCGAACGGCGGTGGTGGTCGGCGGTGAAGGCGACTGGGATGTAACGGCTCCGATGCCGGCGCCCGTCTGGTAGCTACGAATGGGAAGAGCGATCGAGAGCGCCAGCGAGCGCGCAACGGACCCGCTCGCGAGAAGCGAAGTGTCGGCCACGTCGTCTACGACACGAATCTCACGACCCGCGGGGTCGGGTGAGTTCGCGCGCAAAGTCACCGGGCCGCGGAAAAATTCCTGCGCGAGCTCGAGCGAAACGAGGTCTGCTCTGATGTCGGTATCCGGCATACTCACGAAATGCGCCGGCCCCGACGTGAGCCACAGGTTATTGGCGTCGAAGCAGGGTGACAGCGCGGGATTCAGACACGGATCCGCAAGGGCAGGCAGGGGGAGCGAAGCGAGTGCAAGCGCCAGGCATTGGTAGTAGCGAAGCTTATTTGGGGGCACGCTGAGGGGCGAGTGTACACGGCTTCGCTCTGGGCGAGGCGGCGCTCGATTCTCGAATCCCGGCCGTGGTAAGAGCGACCAGCGATGATCACCCAGCACTGCCCGCTCGTGCTCGGCTCGGCATCGCCCAGACGTCGCGAGATCCTCAGCGGGCTGGGGGTGCCGATACGCGTTGAACCGGCCTCGGTGTGCGAAGACGGCGAGGCCGGCGAGAGCCCACTCGAATACGTGGAGAGGATCGTTGCGCTGAAGCTTGCGGCGGTGGTTGACCGAACGCGTGAACCATACGCTGGTGCGCTGGTCGCTGACACGATCGTGGTCGTGGGCGATGAAGTGCTCGGCAAGCCCAACGACGCGCGGGACGCGTTGCGGCTCCTCGGAAAAATCGCGGGCCGAACGCACACGGTCTACACGCGCTACGCGTTGTCCCTGCCGCCAAAGAGTGGGCGCCCCGTACTGGCGCGCACGGTCGCCACCCGGGTGACACTCCGGGCGGCCTCGAGCAGCGAACTCGAGCGCTACGCCGCGACTGGCGAAGGGCTCGACAAGGCGGGCGCCTACGCGGCCCAAGGGATCGGCGCGTTTCTGATCGAGCGCATCGAGGGTTCTTACAGCAACGTCGTCGGGCTGCCGGCCTGCGAAGTCATTCGCGATCTGCTGGCCAGCGGGCTCTTGGAGCGATTCCCCTGAGGCTTGCCTGGTTCAAGCAAGTCGTCGCTTTCGTCGGCGAGCGTGGCCGCGCACGGCCGCGTCGAAGTGACGCCTTGTATCTCGCTCTCAGCGCGCTGGTCTTGCGCGGCGTCGTTGTGGCCTGGGCGCGGGATCGATTTCCACCGGCGGATGACGGCAGTTTCTACCAAGTGGTCGCGACGCGCATCGCTCACGGGCAGGGTTACACCTGGCATTGGCCCGACGGCGCGGTCACCTATGCAGCCCACTATCCGGTGGGCTATCCGGCTCTGATCGGTGCTGCTTACGCGCTGTTCGGTTCATCGCCGAGCGTAGCGATGTCGCTCAATGCCGTCATCGGCGCGCTCTCCGTGTTTGCTCTGCACGGGCTGCTCGCACGGCGAGCCACGCGCGCCGGAGCGCTGCTCGGCGCGGCCTTGCTGGCTTTTCACCCTGGCTTCGTGATGTACACGCCGGCATTGATGACCGAGGGCGTCGCTGCCGAGCTTTTGGTGGTCGCGCTGGCGCTCGCGTTGTGGACGCAAGATCGCGCCGGATCGGGCGGACTATTGTTGCTTGGTTTGCTGTGCGGCGGTCTGGCGCTCTTGCGGCCTCAGCTCTTGTTGATGTCGCCGATCTTGGGCGCCTGTGCAGTGAGTGGCGCGTTTTGGCGCCGCGCGCGCGCGGCGATAGGAGTGGTCTTAGTCAGCGTGCTCGCGTGTCTGCCCTGGACGCTCCGTAACTGCCAAAAAATGGACCATTGTGCGTTCGTGAGCGCCAACGGCGGCTGGAACCTGTTGATCGGGTCACTGCCTAACAGTCAGGGCTCTTGGCTACCGATCGAAAATGAGAGCGTGCCACCGCCTTGTCGCGCGGTGTTCGGTGAGGTCGAGAAGGATCGCTGCTTTGGTCGGGCTGGGCTCGGCAATATTCGCCGTGCTCCGCTGGCGTTCTTGCGACTGGTCCCGCAAAAGCTGTCCGTCACGTTCGACTACTTTGGTGCGGCCGGGCACTACCTGCACACGTCCAATTGGCGAGCATTCGACGAATCGCGAAAGGTGGCTCTCGGCGTGGTGGAGACGCTATGGGTGCGGCTGATCTTGCTGCTTGCCATCGTGCAAGCCGCGCTGGCTCATGGACCGCGCCGCGTGACTCGCCTCACGGTGTCCGCTTTGAGCTTGCCGTTCGTGTTCTTGCGCTCGGCTTGGCCCGGCTACCTGGGTTTCGTGCTCGCAGTCAGCCTGCTCGGGTCGGCCCTTCCCAGGCGTCCCGCGTTGTTCGTGACGGCATGCCTGGTGCTCGGTACGGCCGCTACGCACACGCTATTTTTCGGGGCCGGGCGCTATGGACTCGTCTGCGCAGCCCTGCTCTGCGCGGCAGCCGTCAATGAAGAGGGACTGGCCTCGAGTTCCGTCGTGGAAGGGACGCCGAGCGGTTCGGGGGCCTAATTGTCGCTTGTTTTGACAGGCGCGCCCAGCTCACGCGATACTATTCGGGAAGGAGCCCCTGAGGCATGCCCCTGATCGAGACCGAAGAAGCTGCCCGTCGTCTTGCTCGCGCCATCGCGAGCGATCTTTCGCTCTACAACGAGGAAAAGATCATCCGCGGCGTCGAGGGGGATAGCCTTTTCGAAGAGCTCAGCGAGGAGATCGAGGAGGGTCGCGCCCTATACAAGAGCCGCGTATCGCCCGATCTCTACCACCGCAATTTCTACGATCGCGCCCTGGTCGACATCCTCGTCAAGTCCAAGGGGCACATCAAAAGCAAGCTCTGGTAACGCCAGAGCCTGGGGCTGGACGTGAGCGCGCACCGTTTCGTGCTCGGTCCTGACGAGGTTCGCGAGCGCGTCGACAAGGCTTTGGCGCGCCTATTGCCAGATCTGTCGCGAGCCACCATTCAGCGCTGGATCGGCGAGGGTCGGGTGTTGGTCTCGGGTGTTCCTTGTCGTGCGCGCGACGCTATCGGCCCGGGCAGCGTCGTCGACGTGACGCCTGGCCCTCGGCCGGAAACTCGCGCAGTACCGGATGCGAGCGTGTCCGTCAGTGTAGTGTTCGAAGACGAACACTTGCTCGTGGTCGACAAACCGGCCGGGATGGTCGTGCATCCCGCGCGCGGGCACGCGACCGGCACGCTCGTGAACGGCCTCGTTGCGCGCGGGTCGCTCGGCGGAAAGCTGCTCGCGGGCGACGGGTCCACGGCTGCTTTGCGGCCGGGCATCGTGCACCGCATCGACAAGGACACGAGCGGCCTCTTGGTCGTGGCCAAGGACGAGAAAGCACGCGAGGGATTGAAGGCGCAGCTTCAGGCGCACAGGGTAGAGCGCAAATATCTGGCGCTCACGCTGGGGGTCCCCAAAAGCGGTGTGATCGAGTCGCTGTTCGCGCGCCATCCGCGTTCGAGGCTTCGTTTTACGTCCCGGAGCAAGACCGGTCGACGCGCGGTCACGCACGTTGCACTACTCGAAGCGCTCGCAGGTGGGCGAGCCGCACTCGTCGCCTGTCGTCTCGAGACGGGTCGCACGCATCAGATCCGCGTTCACCTGAGCGAGCAGTGCGGAACGCCGCTGCTAGCCGACGCCCTGTACGGTCGCGTCTCGGCCGACCCCGAGCTCGGTGCTATCGCCCGGGCGCTCGGTAGGCAAGCGTTGCACGCGGCGCTGCTCGGCTTCACGCATCCGTGGACGGCCGAGAGCCTGCGCTTCGAATCGGGGCTGCCGAGCGATCTCGAGACCGCGCTGGCCGCCCTTCGCGCGCTCGCCAAGTAGAGCTAGTCGGTCGCCTTGGCCGGAGTGGCGAGCGCCGTGTCGTCTCCGAGCCGTTCCGGAAAGCGCAGCCGGAGTAGGAAGAGCGCCGCGAAGCCAACGACGACCGCCCACCAGAGCGTTGCGAAACGGATGAGCATCATCGCGGCGGTCGCCTGACCCGACGGGACGCCGCCGAGGCGCACGAGCTGCTCCTGAATCATCGCTTCGACCAAGCCGAGTCCGCCGGGGAGCGGCACGAGCGCGCCGGCGAGCGTCGCCGTGGCATAGAAGAAGATGGCAAGCGTCGGTTCCGTGCTGGCGCCGAAACCGCGCAAAATCACGTAAAGCGCGAAGCCTTCCGAGCCCCACGCGATGACGGACAAGAACGTCGGCCACACGAGCGCCGCGGGGCTCGCTACGATGCGGAGACTGGCGAGTGCCTCGCGCAACTTGGGCGCGAGAAGCTGCAGTCGCGCGGGCCCGCGCTCCATGGCCCGCGTGAGCGCGAGGCCCGGCGCGGGCCAGACGATGAAGACCATCCCGACGACTACCGCGAGCGAGCCGAGCAGCGCCCAGATGCGTCCTTCAGCGAACGATGCACTGCCGAGCACGATCAACACAATCACGCCGATTGCGTCGGTGAGCCGCTCGGCAACTACGATCGGAGCGGTGCGCGCCGCCGGGACGTCGTGCGTCTTGGCGAGTACGGCGCTCTTGAACACCTCACCCACCTTGCCCGGCGTGATCGTGAGCACGAAGCCAGACAAGAAGATGAGCAGGCTGTCTTGCCAAGGCACGTGCCGCACGGCGAGCCGCCCGAGGTAGTACTGCCATTTCAGAAAACGAATCCCGTAGTTGGCCGTTGCGAGCGCGAGCGCCAACCCGAAGGCGCTCCAGTGGAAAATGGCCAGGCTCGCTTCTATTTTGCGCACACCCGTATAGAGCGCGAAGAACAAATACACGCCGACCCCGAGCAACATGGCGGTCACGAGTCGGCGAATGAAGCGGTTCATCGGGGGCGGCTTCTGGCGCGCGAAAGGAAATAGAGCACCGTCACGATCAGCGCACTTAGCGCAATCGCTGCGATCAGCCAGGGGGACGTGGGGTGAGCCCCGCGCGCGAGGCCCGGAGGTGGGCGCTCGACGATGCTTTGGCCCGATGCCGGCTCGGTCGCGTGCTCGAAGGCCAGATCCGTCCCGAGGCGCATCGGCCGAGGCTTTACACGGAGGCTCGATGGCCCGCAACTCTGCTAGTACTACGGCCGAGAATCGTGACCCTAGCCAAAGTCCCATCCGAGCCACAGGACGCAGAGCTCTTGCGCGTTTGCGCCTCCGCCATGTCGAAGCTCAAGACCTCGGTCGCGGAGGCGGTCGTCGGCCAGGAGCTCGTAGTCGATGCCTTACTCGTCACGTTGCTCGCGCGCGGTCACGCGCTCTTGGTCGGCGTACCGGGTTTGGCCAAAACCTTGCTGGTGAGCAGCGTCGCGCGTGCTCTCAATCTCTCGTTCGGCCGTGTGCAATTCACGCCAGACTTGCTGCCAGCGGATATCACGGGCACCGACGTGCTGAACGAAGTCGAGAAGAGCGGGCTCGTGCGCCGTGAAACGAGCTTCATGCAAGGGCCCATTTTCAAGAATCTGGTGTTGGCCGACGAGGTCAATCGCACGCCGCCCAAAACGCAAGCCGCGTTGCTGCAAGCCATGCAAGAGCGGCACGTGACCGTGGGGACCACCACGCACGCGCTGCCGGACCCGTTTCAAGTGTTTGCTACGCGTAACCCGATCGAACAAGAAGGTACGTACCCGCTGCCCGAGGCGCAGCTCGATCGATTCTTGCTCGAGATCCACGTCGAGTACCCTTCGGCTGCGGAAGAACGAGACATCGCGCGCCGTACGACCTCGGGCGTCGAGCCTCGCATCGAGCCGGTCGTGACGATCGACCAGATACGCGCTTTCGGCGCGCTCGTGCCGCGCATTCCGATCACGGATGAGGCGGTCGATCTCGCGGTCCTCCTCGGGCGCGCGTCTCGACCCGGCGCGGACGCTCCGGCAGAAGTCAGTCAATACGTGCGTTTCGGCGCGGGTCCTCGCGGCAGTCAAGCCTTGGTCTTGGCCGCCAAGGCGCAAGCCGCGTTGAGGGGTGAGGCAGCCGCCGATTTGGACGACGTTCGGGCGCTGGCCCTACCGGCGCTCAGGCATCGATTGGTTCTTGGCTATCGCGCAGACGTCGACGGAGTGCGCGACGCGGATGTGGTTGCTGCGATCGTCAAATACGTGAAGAGTTGATCCATGGCTATTTTTGCCCTGAAATCCGAGGTCAAGCGCGCGCTGATTGAAGAGCTCGACTTGCGCGGGCGCACGGAAGCAGATCTCGACGAGTCTGCGCCGTTGTTCGGTGCCGGATTGGGCCTTGACTCGCTGGACGCCCTGCAGCTCGCGATGGCGATCGAGGAGCGCTTCGGCGTGAAGATCCCCGAGGGTGACGAGGGGAAGCGCATTTTCGCTTCAATCAACGCGATTGTGGCTCACATCGTCGCGACACGAGGGCAGTAGCTCGTGGCGGTGCGTCCGCGCATCGCCGTGACCGGCGTCGGTCTCGTTTCTGCGCTCGGGATAGGCCGACGCGAGGTGTTTCGTCGCGTGTGTGCGGGCGAGCGCGGGCTACGCGACGTCACGCTCTTCGACACGGCTGGCTTGCGCTCGCGCATTGCGGGTGAAGTCCGCGATTTCGACGTGCGCGACGCGCTTGGGTCGAGTTGGTCCCAGGACGCGTCGCGTTGCGACGGTTTGGCCATGCGAGCGGCGCGCGAAGCGCTCGAGTGCGCGGACGCTCGCGATCACGCCAATTTGGGCATCGTGCTGGGCGGCACGACCGGAGGCATGTACGAAACCGAGCTCGGCCTGCGCGATCTCCCGACCGGGTCGCTGCCTGTCGAGCACGTGCGACGCCTCCTCGATTTTCCGCTTTCCGTCAGCGTGGAGCGTCTTGCAAGGACGCTTGGCGCCGAGCGCGTGGCGACGATCGCGAGCGCGTGCGCCAGCAGCGCGTTTGCGTTGATTCTGGGCGCCTCCTGGCTCTTGTCGGGTCGAGCTGCACGCGTCCTGGCGGGCGGCGTCGATGGTTTGTGTCAACTCACGTTCACCGGCTTCAACGCGCTCGGGGCCGCCGACCCAGCGCCGTGTCGACCGTTCGACGTGACGCGCGCCGGTCTGAATTTGGGTGAAGGGTCGGCGTTTTTGGTGCTCGAACTCGAGGCTGAAGCGAAACGGCGCGGCGCGCGAGTTCTTGGCTGGCTGAGTGGTTGGGCGATGGGCTCGGAGGCTCACCACGTTACTCACCCCGATCCAGCGGGTCACCGTGCTGCCGAACTGATCGAGGAGGCGTTACGCTGCGCGGGTCTCGCGGCCAGAGACATCGACTACGTCAATGCTCACGGCACGGGCACGCAACAAAACGACGCCATGGAAGCGCGCGCCTTGGAGCGCGCGCTCGGTCGCGAGTGCGAACGAATCTGGGTCTCCTCTTGCAAGGCGCAACTGGGACATACCCTGGGCGCTGCCGGCGCGATCGAGGCTGCGCTCACGGTGCTCGCGCTCGAAGCGGGCGTGGTGTTGCCGGCAGTCGGACTCGAAGCGCCCGAGGCTCGCTCGTTACGCCACGCGCTCGGCCCAGCCAAGCAGACGAAGCTGCGGGCCGCGCTTTCGAATTCCTTCGGGTTTGGAGGGAGCTGTGCGGTGCTGGCGTTCGAGTCGCCGGACGCCGCGGCGCGCCAGTGCGCCGCGCCCGGCCGGCCTAACCCTGTGATCAGCGCGGCAGTCGTGGTCGGGCCGGAACGGCTCGTGAGCGTGAACGCTCTTGCTCGCGAGCCCGCGCCGGAGGCCGGCGCTCCCGCCAAGCAACTTGCGCTCGATCCGTTGTCCGCGCTCAATCCAGATCGCTCGCGACGGTTTGGGCGAGCCTCGGCGTTGGCCTGTGTAGGTATCGAGGCACTGCTCCAAGGAGATCACGCTCCTCGTGGTTCGTGCGGGCTCGTCCTCAGCAGTGCCTATGGTGATGTCGAACGCTCGGTCCGCTTTATTCGGCGCGTGTTTGCTGGAGGACCGCGGCTAGCCAGCCCGGCGGAGTTCCCGCAGTTGCTGGCCTCGAGCGCATCTGGCAACGCATCTTTGTACATGGGCTTGCGGGGACCGTGTTTGACAGTGAGTGAGGGGGACGCGGGCGGCGAGGCGGCGCTTTCCGTGGCTTTATCCGTGCTTGCCTTGGCTCGCGATCGCGCTTGCCTTGCCGGCGGAGTGGAGGCGTTCGACTCGATCGTCGACGAATTGTTGGCTCCGAGCAGCCAGCTACCGCGCAGCGAGGGAGGTGGTTTCGTTCTGCTCGAAGACGAGGCGAGTGCCCTCGGCGCGGGTCGGCTTCCGCTCGCCAGGATCGTGGAGCACGTCGCGAGGCACGGGGCATGGGTCGCTCAGCTGCGCGCGGTGTCGGCTCCCGCCCGCGCGGAGCGCGCAGCCGTATTTTGCTCGTCACAGGAGCGAGCCGCGTTGGACGAACTCGCGCAATCGAGCTGGGCCGATGTCACTCGTGTCGATCTCACTCGAGCACTTGGCTACCACGAGGCGTTTGGTGCAATAGCGCTCGCGGTTGCTGCGGCCCGCATCGCACAACGGGAAATCGACGAGGCTCTGCTGATTCGGCTATGTGGTGACTCGTTCTACCTGACCAGGCTGGCGGCCGTGGATTCGCGTGCCGCGCCCGGAGTCCCAGCATGAGATCGATCGCGATTGTCGCCCGCGGGGCCATCTCACCGCTCGGGCGGGGAGCGCGAGCGTTCGCGCTCGGCGACCTCGGTGAGCGGCCGGAGTCCTGCGTTCGCGCTGATAGCGAGCTCAGCGCTGCAGGGTTCGCCAAGCCCTTCGTCGCTCGCGCTCGGCGCGAGCACGCCGAATGGGATCCGGCCTACGAATTCCTTCTCGTGGCACTGAGCGAGCTCTCGGCAGATCTCGATCAGAGGCTGCCCAGCTGGCGAGCCAAGCGCGTTGGGGTGGTGCTCGGCACTTCGTCGGGCGGCATGGCGAGCCTCGAGCGAGCGCTCGCGGAGCGAGCCGCAGGGCGAGACCTGACGCCCGCGTTGGCGCGCGCGAGCGCATATTTTGCGCCGCTCAGCGCGCTGGACGCGCTTGCGATCAAGCCGTTCCGGACCTTGCAAGTGCTCGCGGCGTGCGCGTCGTCGACCATTGCGATTGGTCTTGGTTGTCGCTGGTTGCAGAGCGGCCGATGTGAGCTCGTGATCGCCGGCGGTTACGACGCGCTCGCGCCGCTCGTCGCCGCCGGGTTCGAGGCGCTCGGTGCGACAACGGCCGGCGCTCCGCGACCGTTTCGGCGTGATCGGTCGGGTCTCGCGCTGGGGGAAGGCGCGGCGTTGCTCGCGCTGGCTCGCGCCGAAGACGGGCCGGTTCGCGGCTACATCGACGGGTTTGGCATGAGCTCCGACGCGGTCCACATCACCGCGCCAGACCGGACAGGTTCCGGCCTCGCGCAGGCCGCCCGCCGGGCGCTCGAGGACGCGGGCGTCGATGCCGCAGCGATCGATCTGGTCAGTGCTCACGGCACGGCCACACCGTTCAACGACAGCGCAGAGGCACGCGCGATCGCGACGGTGCTCGGCCAGAGCGCGCAGCGAACCTGGGTTCATGCCTTCAAGGGCGTGGTCGGGCATACGCTCGGCGCCGCTGGTGCGCTCGAAATATTGGCGGCGCTCGAAGCGGCTGAGCGCGACATCTTGCCGGGGCACCCGATGGATGGCGAGCTCGAACCGGAGCTCACGGCATGCCTCTCGCCGGCGAATACCTCCGGCAAAGTGTCGCACGTGCTCAAGCTCGCCACGGCATTCGGCGGCTCCAACGCGGCCCTGGTCGCAAGCTCACGCAAACCGCGTGGTCATCATGAACCGCCGCCGCGACGACGCGTTCGCGCGCGAGCGATCGGTGAGGTGTGTGTGCGCGCGGATCCGGCGTTGATCGCGCGGTTCTCACGGCTGTCCGCGCTGGAACTCGAACGGCTCGATGAGCTGTCGGCGTTGACGCTCACGGCAATTGCGAGCGTACTCGCGGAGCATGCTGAGCTACCCCGCGCGAGCACTGGCGTGATCGTGGGCACCACATCGGCGACGTTGGAGGCCGACGAAACATTTGCGCAGCGCCTGCGCGCAAGAGGTCCCCGTGGTGTCGAGCCCCGGCGCTTCCCGGCGACTTCACCCAATCTACCGGCGGGCAGGGCGACGATCGCTTTCGATCTGCAGGGGCCGTCATTCGGCGTCGGTTCCGGCTCGCTTGCCGCCATCGAGGCACTGCTCACGGGGGTGGAGTTGCTCGAGTCCGCAGATGCCGACGCCGTGCTCGTGGTGGCCGCAGAAGCCGTGGGCGCCGTGGTTCGAGACGTCTGGCTCGCGGCGGGTCTGCCCTGTCCCGAAGCGGGCGCGTTGGCCGTGCTCCTCGACACCGGGCAAGTGGGTATGCCGCTCGACTCGGAGCTGCTCCTGGCGCGGCTGTCCAACGCTCCGGCGGAAGACGAGCGGGCGCCTGCGGGCTGGCCGCTGCTGAAGGGTGCATTGCTCGCAGGGCTTGCCTAAAATGGCGCAAATCCGCGATCATTTAAGGTTTGTTGCGCAGGGTGCGGGACTTTGGCACTGTCGCCGGGAATGAGCCGGCCCCCGGCCGGCGTTTAGCTCCAGTCTTGAAAAGAATCGTGTCCTCCTTCGCATCGCGTGTCGCAGCCTGCGGCCTATTCCTGTGTGGAGCGACGTCGCTCGGTTGCTCGCATCAATACATCCCGAATACGGAGGTCGACGATACGCAGCTCAATCGCTCCGTCATCGACTATTGCGAGGGCTATCGGCACGCGGTGGAGCAGCGCAACACGGCGAAGCTCCTGAAGATGGCTGCGCCGAGCTACTACGAAGACGGCGGCAACGTCGACGCGAGCGACGACCTCGACTACGCGGGTCTGCAGGCCTATCTCGAGGGACCCTTCAGCCAGACACTGGCCATTCGCTACGAGATTCACTACCGCAATGTGTCGGAGGGTCGCAAGAACACCGTCCTCGTCGACTACACGTACAGCGCCAGTTACAAAGTTCCGACGCCGCACGGTGACCTGTGGCGTCATCGCGTTGCGGACAACAGGCTCGAGCTCATGCGCGAGGGCGATAGTTTCCGCATTCTCTCTGGGATGTGACGGGAGCCGGTCGGCTCACCTCACGAGAGCCGGAAGTCCTCCCAAATTTCGGCAATTTCGAAGCGCTCGCCGACCGCGTGCAGACGGAAGACGAGCTCATCACCAAATAGTCTCGTCGTGCGCGTCGAGCTTTGCGCGACGTGGACGCGGATGGCTATCTCGTCCTCCGCGAGGTTGAAGGGCAATTTTCGGCTCGTTGGCAGGTGGGCGAGCTCGGACGCTCGATAGAGCTCGAGCTCCGTGTCGTGATAGACGAGCGAGCTCGACAGCTCGGTGTAGTCGAGTTGATTCAGGCGTGATCGCCAGAACGAGCGCGCCGGTTGGCGATTCCCGCCCGCGCCGCTGAATGCCTGTGCGGAAAATAAAGTGTCGAGCTCATCGGGCGATTCACGCAGGACCGCGCGAAAAAACGCACGCACGGTCTCGCGCGCTGCCTCTGCGCTGACCGGCACGCGCAACACGACGAAACGGTCGCTCGCGTTGGCTTCTTGCTGGGGCGAGGGCGGCTCGGGGCTCTCTTCGATGACGACTCCCGGCGCCCGGCGTGGGGCAGCTGGATCGAATTCGATGCTGGTTGGAAACGTCGGCGCATGCCCGCACGCCGAAGCCGTCACGGCCAAGAGCAGTAGCTCAGAGCCCTTCGATCTTCGGGGCATCGGTGCGCGAGAGGGTGACGAGCGAACGCTCCGGCACGTCATGCCAGCCAGGACCCTTGGCTTCGAGTTCGGAGGCAATCAGAGAGAAATGGCTGCTGTCGATGCTCGGGATACGCGCCTTGCGCAGGCCGTCCTCGCCGAGCAACTCCTCGATGTCATAGCGGCCGCTCCATACCCGGTACGCCATGGGGCCGGTGCGGTGCACGGCGAGCAACTGTTCGCCGTTGGTGACCAAAATATCCCCGGTGTTCTTGCCGAAGCCTTCTTCTTCCGACAAGCGATCGACGAGCGCAATCGAGGATCTCAGCGCGGCAGCAACGTGAGCTCCGTCGGCGTGGGCGTCGCTCAGGTGCCCCGCGTCGTGTAGAAACGACAAGAACAAGTAGAAGAAGAGCTCGCTGTCCGTCTCGCCGCGCACGTTCTTGCGCAAGAACTCCGGCTGCGACGAGAGCAAGCGCTCGCGCAAACGTTCGAAGCCCAAAATGGTCCCGGTTTGCGCCAATAGCCAGGTTCGGTAACGAAACGGATGCGTGTTCTCGGTGCGCAGGGCGCCGACCGACGCGCGCCTGACGTGCCCGATCAAAACATCCGTGCGGATGTCACCGGCGGCCTCCACCAGATCGATCTCGTCGCGGTCGTCGATTGGACGACGGCGCAAGAGGACCTCGCCAGACTGATAGAAACCGAGACCCCAGCCCAGCGGATCGCCTGCGCTGCGGCGCGCCTTTAGCAAGCTCGCGTTGGCTTCGAGCACGCGTGCCCCGAGATCGGGGCGATTGCCGATGAAACCGAACATGCGTGCCATCTCGGATCTCCGAAGGCTTCGCTCACCACAAGGGCGAGGCCTTCACAGAGCAGCATACCGCTCGGGGCGCCAGTCCGCACGCCTGAGAACGCCGACGGGTTCAGCGCGCTCCACGGGCAAGGTAGGACAACCGCTCCGGCCTTCCAGCCTAGGATTTTCCAGCATGCTTGCGGAGGTGCTCCGGAGGTAGGGCGGGGTGCTACGCTCTGCTCGTGGATCGCAGCGAGTTCCGCGACGCCCTGTTGGCCGTCATGGACCAAAAGGCGCATTGGGCTTGGCCAGCGTTCTCGAAGGGCCGTGTGGCGCGGGAGCGGCTTCATATTCACCTGGAGCAGGAGTACGCGACTTACGTTAGGGACTTCCCGATCCTCGTCGGGCGGGCGTACGTCGCATGTCCCCTTGCGGAGGTCCGTCGCGAACTGATCGAGAACGTTTACGAGGAGGAGACTGGCAAGCTGCAGGCGGGGCGCCCACACCCGGAGCTTTTCCTCGAGTACCCACGGGGCCTGGGCATGGACGTTTCTCGTTTCGATCGAGTGTGTTTGTTGTCGGGGGCGCGCGCCTACCGAGGCTTCCTCGACCAGTGCACCCTGTCCGGAGACTGGCAAGTCGCGGCCGCGGTGACGACGTTGTTCGTCGAGGGCACCCAGTTCGAACGCGGCGAGCTCATACCTGGAGCGGCGCGCCGCCCGGTTCCGCCGCTGGAAGAGCACCCGCTCGTGGTGCATTATGGCCTTCCGCTCTCGCACCTGCTCTTGACCAAGGCCCACCGCGCGGTCGAGGGTGAACACCGCGCCGCCGCTTGGCGCGTGGTGCTCGACCACGTTGCGGAGGAAGCACGGTCGAGCGTCGTCGCCGCGATGCAGCAGGCGCTCGAGCTGTGGCGAGGTTACCGTGACGACGTAGCGGAGGCCTGCGGCGTCGCTCGTGAGGCTTGAGGCCGCTAGCTCGCTCAGGGGGTGTGCTAACGTGCGCTGATCATGTTTCGCGGGAAACCTAGCCTCGTATTGCTCGGCGCGTCGATGTGCCTGCTCGCCTGTGGCGCCGTATATCCCGAGCTTTCGACGCCGATTAGACCAGCGTCGAACCGTACGCTCGAGCCGCCGCCCCCGGACGAACTGCTCTTCATCAAGTTCACCGGCGCCGAAATCCCGTCACGCACTCGTGACGGCCGACAATGGGACACGGTCGGCGGGTCTGCGCCGGATCCGTTCGCCAAAGTGTTCGTCGACGACAAGGAGATCATCGCGACTCCCGTGCAGGCCAACACCCTCAAGCCCACCTGGCCGGACCAGCGCAAGGGCAACTATTGGATTCGCAAGGGCGCGACGGTGCGGGTTGAGCTGTGGGATTCCAATCCGATCAACAACCACCCGATTTGCCGGGAGACGACGCGGGACATCCATGCCGAATCGAGCTCCGAGCACGACTTCGAGATGAGTTGCGACAGCGGCGCCAGCATGCTGCTCGCGGTGCAGCCTGCCCACGCCAAGGTCGGCATCGGGCTCTACTACGAGATTCGTACCTACGGAGACGCCTGGGTGACACGCGTGGTCAAAGAGTCTCCCGCGGGGCGCGCGCATGTCGTGAAGGGGGACCAATTGCTCTCCCTCGACGGCAAGGCGGCCAAAGAGTTAGATGAAGACGCGTTTCGGAGCCTCGTCAATGCCAACTCTGCGCACGGCGTGACCTTCGGTGTGCGCCACGCGAACGGCAAGGAAGAGACCGTCACGCTCAAAGACGGTCCGCTCTATCCGACCATTGATGAGGAGATCAAGGTTGAGTAGCGACGTACTGGTCGTCCGTGAGCCGGAGCGGGGAACGCTACTCTCGACCGGCCCCGATGCGATCGCCTGGCTCAATGGCTTGCTCACGTGCGATGTCGCCGCGCTGCAGCCGGAGCAGGGCGTGTATGGGCTTTTGTTGAATAAGCAAGGCAAGATTCAAAGCGATCTCACGCTACTAGCCACCCAAGCCGGCCTGCTGTTGAGCGTGGCGCCTGGCAGTGCACCCTCGCTCCTTGGTCTCTTGGATCGCTTTTTGGTGATGGAGGATGCGACCATCGCCGACGTGTCCGCGGACTGGGAGTGGGCTCGCTTTTTCGGCGGCGGCGCGCTCGGGTCAGCCCGCGCCGCGGCGGCGGCGCTCGGCGGCGTGGCCGCTAGTGTGGTGTGGACGCACGGCGAGGGCGCCGCGCTAGCCATGCCGAGTGCGCGCTCCTCCGCGCTTTCGCACTGGCTCGAGTCGGCGAGCGGTGTGCACCTCGCGGACGCTCAGGAGTGGGATGCCTTTCGAGTCGCGCACGGACTCGGGCGGTTTGGCGTCGATTTCAGCGACGAAGACAACCCGCATGAAGCGGGGCTCGATCGCCTGGCCATTTCATGGAGCAAGGGCTGCTACTTGGGGCAGGAGGTCGTCTGCATGCAAGACATGCGCGGCAAGCTCAAGCGGCGCTTGGTTGCGCTCGCCATCGACGACGCCCCTGCTCCCGCGATAGGCGCGAAGGTCACTGCCGGCGCCGGGGCTGAAGTCGGTGAAGTGACCAGTAGCGTTCGCGCAGACTCTCGAGCCTGGGCGCTGGCGCGCCTCAAGAGCCCGTACTTCGAAGGCCACGAGTCCATCTGGGTCGAAGGGCACGCCGCCCGTGTTGCAGCCGCCGGTTAGTGGTAGCGTGAGACCGGTATGGCCAGCGACGATTCCAAAGGTTTGAGCTCGGGTAGCCGCACTACAGAAAATGGTCTGCGTGTCGCCGACGACGTGCTCGCGCTGATCGAAAAGACGCCGCTCGTTCGCCTCGCGCGCTTGTCACCACCCGGGGGCGCCGTGGTGTGGGCCAAGGCGGAGTTCGTCAACCCCGCCGGCAGCGTCAAAGATCGCCCTGCGCTGTCGATGATCTTGAGTGCGGAAAAATCCAATCAGCTCAAGCCCGGAGCAACCCTGGTCGAGGCGACCAGTGGCAACACGGGCATCAGCCTGGCGATGATCGCGGCGGTGCGCGGCTACCGCTGCGTGCTGGTGATGCCGGAGGACATGAGTCTCGAGCGGCGCTACATCTTGCGCGCCTACGGCGCCGAGATCGTGCTCACGCCGGCGAGCGACGGCATGTCCGGCGCCGTGAGTCGCGCGCAACGCGTGCTGGCGGAGACCCCGGGCGCGTTCATGCCCAGCCAGTTCGAAAACGAAGCCAATCCCAAGAGCCACGAGCTGGGCACCGCGCTCGAAATTCTCGAGCAAACGGGTGGAACGCTCGCCGCGTTCGTATCCGGCGTGGGCACGGGCGGGACGATCACCGGGGTCGGACGCACGCTGCGCAAGAAGCTCGCGCAATCGGTGAAGATAGTCGCCGTAGAGCCCGCGAACAGCGCCGTGCTCTCCGGCAAGCCAGCGGGCATGCACGGCATTCAAGGGCTCGGCGCGGGCTTCGTCCCCAAGATCCTCGATCGTTCGGTGTTCGATCGCGTGCTGGAAGTGACAGACATTGCCGCCGAGCGCATGGCACGCCGCCTGGCTCGCGAGGAAGGGCTATTGGTCGGTCCGTCGTCGGGTGCCAACGTACACGCTGCGTGCGAGGTCGCTGCAGAGCTCAAGTCGGGCATCGTCGTGACGATCCTGTGCGATTCGGGCGAGCGCTACTTGTTCTGATTGCGCGCTCAGCGACCGCGAAACGTGGGAGCGCGGCCTTCGCTCCAAGCGTGCACGCCTTCGCGCAGGTCAGCCGAGCGCAAGAGCGCGAGTTGTCCGGTTTTCTCGCGCGCCAATGCTTCGTCGATCGAGGTGGGAGCCGGTTCGCGCAGCGCCCATTTGATCGCGCGAATCGCGAGCGGCGGGCCGGCGCTGAGCGTGCGAGCGAGCGAGAGCGCTTCGCCCAGCAGCGCGTCTTCGGCAACCACGCGGCTCGTGAGTCCGAGCGATAGCGCGAGCTCGGCGTCGAGCTTGGTGCCGAGCAGCAAGTACTCGAGCGCTCGGCCAAGACCGACCAGGCGCGGCAACCAGAACGTCCCACCGCCGTCCGGCATCAAGCCGATCGCGACGAACTTCTCTTGCAGATAGCCGCTCACGGACATCACGCGCAGATCGCAGGCGAGCGCGAGGTCAGCGCCGAAGCCGACGGCGGGTCCACTCACCGCCGCGATGAACGGCTTGGGCGCGCGCACGATACCGCGGATCAGCGCGTGGAATTGCTCGATGCGCGCGTCCAAGTCGACGCCCGCCTCGACGTCGGCGATCGCACCCTTCAGGTCCGCGCCCGAGCAGAAGGCCTGCCCGGCTCCGGTGAGCACGACGGCCAGGATGGTGCTGTCGCTCGAGACTTCTTCGATGCCGGCGGCCAGAGCCGTCAAGAGCTCAGGGCTCAGGGCGTTTCTCGTTGCCGGGCGATTGAGCGTCAATGTGGCCACGCCGTCCGCGCGTTCGATTTGAAGCACCGAGTCCATCCGCTCAGGCTACCACTCCGCCCCCTGGATTGGGCGGCTCGCCGGCGCCGGAAATGCCCTGGGGCAGAGTCGCGGCCCACATGCTAAGCGGACACGTCATGCCCGAGTCGTTCCCCGTTCCCGAGGCTATGCCCCTCTCCGAGCAGCGCGGCCAGAGCTACCCATCGCTGGTCGCGATCATGCAGCGTTTGCTGGGCGAGGGCGGCTGTCCTTGGGATCGCGAACAGAGCATGGAGTCGCTGCGCCGCTACGTGCTCGAAGAAGCCTGCGAGGTGATCGACGCCGTCGACGAAGGGGACCGGGGCCACTTGCGCGAGGAGCTCGGCGACCTCGCCTTGCAGGTAGTGTTTCTGGGTGAGCTTGCACGACGCGAAGGCGCGTTCGGCCCCGATGACGTCGTGCGCGGGATCGTGGAGAAGCTCGTGCGCCGACATCCGCACGTGTTCGGCGACACGGCCGTGAGCGGTAGTGAAGAGGTGCTGCACAACTGGGAGCTGATCAAGGCTCAGGAAAAAAGTGAGCGTGGTCTGCTCGACGGTGTGCCGCGTTCGCTGTCGGCGCTCTATCGCGCGCAGAGCATGAGCGAGAAGGTGAGCCGCGTCGGCTTCGATTGGCCGGACGGACGCGGTTCGCGCAGCAAGGTCAGCGAGGAGCTGTCGGAGCTCGACGAAGCCATCTCGCAAGGCTCGCCTGAGCGCGTGGAGGCCGAGCTCGGTGATCTGCTGTTCGCGCTCGTCAACTTGGCGCGCCATTCTGGTATCGATGCCGAGACCGCGCTGCGAAAAACAGCGGATCGCTTCGCGGGGCGCTTCGGTCACGTGGAGCGCCGAGTCAAGGAACGCCACGGCGGCTGGCCGCGCAGTGCGGACGGCAAGCCTACGAGCGGCCTCGCGCTCGAGGAGCTCGATGGATATTGGGAAGAAGCCAAGCGGAGTGAGCGGTGAGCGAAGCGAGCGATCCCGTCGGCCGCTTTCCCGAAGAATGGAAAGCGACCGTAAGCGAGTTCGGGGAACGGCCCTTTCGCGCCGAGCAGATCTTTCGTTGGATTCACCAGCGTGGGGTCTTCGATCCGAACCAAATGACGGATCTGGGTGCTGCGTTTCGCGCGCGACTGATTGAGGCCGGAGTGGCCGCGCCGCTCGAGGTTTCGGAAGTGCACGAGTCGCGCGACGGCACGCGCAAGCTCGTGCTCGGCGCGGCCGACGGCGCGCGCGTGGAGTGCGTCATCATTCCGATGACAGATCTCACCGACGCGGATGCAAGTGCACCCGACGACGATTCGGACGATGCGCGCGCAGAGGAGGCGAATCAGCTGCCCGAGCGCGTTACGCTCTGCATCTCGACTCAATTCGGCTGCGCGATGGGCTGCGTTTTCTGCGCGAGCGGGCAAGCGGGTTTGCAGCGAGGCCTACGGGCATCCGAAATCGCAAGCCAGGTGTATTTGGCCAGGCGCTACCTGCGACCGAGCGAGAGCCTGAAGAACTTGGTGTTCATGGGTATGGGCGAGCCGCTCCACCACTACGACGAAACCGTCCGCGCGATCCGCCTGCTGGCGCACCCGGATGGGCTCGGCATCAGCACGCGCCGCATGACCGTGAGCACGGTCGGCCTCGTGCCGGGTATCGCGCGGCTCGGTCAGGACTTCGCCGGAAAAATAGGCTTGGCTGTCTCCGTACACGCGCCGGACGACGAGACTAGAAATCGCATTTTGCCCATCAATCGGCGCTATCCGCTGTCTGAGCTGATCCCGGCTTTGCGCGCGTATCCACTGCCCAAGCGCCGCCGCATCACGATCGAGTATACGCTCGTCGCGGGTGTGAATGACGGCGTCGAGCACGCGCGCAAGCTCGGTCTGCTCTTGCGCGGCATTCCCGTCAAAGTGAACCTGATCCCGATGAATCCGATCTCGGCGTCCGAGCTGCGCGCGCCCGAGGCGGCCAACGTGGTCGCGTTCCAAAGTACGCTCGCCGCCGCAGGCTACAGCTGCTTCGTGCGGACACGGCGGGGCGATGAGGTGTCGGCGGCTTGCGGCCAGCTTGCGATGACCGAGGATCTATTGCGCCAAAAGCGCGAACGCGACGCGGCGCGCAACAGCCGAGGTGCCTAGCTCATGTTTCGCAAAGTGCTGGTTGCGAATCGCGGCGAGATTGCCTGCCGCGTGCTTCGCACGTGCGAGCGACTCGGCGTGGCAACCGCGGCGGTGTTTTCGGACGCCGACGCGCTGTCTCCGCACGTCGCGCTCGCCGACGAGGCGATCCGCATTGGTCCGGCGCCCGTGCGCGATAGCTACCTCAATATTGCCGCGGTAGTCGATGCGATCCGTCAAGCGGGAGCCGACGCGGTGCATCCCGGCTACGGTCTACTCAGCGAACGACGGGACTTTGCCGAAGCCGTCGCGGCCGCAGGCGCGGTGTTCATCGGTCCTCCGCCGGAGGCTCTGGCCGCGCTGGGAGACAAGCTCCGTGCGCGCGCGGTCGCGCGTTCCGTCGGAGTCGAGCCGCCACCGGGTAGCGTGACCGCTATCGATCCCGCGGATGAAGCGGCGCTCGCGGCGGAGCTCGCCCGCATCGGGCTTCCGGTATTGATCAAAGCTGCGGGCGGGGGTGGCGGCATCGGCATGCAGATCGTCAGTGACGGCACCGCGTTGAAGGCGGCCGCGCAGACGTGCGCGGATCGCGGTCGTGCGGCCTTCGGTGATTCGCGCATTTATCTCGAGCGCTACCTCGAACACCCCAAGCACATCGAGGTTCAGATCTTCTGCGACGCGCACGGCCACGCGGTCGCGCTCGGTGAGCGTGATTGCAGCGCGCAACGAAGGCACCAGAAGGTGCTCGAGGAATCGCCGTCGCCCGCAGCCTTTTTGGCGGGGGATTCGGGTGAGGCGCGGCGCCAAGCACTGGCCGAGGCTGCGCTCAAGATCGTGCGCGCGGTAGACTATCGCGGCGCGGGCACCGTTGAGTTCGTGGCGGACGCGTCCGGCACGCTCTATTTCCTCGAGGTCAACGCGCGCCTGCAGGTCGAGCATCCCGTGACGGAATGGGTGACGGGTTTGGACCTGGTCGAGCTTCAGTTGCGAGTCGCGGACGGGCAGCCACTGGCGCCCGCAGTTCTCGCGCCGACGCTCACGGGGCACGCGATCGAGGCCCGGCTCTACGCCGAAGATCCGCGCAAGGGCTTCATCCCTCAACCGGGTCGGTTGACGCGGCTGCGGTTGCCGGATGGCATGCCCTGCATTCGTGTCGACAGCGGCGTACTCGAGGGAGCGGAAGTAACAACGCACTACGATCCCATGCTGGCGAAGATCTCGGCGCACGGACGCGATCGAACCGAAGCGCTCGAACTCCTGCGCGCGGCGCTCGAGCACACGGTCGTGGAGATCGCGGGCCCGAAGGGCCCGCGCACCACGAACCGCGATTTCCTGCTCGCTGTCCTCGGCAGCGACTCATTTCAGAGCGGCCAATACAACACCGGGCTCCTGGAAACCCTGGCGAAAACTGCGTAAATCCGCGAGGATAGTGCGATGTCACCAGCGGATCCGACCGATGATGCAGCCCTGCTCGCGCAGGCAGCAGCGTGGGCTGACGGCGATCCGGACTGCGTGACCGCCAAGGAACTCCGCGATTTAATCGACCAGCGAGCGGTCGGCGAGCTTCGTGAGCGAATGCACGGCGAGCTCGAGTTCGGAACGGCCGGACTTCGAGGCATCGTGGCAGCGGGCAGCGCGCGCATGAATCTGGCGATGGTTCGACGCGCAACACGCGCTCTCGCCGAACACTTGCTGGGCCGAATGCCCGATGCTCGGACGCTGCCGGTTGTGGTTGGCTTCGACGCGCGCATCGATAGCCGTCGCTTCGCGGATGACGCGACGCAGGTCTTGCTTGCTGCGGGTATCCCGGTGAAGCGCTTCGCGGACCCGGTGCCCACGCCGATCGTCGCCTACGCCGTGCGAGTCTTCAGCGCGCAAGCGGGCATCGTGATTACCGCCAGCCACAACCCGCCCGAGTACAACGGGTACAAGCTGTACCTCGGCAACGGCGTACAAGTCGTCGCGCCGGACGACGCCCAGATCGCTCAGCTTATGCGCGAACTCGGGCCGGCGAATCAAATCCCAATCGAGCCGCACGGCCTCGCCCGAGCCGAGGTTATCCCCGACGAGCTCTTCGATCGCTACCTGGCCGACACGCGCGCCGAGCTCCCGCCCGTGTCCGCCGATCACGGGCTCCGCATCGCCTACACACCGCTGCACGGAGTGGGGGCGTTCTATTTGCAACGAGCCTTCGAGTACTTTGGCTACCGAAATGTGGAAATGGTGTCCGCGCAGCGCGAGCCAGACGGTCACTTCCCCACCGTTCATTTCCCCAACCCGGAGGAGCCGACCGCGCTCGAAAGCGTGCTGCAACTCGCGCGCGATGTGAACGCCGACCTCGTGCTGGCCAACGACCCTGACGTGGATCGCATGGCGGTCGCCGTGCCCACGCCCGCTGGGCGCTGGCTCGCGCTCACGGGCAATCAAATTGGTCTGCTCTTGGCCGACTACCTACTCGAACGCGGACAGCCATCGCCCAATCGTCAAGTGATCTCGACCTTCGTCTCGTCACCGATGCTCGAGAGCATCGCGCGCGCCCATGGAGTGCACGCTGAACGTACGCTTACGGGCTTCAAGTGGTTGTGGACCGCGGCTTTGGCGCTCGAGAACACGCACGGTAGGCGTTTTTGCTTCGGCTACGAGGAAGCGCTCGGTTACTCCGTGATTCGCGCCGTGCGAGACAAAGACGGCATCAGCGCGGCGCTCGCGTTCGCGGGCTTGGCAAGTGAAGCGCGCGCACGCGGACAAAGCGTGCTCGAGCGTCTACAGGCGCTCTACGCGCGTCACGGTTTGTGGGCGAGCGTTCAGCACAGTGTCGTGCTCGCGGGCACGTCGGGCGCCGAGCGCATCGTCGACGCGATGGCGCGGCTACGTGCAGCGCCGCCGAGCCAAATCGGCGAACACACGGTTGTCTCCAGTCAGGATTTTGCGAAGCCGGAACGCGAAGCGCCCGCGTGGCGCGGCGCGACGAATCTCGTCGCACTGGACCTGGGTGACGGCGTGCGCGTGCTCGTCCGGCCGAGCGGCACGGAACCCAAGTTGAAAATCTACGTCGATCTGAAAATCGCGCTCCAAAATGGCGAGTCGTTTTCCGCGGCGAGTGAACGCGCGACGAACGCCGCGCTCGCAATTGCAAAAGCGCTCGAAGTGGCGCTCGGCTTGGCCTAGCATTGCGAGTCATGAAAAAGGTCGCTGGTCTCGCGGTCACGCTCGGTCTGCTGCTGAGTTCGGTTGTCGCTCAGGCGCAGGAGTTCGGTACGCAGGGGCGCGCCGTGTTCGGCGCTGAACGGCTTTTTGGGCTCACCTGGTCGCACCGCTCGGAGCAGTCCCTGGTACCGGGTGTTCCCGACTCGTACGACAACACGAGCGGCATGGCGTTCATGTGGCATGTGCCCAACGATCCGCGCAATCCGTTCGAGGTGCCGCGCGTCGCGTTCGACTACTTCGTGATCGACCATCTGAGCGTCGGTGGGACGCTCGCGTACATGGGTGGCTCCATTTCTAGACCGCTCGGTGGAAATGGTCCGGCCGCTATGAACGGGGCCACCGTCAGCACCGACTACAGCGATTTCGCATTCGCGCCGCGCGTCGGCTTCGCATACATGTTCGGATCGGTCGTGGGTATCTGGCCACACGCGGGCTTCACGTACCACTCCTACTCGGTCGATACGGTCGAGAAGGGTAACGGTTTCGCCCTCGACTTGGACGCCATGTTCGTGTTTGCGGTCACGCCGCACTTCGGCTTCACCGCCGGTCCCAACTTCGACATCGACGTGTCGGGCTCGCGCACCCCGGAGGCCGCGGCCGAGCGAGACCAGCACTTCCGCCAGTTCGGGATTCAAGTGGGCATGATCGGCTGGCTCTGAGCGGCTCGCTCAGTCCACGCGGTCGTACGGAATCACTTCTGAGCTCGCTAGGTTCGGGATCACGTCGCGCAGCGCGCTGCCGATCTGCGCTTCCGTCCCGACGACGGTGACCAGGAGATCCGCGTCCGACAGGCGTTTTTGCACGGCTGCGTTCGCTTGTTCGAGGGTCACGGCCTCGATGCGCTTCAGATAGTCGTCATAGTAGCCGTCCGGCAAATCGTAGAGCGCGGTGTCGAGGTCGAGGCCGACGCGCTTTTGCGGCGTGTCGATGGCAAAGGCGTGCGAACGAACCAAATAACGCTTGGCCCAGGACAGCTCCTTGGCGGTGACCCCTTTCTCACGAAAAGCGCCGAGCATCTCGAGTTCGAGCTTCACGCAGGGTGCGGCGTCCTCCGCCTTGGGAAATGTCCACATACTGAAGGCCTGGCGACTTCGGTCGATGGGCAGGCTCGAATAGGCGCCGTACGACCAGCCGCGCTTCGAGCGAACCTCCTGCGTCATGCGCGCCGTGAACGTTCCACCGAAGATGGTGTTGGCGACCAGCAACGGGACGTGGTCGTCGTCGTAGGGTTGGGTGCCGAGGCAGCCGATCAGGATTTGAGTCTGCGTGCGCTCGGGCTTGTCGACGATCACCAGACGCCGCCCGGGGATCGGCGCCGGATCGCCGGTCGGATCGCGAGGAGCAGCGCCGCTCGCGAGCGCGCTCGCGACTCGTCTGGCAATGCCCTGAGCCTGCTCGCTCGTGATGTCGCCCGAGAAAGCGAACACGAGATTCTCTTTGACGAACGCTTGCGCATAGCGCGCCGACACCTCTGCCGCGTCGATCGCCGCGACCGTCCGCTCGGTCCCGCCAATCGAGCGTCCATACGGGTGGTCGCCGAAGAAACGGCGGCGAAACCAGCGTCGAACGAGCCCGCGGTCGTCGTCGAGCGAGTCTTTCAGCTCGGCGAGCGTCTCGCGCTGCAGCCTCTGCAGCTCGAGCTCGGCCAAACCCGGGCGCGCGATGACATCGAGCAATAGGTCGATGAACGGCTCGAGCGAGCGCGAGATCACCGTGCCGTGGAACACGGTCACGCTCTGCGCGACGTCCGCGCCGAGCGAGCCGCCCAGTGAATCGATGCGCGTGTCGATCACCTGCGGTTCGAGGCCACCGCCCGTGCGGCGCATCAAGCGTGTGAGCAGCCGTGTGGCGCCCTCCTTGCCGGGGGTGTCCAGGAACGCGCCGGTTTTCAGACCGACCGCGAGCGACACGAGCGGCAGCGCGCGCGATGTCTCGACCAGCACACGCGGTTCGCCTGCCTGCGACGTGAGGGCAGGGGACGTCACTGGGCGGCCTCGGCGCGTTCAGCGGAGAGGTCGGGGCGAACCAGAATCGTGCTCCGTTGGCGCGCGAGTAAATAGCGTCGAGCCACGCGCAATAGGTCGCTGGCCGTGAGTCGCCGCGTCGCCTCCAGGCGCTCGAAGCCGAGCCCGGGCCGGCCGAGCACCGTGTCGAAGAAGCCGAGCGTCGAGGCCTTGCCGTCCACGGTTTCGAGGCCCGCCAAGAACGACAGTTCGAGACGCGCCGAGGCGCGGGCGATCTCGGCCTCGCTGACGGGTTCGCGCTGCGCGCGCGCAAATTCCTCGTCGATCACGGACAGCAGCTGTTCACCGGTTTTGCCTTCACGCGCGGAGGCATACACCTCGAACAGGCCCGGATCGCGGAAGGGACCGACGAATGCGCGCACTTCGCTGGCCAGCTCGAGGTCGCGCACGAGCCGCTGATACAGCCGACTCGCGCGGCCGCCGAACAAAATCTCGGCGAGCAACGACAGCGCCGGGTAGTCGAAATCGCCCATGGCTGGCGAGTGGTAGCCGAGCGCGATCTTCTCGGTCGACGTGGGTTTCTTGATCTCGACGCGCCGTTCTTCCAGCTGTGGCGGCTCGGGGTGGACGTCCTCGAGCGGCAAGAGCGCGCCCGGGATATGGCCGTACGCGCCGGACAGCCGTTTGAGGAGCTGCGCTTCGCTGACGTCCCCCACGATCACGAGCACGGCGTTATTCGGTGCGTAGAAGGTCCGATAGAACGCGGCACAGTCCTCGGTCGTGAAGCCCTCGATGTCCTTCATCCAGCCGATCGTCGGCCAACGGTAGGCGTGCTCACGGAAGGCGGTCGCCCACAATAGCTCGCTGACGGCTCCCTCGACGTCGTCCTCGACCCGGTAACGCCGTTCGTTCGAAACGACCTCTTTTTCGCTGGTGACCTGTGGATCGCGCAGCACGAGCTTGCTCATGCGTTCGGACTCGAGCTTCACGAGGAGCCCGAGCTGATCTTTGGGGATCGACACGTTGTATTGCGTAAAGTCTAGCCAGGTGGAGGCGTTGCTCTCAGCCCCGGCCTCCTCCAGCTTGCGATCGAACTCGCCGGCTTTGCGCCCCTCGACCTCGTTGAACATCAAGTGTTCGAACAGGTGGGCAAGCCCGGTCTTGCCCTCGTGCTCGTGGCGCGAACCGACGCGGAACCACGTGTGATAGGCGATCACCGGCGCGCTGTGATCCGCGCAAAACAGGAGTTCGAGACCGTTTTTGAAACGAAAGCGCTCGACGGCAAGCGCGGGGCCAAAGGCGATCGTCTCGAGGTGTTCGACTGCGCCGTTCGGCGGCGCTGCGGCGTTGATCTCCGCCAAACGCTTGTGTCGGGTGGCCGCCGCTTTCACGATCATCTACCCGTACCGTATCAGCTCTCGAGCTTCAAAATGGCCAGAAAGGCTTCCTGTGGCACTTCGACGCTGCCCACGGCTTTCATCCGCTTTTTGCCCTCTTTTTGCTTCTCGAGCAGCTTGCGTTTGCGGCTGATATCGCCGCCGTAACACTTGGCGGTGACGTCCTTGCGCATCGCGCGCACGGTTTCGCGGCTGATCACCTTGGAGCCGATCGCGGCCTGAATCGCGACCTCGTACTGCTGCCGCGGCACGAGCTCCTTGAGCTTCGACGCCAGCGCGCGGCCGCGCGCGTAGGCCGTATCACGGTGAACGATGATGCTGAGTGCGTCGAGCGGCTCACCGTTCAACAGCATGTCGAGCTTGACCAGGGTGTCCGCTCGGTAGCCGGTCACTTCGTAGTCCATGCTGGCGTAGCCGCGCGAGACGCTCTTCAGGCGATCGTGAAAGTCCAGAATGACCTCGGCCAGCGGCAATTCGTAGCTCACGACCACGTGGTCCTTGGTCGCATAGTTGATCCCGAGCTGCGTGCCGCGGCGCTCTTCGCACAACGCCACGACGGGGCCCACGTATTCGGCAGGCACGTGCACCGTGAGCTTGAGGATGGGCTCCTCGATGCTCTCGATCTCGCCGACCACGGGCATTTTCGACGGATTGTCGACGCGCACCGTCTTGCCCGACTTCGTGTGCGCGATGTAGACGACGCTCGGCGCCGTCGTGATCAGGTCGAGGTTGTATTCGCGCTCGAGCCGCTCCTGGACGATCTCCATGTGGAGCAGGCCCAAGAAACCGCAACGAAAGCCGAAGCCCAGGGCGTCCGAGGTGTCCGGCTCGAACTGAAACGAGGAATCGTTCAGGTGCAGCTTGGACAAGGCGTCGCGTAGGTTCTCGTACTCCGCCGAGTCCGTCGGGAAGATGCCAGCGAATACCATTGGCTTGACTTCGCGAAAGCCGGGCAGCGGCTCGCTCGCGCCGTGGTGGTAGGTCGTGATGGTATCGCCGATTTTCGTGTCTTCCGTGGTCTTGATGTTGGCCGCGACGAAGCCGACCTCACCGGGACCGAGCTCCTCCAAAGCGGAGGCGTGCGGGCTGAAACACCCGAGCTCGGTGACGTCGTAGGTCCGCCCCGTGGACATGAACTTGATGCGGTCCCCGCGCTTGAGCGTACCCTCCATGATCCGCAACATAATCACGGCGCCGCGGTAGCTGTCGTACCAGCTGTCGAACAGCAGAGCGCGCAGCGGGGCATCGGCGGCGCCACGCGGGGCCGGGATGCGATCGACCACAGCTTCGAGCACCTCGATCACGCCCACGCCGGTCTTGCCGCTGGCAAACAGGGCGCCGCTGCAGTCCAGGCCAATCACCTCTTCGATTTGCTCGGCGGCGTGATCCACGTTGGCGGAGGGCAGATCGACCTTGTTGAGTACGGGGATGATTTCGAGGTTATTTTCCAGGGCAAGGTACGCGTTCGCGACGGTCTGCGCCTGCACGCCTTGCGTTGCGTCCACGACCAGCAGCGCCCCCTCGCAGGCGCGCAGGCTCGAGCTCACCTCGTAGTTGAAGTCGACGTGGCCGGGCGTGTCGATCAGCTGAAGCTGGTAGTCCTCGCCGCGTTTCGAGCGGTAACGAAGGCGCACCGATTGGGCTTTGATCGTGATGCCGCGCTCGCGTTCGAGCTCGAGCTTGTCTAGAAACTGCTCGACCTTTTCGCGCGCGCTGATGGCGCCGGTCACGTCGAGAATACGGTCCGCCAGCGTGCTCTTGCCGTGGTCTACATGTGCAATGATCGAGAAATTGCGAATCTTGCTGGGGTCGGTCGGCATCGAGTCTCGCGCGGCGCCGCTCTCTAGCGCGGCCGGGAGGAGCGCACCAGCGTGCCGGGGAGCGCGGGCATCGCCTTACTTTTTGGCGGCCTTTGTCGGGGTGTCCGTGAGGCTCATCTGACCCGGCAACGCGTGCTCGTACCGCTTGAGCACCAAATCGATTCCCTCTCGAATGTAGACGGCGACGGGTACCTTGGTGCGGGTGTGCAGCAAGTGCAGCCGCTCGTTTTGCTCCGGCGTGATGTAGACGGTCGTGGAGATCTTTTTGCGCGACATGGAGCTTCCGAAGCCGACGAATTACCAGTCGTTACACTAGATTCCCATACGTGTGTTGTCAATCTTAGATCGGCGAATCATATTTAATATAGCTTTTTAAAATCAAATAGTTACAGGTCTGTTCTAGCCATCGATCCGTCCAATTTTCTTGATTTGATGCCGGTGCCCTCTGCGCGGTCTATCGAGAGAGCAGAGTTGAGAGGCCGGTTGGCCGATGTCCTGGCCGTCGTCTGGGACAACGTGCCCAACCAGACGCGTGTGACTTTGGCTGCCCGCCAGATGTCTAGAGCCAACACCGGCGCTAGAGTTCGCTCGAGCGAGGTCTAGGCTTGGCTCTCGTTCCGAGCTACAAAGCGGAGCAGACGCGCAGACGCGCGGGGTCCGCTGGAAAGGGTACGGAATGACATCGAAGACGAAGAAGACAGCCGCGGTTCCCACGAACTTCGCAGCGCTCTCTTCGCGAACCGCGCTGCCGGGCCTGCTCCTGGTTACATGTTTCCAGCTGGGTTGTACGGGCACAGTTGCAGCGGGCGCCGCGACTCCAGGCGCGACCGGGCTCACCAAGCGTGACACCACGGTGACTCATGAGGCGTGCGACACCAGCGCTGCCGAGAAAATCGACGCAAACGGGGACGGCAAGCCTGACATTTTCATCGTTCGCTCGGGTGGCCGCGAGATCTGCCGAGCGGTCGACTTGAACTTCGACGGCTTGATCGATTCCTACAGTTACTTCGACGGCAATGGTCAACTGCGGCGTCGCGAGAGCGACTACGATCGCGACGGGCAGATCGACGAGATCGCCCTGTACAAGGGCGGCCAGGTCGCTGAAAAGGACCAGGCGACCACGCTCGCCAAGCATTTGGACACGTGGGATTTTTACCAAGCCGGCGTACTCGTGCGCAGCGAGCGCGACTCCAACGGTGACGGCGTAGTCGACCAATGGTGGGAGTACCCGAAGCCGGAATGCCCCATGATTCATGCCGACGTGAACAACGACGGGCGTCCGGATCCGGGCGCGACCATCGACTACTGCAAAGAGACCGGCTACACGCCGCCCGAGCGCCCCGCCGACAAGGCAGCGAGTTCGCCGAAGTTCGAGCAGCAGGGCACGCTGCCGACTGAGCTCGAGAACAAGCCCGACGACAAGAAGCCCGATGCAGCGCCGGACAAGAAGCCCGACGCCGCGACAGACAGCAAGAAGGGGCCGAGCAAATGAGGCTGGCGAACGTAATCGTCGGAGTCGGCGCCTTGCTCGGTCTTTCGGCGTGTGGTGGCGGTACTCCCGTGAGCACTACGCCCGGCAGGACCATGACCCAAGAGATCTCGGGCGTTGCGGCCGATGATCGATCGCGCTGCGATTTCAAGGGGCGCGGGGATCGTGAAGTGCAGGAAAGCATCGGTCCGGGCGCGAAGCAGGCTAATATTCGGCGTGTGTTCGGCGTCGTCGGCGAGGGCGAGGATCGTCACCGAATTTTGCTCTGCCGCGAAGTCGACACCAACCTCGATGGAGTGAAGGACGTCGTCCGCACCTACAACGACAAAGGCGAGGCGCTCACGGAAGTCGCCGACACGAACTTCGACGGCAAGATCGACACCTGGATCACCTTTACCAAGGGTCGAGTGGCGAAACTTCGTATCGACCACAACGGCGACGGTCGAGACGACGAAACCAAGTACTACATCAACGGCAAGCTGACGCGCGCTCAGATCGATACCAACTTTGACGGCAAGCCGGACGTCTGGGAGATCTACGACGACGGCAAGCTCGAGCGTCGCGGTGTCGATCTGGATTTTGACGGGCACGTCGATCGCTGGGATCGCGACGAAATCGCGCTGCGCGAGATCGACAAATCCGATAGCAAGAGCTCTGATGCCAGTAAGTCGGACGCTGCGAGCGCGCCGGCGGTCCCTACGTCTGGTACGGGCAATCCTGCGCCTGCCGCTACTTCGTCCGGAGCGGGCAATCCGCCGGCGGCGCCCAAGAAGTGAACCGCTGAGCGAAAGCTCGGGCCGCATCGGCCATGGCGCTGGAACGTCTTCAAAAGGTATTGGCTCGAGCCGGCATCGCCTCACGGCGAGCGGCGGAAGAGCTGATCGTCAAGGGGCGCGTACGCGTGGACGGGCGTGTGGTGTCCGAGCTGGGCACGCGCGTCGACGCGCGGCGCGCGCGCATCGAGCTCGACGGTAAGAGCATCAGCGCGCAAGACTTGGTCTACGTGCTGCTGCACAAGCCGCGCGGCGTGATGTGCACGCTGAGTGATCCCGAGGGGCGTCCCACAATCGCGGAGTTGCTGCGCGGAGTGGGAGCTCGCGTGGTGCCCGTGGGACGTTTGGATTTTCACACCAGCGGCGCCTTGCTCTGCACCAACGACGGCGAATTCGCGAACGTGCTGATGCATCCGAGTCGCGGCGCGCCGAAGGTCTATGTCGCCAAAGTGCAGGGCCACGTGGAAGACGCCAATCTCCGCAATTGGGAGCAGAGCATCGAAATCGACGGGCGCTCGACGCGCCCCGCGCTCGTGCGACGCCTGCGTTTCGAAGGGGACAAGACCTGGCTCGAGCTCACGTTGCGTGAAGGTCGCAATCGGCAGGTACGCCGTTTAGGCGAGGCCACCGGCTTTCTGGTCATGCGGCTGGCGCGCATCTCGCACGCGGGCGTTTCAGCGGAGGGCTTGAGGCCCGGGCAATGGCGCCACTTGTCGGTCGACGAGTTGACCGCGCTCAAAAAGGAATTCGGCGTGCCGAAGCGAATACACCCGCCGCCGGCATCGGCGGAATCGGTGCGCGCAAGCAGCTACGCGGTGCGCCCAGCAAACCGTGGGCACGGAAGCCGGAGTGCCGTCTCATCCCAGCGCCGCGCGCCCGGCGCCGAGCGCCAGCAAGAGAGCGGCGATCGAGGCGAGTCCCGGGGCTCGAGAGCGCAAGGATTGGGCGGCCGCACGCAGCGCGAGGTCGCGGTGCAGCGCCCGTCCCCACAACGCACAGCGCCCGCGCAACGCACGGTATCCGTGCAGCGTACGGCGCCCGCGCAGCGCACTGTACCCGTGCAGCGCACGGCACCCACACAACGTGCGGCGCCCACGCGGGGTCCGCGCGCGCGACCGGTACGCGCACGAAAACGTTAGCGGGAGATCTAGCGAGCCGGCAGTTGGGCGCTGCTGGCGGCCGGGCTATGGGCGAGCGTCTTCGCGCCGTCGCGAAACTGAATGCTGACCTTGCCGTCCTCCAGCACGTGCTCGACGTAGCCTTCGCCGAACTTCGAATGCAAGATCAGCTGTCCTTCGCGGAAGCTCTTGTCCATCGCGTAGCGCGTGAACGCGTCCACGGTCTTGCCAAGCGTCTTCGCCGACCAAGTCTGTACGCGCTCCTGCTCCGCGCGAGCTTTGAGCGTGAGTCGCTGCGCGGCGGGCACTTTCGGCTCCGGGCTCTTGCCGCGAACGTGCACGGAAGGGCCGCGCGCTTCCGAGTGGGGCGCGCGATAGTTGTGCTCTGAATTGCACGTCAGGCAGATCACGCGCTTGGGCGCGCCCCGCACCATAGCCACGACTTTGTGCATCAAGTCCATGCGACAGCGGGTGCACCACGCGTCGACTTCGCTACCTGCACCGAGTGCTTTCACTGATCCTTCTCCGGGTCCTGATTGTGCGGGGTCTTTTCGGGCTCCGAGCGCCGCTCGCTGGCTGGCGCCGGGGGCTGCGATTCACGATCGCGTTTTACACTAACCTTCGATTTGATGTCCGGTACGGCGCGGGTGCCTCGGTCATTCGGCACGAAGCGTACCTCCGTCTTGATCTCGAAGGATAACTTGGTGAGCACTCCCGCGAGTTCCTCGGAGAAATTGGTGTGGTCCAAAAAATCACGCACCTCTTTGGCAACGGCGCGATAGATGCCATTTTTCGTCTCGTCGACCTGCGCGAGCAGGAGCGACAGCGCATCCTTCGGCATTCTGAGTTCGCTCATGAAGTGGCGCACGTTCTCGGGACCTTCGCTGAGCTTCTCGTAGCCGGCGTCGACGAGCCGTTTGACCAACTCGGGCAGCACGCCCTCCAAGCGGCGTCTCTCGGGCTCACCGTCGTCGCGCTCGCTGGGGTCCGGCCGCTGACTGGTCACGCTTTAGGGCTACCGTGGCGCACCGCGTCAGTCAAACTCGAGCCTATTTTCGAGCAGAACGGAGATCCGGCCGCCTCTCCGGAAACGCGTGCGGCGCGCCTTCGCGCTTGTCTGCGAAGGGGGATGCTCTAAACAGTAGGAGCAACATGTTCGATGAGTTCAAGCGACGTCGGGACGCGGTGCTCAGGGCGATTCACCCGGGCGTGCTCGTTGTTTTTGCGGCACAAGCCACGATCCGCAACAACGACGTCGAGCACGAGTACCGTCAAGACTCGGACTTCTATTACCTGACGGGCTTCGACGAACCCGAGAGCGTGCTCGTGTTGCACTCGGCCTCCGAACAGCCATTTAGTTTGTTCGTTCGTCCGCGCGACCCCGAGCGTGAGGTTTGGGATGGAGCGCGAGCGGGCGTCGAAGGTGCCCTGGCTACCTTTGGCGCCGATGCTGCCTACCCGATCGCGGAACTAGCGAACAAGTTGCCCGACGTGATCCAAAATACCGAGCGCATATTCTACCGTCTGGGCAAACAGCGCGGATTCGACGACGTGTTGCTGTCAGCGCTCGACAAGGTCCGTGCCCGTGCGCGTCTGGGCGTGATCTGTCCGACCAGCATCGTCGATTCGGCAACGATCGTGCACGAGGCGCGCCTCTTGAAGTCGGAGGGCGAACTAGCCTCGATGCGCCGCGCTATCGAGATCACCCGTGAGGCACACGTAGCCGCGATGAGCGCTGCTCGTCCCGGGGTTGCCGAGTACGAGATCGAGAGCATCCTACGCGGGATCTTCCGCAAGCACGGCTCCGAGCGTCCGGCGTATGCGCCGATCGTCGGCTCTGGGCCGAACGCAACCGTGCTTCACTATCACAAGAACGACCGGACGATGCGAGACGGAGACTTGCTCTTGATCGATGCAGGCTGCGAGTTCGA